>JAHJGQ010000017.1 GCA_018824365.1 Nanobdellota archaeon | reverse complement strand
GATTGGCTGAGTGCTACTTTTGAAGTTGAGATTCCTCTTAAGTGCTGTTTAACAATCCATACTCTTTTCTTAAAATTCAGTTCATACATCAGACTTCACCAAAGTGAAGTATTATATGCGAACTAAAAACGTGATACTACACCACCATATAAGTCCCAACATTTTTATAAAGATACTTATTTTCATATATACATGGACGTCATAAATGCTGATTTTAAGAAAGGAGTAGCCAAGATTAAGATTAACGACCTGGATGATATCTGGTACTTAAGCCATCTTATTGATATAGGAGATTTTGTAAAAGGAAAGACCACTAGGAAAATAAAGATAGGGGAAGGAGAGAATGCTAAAACTGTCAAGAAAACCCTGACACTAAAAATTGAAGCAGAAACTGTTGACTTAACTGAATCTACACTTAGGGTAAATGGAAAAATAAAAGAAGGTCCGGAGGACATACCAAAAGATAGTTACCATTCCATTTCATTAGAAGAAGGAAGTGAGTTCTTTTTAGAGAAGGTTCGTTGGTTAGAATATCATAAGCAGAAACTAAAAGAAGCTTGCGAAAAAAAATATAATTATTTACTTTGCTTATTTGATCGAGAAGAAGCTTTGTTTGCCCTTACAAAGAAATTTGGTTATGATATCCTTGCAAAAATAACAGGAGAAGTTCAGAAGAAAGCAAAAAAAGTGGAGATCAAGAAAGATTTTCAGATTGAACTGATCAAAGCATTAGAAACCTATGATGGAAGATACAACCCCGAAAGCATAATACTTGCTTCACCAGCTTTCTACAAAGAGGATCTCTTTAAGAAGATAGCTTCTGCTGAATTAAAAAAGAAAATCGTTCTTGCAAGCTGCTCTGACATCAGTGAAAGATCGTTGGATGAAGTTTTAAGACACCCTGAACTATCTAATCAATTGAAAGATAGTAGAGCAAGAGTAGAACTATTGCTTATAGAAGAACTGTTAAATGAAATCAATAAAAAAGATAAAGCCTCATATGGTTGGAAAGAAGTTAAAGAGTCTATTGATTCTGGAGCTGTCAGCAAACTTTTGATTACAGACAATTTCATCCAACAAAAAAGGAACGCAAAACAGTTTGCAGAAGTGGATGAATGTATGAAGAGTGTTGATGCTTTAAAAGGGGAGATACATGTTATTTCTTCAAAAAATGATAGTGGTAAAAAATTAAATGGCTTGGGAGGAATTGCGGCAATCTTAAGATATAAAACATATACCTAAATTGAAAAATTAATTCTTCACGTCTTTAAAAAGTTTAAAAAAACAAACAAAGAGTATATTTTGCAAAACCACAACCTTTTAATAGTAGTTCTTTTTACTGATAACATAGTAACAAATACATTATTTGTTTTAATAAAGAGTTTCAAGGAAGAGTTCCAAAAAAGAGGAGGGGTTTGAAAAATGATTGTAAAGGATGAGTTATTAAGTCAGCTAAGGCGTTATTTTGATTTGAATTTATACGAAGTTAAACTATGGGCTGCTCTCTTGAGCAGAGGTGTTTCTACTGCGGGAGAATTATCAGATATTGCAGATGTTCCTCGTTCAAGAAGTTATGATGTACTGGAATCTCTTGAGAAGAAGGGCTTCGTAGTTATGAAATTAGGAAAACCGATCAAGTATATTGCTATACCTCCAACTGAAGTTGTAGATCGGGTTAAAAAGAACATGAATATGGAAGCTCAAGAAAAAGTAAAAAGACTGGATACAATTAAAGGTTCTGATCTTCTTAGTGAACTGGAGACTTTACATAATAATGGAATCAGCTTAGTTGATCCTAACGACATAAGCAGTTGCCTTAGAGGAAGGAATAATCTTTACAACCATTTAGATCTTCTGATTAAGGATTCACAAAAAAATGTTAATCTGGTTACAACCGAAAAAGGTTTCATGCGTAAAATGGAAGGATTGCGGCCAACTTTAGAGAAAGCAAAGAAAAGAGGTGTTAAGATTAGGATTTCTGCACCTATTACTAAAGAAAACAAAAAGATAGTGGATAGTCTAAATGGTCTTGCTGAAGTCAAACATAATAATAAGATCAATTCAAGATTTATGACGGTTGATGGAAAAGATTTAGTCTTTATGATGCTTGATGACAAAGATGTTCATCCTTCTTATGATCTTGGAGTTTGGGTTAAGACCCCTTATTTCACTACCGCCATGGATCAGATGTTTAACTCCATGTGGAACTCGAAATAAGTTTTATTTCTTTTTGTTTTATCTTGTTTTATTTTTATCATTTCTTATTTTATGATTTATTATTACGATTTATTATTACTATTCATTATCATTAAAGAGTATTTTTAGAGATATTACAAAGTTAATTTTATAAATAAGTCATAATTATAGATATCCATGGATATTAAGAACCTTACCGCTAAACTTCATCCTTTAGAAAGAGTTGTATTACCAATTCTAAAAGAAGAAAACGAACTGCAAATTATTGTAAAAAAATCTAAATTAAAAGAAGTCGAAGTAACCAGAGCTTTACAGTGGCTTGAAAACAAGAGTCTTCTTAAGATAAGTACAGAAAAGAAGAAAATCGTCTCTTTAGATAGAAATGGACTGCGCTATAAAAAAGAAGGTCTTCCTGAAAAAGCTTTTCTTAATGCACTTTCTGATGATTATAAAGGATTAAATGTCATAACAAAGAAATCTAAGTTGAGCAGAGAAGAAGTTAACGCCTGCCTTGGCCTATTAAAAAGAAAACTTGCAATTGAAGTGCAAAAAGGAGAAGTGCTTCAAGTAAAGATAACAGAACAAGGCAAGAAAGTTCTGGACAAACCAACATTTGAAGAGCAATTTATCAATAAAGAATTCCCTTTAGATCTAGAAGAAATCAAAGATATCGACAAATTTGCTTTTGATGAGTTAAAAAAAAGAAAAGATATCTTAAAGATTGAAGAAGTCAGGCTTATTACAATTGAACTTACTGAAATTGGAAAAAAACTTGCATCTGTAGACTTGGGTGGAGAAGTAGTCAATCGATTAACTGCCGGAATGTTAAAAACAGGAAATTGGAAAGACAAACAATTTCGTGCTTACGATGTTGAAATCAACGTGCCTAAAAGATATCCTGGAAAGAAACATTTCGTTAATCAGGCTTTAGATTATGGTAAGGAAGTTTGGATTGAAATGGGATTTAAAGAGATGACTGGAAACATGACCACCACGTCATTTTGGTGTTTTGATGCTTTATTCACACCACAGGATCATCCAGTCAGGGAAATGCAAGACACATTTTATTTAGATGAAAGCGTAGGGAAAGGTAAATTACCTGAACAAGAACTGGTAAACAAAGTTAAAGCTGCTCATGAAAATGGAGGCAATACTGGAAGTAAAGGCTGGCAATACAAATGGAACCCAGAAGAAGCAAAAAAAATATTGATGAGAACACATACGACCATATTAACATCTCAAACACTTGCAAAATTAAAAGAAGAAGATTTACCAGCAAAATTCTTTGCAATCGGCAAATGTTTCCGTAACGAAACATTAGACTGGTCGCACCTCTTTGAATTTAATCAGACTGAAGGGATTGTTGTTGATAAGAACGTTAATTTCAGACATCTATTAGGTTATTTAAGAAATTTCGCTAAAAAGATGGGGTATCCAAAAGTAAGGTTTAGACCTGCTTTTTTCGCTTATACGGAACCTTCAGTAGAGGGAGATGTTTACGATCCAGTCCATAAAAAATGGATAGAATTTATTGCTGCAGGAGTGTTAAGACCCGAAGTAGTAAAACCATTATTAGGAAAAGATATTCCTATCCTTGCATGGGGGCCTGGAATAGACAGGATTTTAGCTGGGTATTTTAACATCACAGACATTCGAGACTTATACAAAAATGATCTTAAACAAATCAGAGAAATGAAGATATGGTTAAAATAAAATGGTAAAAGTAGAACAGATATCAAAATTACTGGATGAAGAACTGGATATAAATAGTATAGAAGATAACTCATGCAACGGTTTACAAGTAGAAAATACCGGAGAAATAACTAAAATAGGTTTTGCTGTTGACGCTTGTATAGAAACATTCGAAAAAGCTGTTATATCTGGCTGTCAAATGCTTGTAGTTCATCATGGGATGATTTGGGATGGTATAAAGTTCATCAAAGGGGACACTTACAAAAAAATAAAATATCTAATGGACAACAATCTAGCTCTTTATGCTGCCCACTTGCCTTTAGATATGCACAACAAATATGGCAACAACATCAAGTTGGCTGAAATGCTCAATCTTCAGGAAATTAAAAATTTTGGTTATCACAACGGCAAGACCATCGGATTTTCTGGGAACGCAGAAACATCCTTGGAAGAAGTTAAAAGAAGATTAGAAGAAAATAACATTAAAACCCAATCATTGGATTTTGGTCCAAATAAGATTAAAAAAATTGCCATTGTTTCCGGCGGTGCTTCTAAAGATGTATTTCAAGCTGTAGCGATTAAAGCCGACTTATACATTACTGGAGAACCTTTACATTTTGCTTACCATTTTGCTAAAGAGAATAAAATCAACGTAATCTTTGGAGGACATTATGAAACTGAAGTGTGGGGAGTAAAAGCATTAATGCCTTTGCTAAAAGAAAAATTCAATGTAGAAGTTGAATTTATTGACGTCCCAACATCAATTTAAAAAAACAAAAACTTAAAAATTTGCTTATGATTTTGAGTAAGAGGGTGGTGCCAAAAACCAAGAGGATTTTTACACATGCCAACAATAACCTTAAACAAAAAAATATTTGAAAAGCTAGTAGGAAAAGAACTTCCTCTTGAAGAACTAAAAGATCGCATTAGTATGCTGGGAACTGATTTGGAAAAGATTGAAGGAAACGAGATACAAGTTGAAATATTTCCTAATCGTCCTGATCTTCTTTCCGAACAAGGTTTTGCAAGAGCTTTTAGTTCTTTTATTGGTGTGAAAACAGGATTGAGAGAATATCAGCTCAAAAAAAGTGGACAAAAAATAATCATTGAAAATTCTGTAACAGATGTTCGACCTTATACTGCTTGTGCAATCGTGAAAAGTCTTAAGTTTGATAATGAAAAAATCAAAGAAATTATTCAAATTCAAGAAAAATTACACATCACTTTTGGTAGGAATAGAAAAAAAGCTGCCATAGGTATCTATCCTATGGAAAAAATAACTTTCCCTGTTACCTATAAAGCGGACAACCCAAACAAGATTAAATTTCAACCTTTAGAATCTGAAAAGGAGATGACTGGATTACAGATACTTTCCCAGCACAAAGCGGGTAGAGAATTCGGGCACCTCCTTGAAGGATTAGACAAATTTCCTTTCTTTATTGATGCTGCCGGAAAAATCTTAAGCATGCCTCCAATAATTAACAGTCATCTTACTGGAAGAATTGATGAAAATACGAAAGACGTTTTCATCGAATGTTCAGGTTTTGATTACAATGTATTAAGTAAATGTTTGAACATCATTGTAGCTGCCTTAGCAGATATGGGTGGAGAGATTCATTCTTTAGAATTAGAATATGGAAAAGAAAAGAAAATTAGCCCAAATTTAATTCCAGAAAGAATGAAGCTTGATCTGGGTTACATCAATAAAAGATTAGGATTAAGTTTGCCTGAGAAAGAATGTATAGAATTATTGGCTAGAATGGGTTATGGATATGAAAAAGGAGAAGTATTAATTCCTGCATATAGGACAGACATTCTTCATCAAGTTGATTTAGTTGAAGATGTTGCAATTGCTTATGGATATGAAAACTTTGAAGAAGATATCCCGAACATAGCAACTATTGGAGAAGAAAATCCCTCTGAGAAATTTTTTAGAAAAGTGAGAGAAATTCTTATTGGGTTTGGTTTGTTAGAAGTTAAGAATTACCATCTTATGACCAAAGAAGAACTAAATTATAAAATGCTACTCGAGAAAGAAACAGTCTCGCTCAAGAATGCGCTTGGTGATTACAACCATCTAAGAAATTCTTTACTTCCAAGCTTGATGAAAAATTTAAGTGAAAATCAACATAATGAATCCCCACAAAATATCTTTGAAATAGGCAGGATATTCAATTTAGATAAAAAATTTGAAACCGGCGTTTGTGAGAAAAACATGCTTACAATCTCATTATGCCATGAAAAAACCGATTTTACTGAGATAAAACAAATATTAGATGCTCTGATGAGTTCATTAGGAATAGAATATTCCGTAAAAGAAAGCAAACATCCAAGCTACATTGATGGAAGAATTGGAGAAATTTATGTTAAAAGTAAGAACATTGGTGTGATTGGTGAGATTGATCCTCAAGTGATAGTTAATTGGAATCTAGCAGTTCCTGTTGTTGGATTAGAATTGAATTTAGAAGAGTTGTTTGAATTTATATAGGATAAAAATTATAATAAAAATAT
>JAHJGQ010000080.1 GCA_018824365.1 Nanobdellota archaeon | reverse complement strand
TTTCACCTCTTTTTTTATGCTAATTAAAAAAGATGGTCAAAAAAGCTTTTATGCTTTTTGCTTACCTCTTTTTTACTTTTTTATGCTAATTAAAAAAGATGGTCAAAAAAGCTTTTATGCTTTTTGCTTACCTCTTTTTTATAATCTTAACAAATATCGTACGATGAACTAACCATAAAGCAAGTATTCCGGATAATATAAAACCAGCAATATATATATATGTTGCTGTGCTTGTCTTTACTAAAGCAGAAGCAACAATCAATGCAGCAATAATCAATCCTAAAGCAAGATTTCCTGATGAACGTTCTATCTCTTGTGTAAGATTTTTAACATCGGCATCTTCAATATCAATATTTAATTTAAAGTTCTTTGCTTTTTGCAATATCTCTAAAGCAGTTTCAGGAAATGTGTCTGCAAGTTCTTTGTATTCGGATATTTTTCTTTTACTATCTTTGATTATCTCTTTAAAGAAATTGGTGTGATTCATCAATTTTTTCAATATGGATTTTGATTCATTTACAAGATTGAACTCTGGATAATATTTAAGAGTAACTCCTTCCAGCGTCATCAATGTTTTTCCGTAGAGAACAAAATCAATAGGTATTTTTAAGTGATATTTGTTAATAATGGATAAAGAATTTTTAATGATTTCACTAGTTTTGATATCTTCAATTGTTGTATATTGAAGTGGTTCAAAAATTTCTTTAAATTCTGAATAAAATTGATTTTTGTTTATTTCTTCGGAAGAAATATTCATTTTTAAAATTATATCAGTAGCTTTTTCTGGATTATTGTTAAGTATACATCTGAAAAAGTCTAAAGAATTTTGCTTAAGTTTTTTATCGAATCTTCCAACGATACCAAAATCAATCAAACCTAATTTGTTATCCTTAAGTATTAAGATGTTTCCTGGATGAGGATCTGCATGAAATAATCCATCAATATATACTTGTTTAAGAAAAACATAATAACCATTTTTTATTAATTCTCTCACTTCTTTTTTATTTTTAATTTTATTTAGTTCATGTAAAGGTATACCGTCAAGAAATTCCATCACTAAAACTTTCTCTGTTGATATATTTGAGTATACATTTGGAATCTTTAAGAAACTGACTCCTTTGGAGTTCTCAGCAATTTTTTTTGCATAATAAGCTTCAATCTTAAAATTAAGTTCTTTGATTGTCCATTTTTCAAATTCATGGATAATTTCTTTAAGATGATATTTTTTCAGTTCTGGAATATTCTCTTCAAGCAGTACAGCCAATCTATACATCAGTTCAATATCATTCTTGATTGTTTTGCTAATTTCTGGTCTTTGTATTTTTACTGCTACGTTCTTATTGCCTATTTTTGCTTTGTATACTTGACCAATTGAAGCGGAAGCCACCGGTTTCTTGTTAAAAGAAGTAAATACTTTGTTTAAAGGCTGTTTAAGTTCTTCTTCAATTATCCTTTCAGCCGTTTGAAAAGAAAATTGCGGCACTTTATCCTGCATCTTTTCAAATTCATCAACATATTCTTTTGGGATTAGATCTGGTCTTAACGACAATAATTGTCCAAACTTGACGAATGTTGGTCCTAGTTTTTCAAAAGCAAGCCTTAATCTTTCCGGCTGGCTGACTTTTTTTTCCCGAGAAATAAAATTTAAGATTCTTTTTTTGAATGGCAGATGACCATGTAATTTTAACTTTGATATAATATAACCAAATTCATGTTCTGAGAAGACCAATAAGATTTCTTTAAACCGCTTTCTATGCTGTACATTCTTGATAAGTTCGTATAAATTCATTATCCCCTCTTTTTATACTATATTTCTAAACTATGCTTCTAAATTAAAACAATATTTTTATTTATGCAAAAAATAGCCGGAAAACCATTGACTTTAGTCAATGAATGAATGGCACAGCTTGGCTATTTTTGCATCCTAAAAATGCGTAGTTTAGATACCTTCTTTTTTCAAACTCCGCCCTTTAGGGTGCGGGTAAGATGGTTTCATGCATTTTTATGATGTTAAGAATGTAAAAGAGTTTTTTAAACTTGTTGTTTTTATGAACATTTAAACTATCTTCAATCAATCTTTAATCGATTTTGTTATTTAATACATTCTTTTTTAATTACATCCATTATTCTCCCTAAACTTTTATAAATAAGTCTCTTTTTTGGATGAATATGCCGGTAAAGAAGAAAGATGACGATTTGAAACAGAATAAAACGTCCAAAAAAAATGTTAACAAATCTACAGATAAATCTATAGATGAGACCACAAACAAATCTGTACAGCCTGAACTGAATTTAGCTTTAGTTGGTCATGTTGATCATGGTAAGACTACTTTAACAGAAAGATTAAGTGGAAAATGGACTGATACCCATTCTGAAGAGTTGAAAAGAGGCATAACTATCCGTTTAGGGTATGCGGATTTTTCTATATTTAAATGTGAAAAATGTAATTATTACACTTCAAAAGAAAAATGTCTGAAATGTAATGAATCAACAATATTTATCAAGAAAATCTCTTTGGTTGATGCGCCAGGTCATGAGTCATTGATGGCAACAATGTTGTCTGGAGCTGCGATAGTTGACGGAGCTTTGCTTTTAGTTGCTGCTAATGAAAAATGCCCGCAACCGCAGACCAAGGAACATCTTATGGCTTTACAGATATCTGGAATAAAAAACATTATTGTAATACAAAACAAAGTTGATCTTGTTACACATGAAGAAGCACTTAAGAATTATCAAGAAATAAAAAACTTTTTAAAAAATACTGACTATAAAGATGCACCGATAATTCCTATTTCCGCTAGGGCAAATGTGAATATCGACATTTTAATCAAAGCGATTAAGGAATCTATTCCAACTCCTGAGAGGATTCTGGAAGATGATCCTCTTATGCTTGTAGCAAGATCATTTGACATCAATAAACCGGGAATTAAACCAGATAAATTGATTGGTGGCATTTTAGGAGGAACAGTTAAGAAAGGCAAATTTAAGGTTGGCGATGAGATTGAGATAAGCCCAGGTTATATTGTTGAGGAGAAGAATAGAAAAATTGCTAAACCATTAAGAACAAAAATCATCAATATTTTTTCTGGCGGAGAACCAGTCGAAGAAATTTTACCTGGTGGAAGTATGGCTTTTGCAACTACACTTGATCCTACTATAGTTAAGTCTGATACATTAACCGGTTCTATAGTCGGTCTTCCTGGAAAATTACCTCCAATCCATTATCAAATAGCTATAGAGACGCATCTTTTGGAGAGAGTGGTTGGAACTAAGGAAGAAATAGAGGTAAAACCTTTAGCAAAGAATGAAGTTTTAATGTTGAATTGCAACTCAGCAGCAACCGTAGGTGTAGTTGTTGATCCTTCCAAAAAAAATACTACTTGTGTTTTAAAAAAACCAATTTCTGCAAATCCTGGAGATCGAATAACCATCTCCAGAAGAGTAGATGACCGTTTTAGATTAATCGGTTATGGTATTCTTAAATGAGAGTGAGACTCCTTATAAGTACTCAATAACAATTTTATACTGATTATCTTTTTGTTTTATATCATGGTTAAGCTGATAAGCTATAATATTGAGTATTGTGAAGGTATGGAAGGGATATGGTATCAATATCTCAAATTTTGGAAAATATTCTTTCCACCAAAGAATCTTGATGAAAAAATCGTTAAAGCATTGAAAAGGTTAAAGCCGGATATTCTTGCTTTGATAGAAGTAGATACCGGATCTCTTCGTGCTAGAGGAAAGGATGAGGTTCGTTTTCTTGAAGAAAAATTAAAATTTAAAAGCTTTGTTGAAAAAGTAAAATATCCTATTAAAGGATGGTTAAAACTATTTCATCATTTGCCGATATTAAACAAACAGGCCAATGCGATTATTTCTAAATTTCCTTTTACAAAAGTAAAGTATCATGTTTTTCATGAAGGGACAAAAAGGATGGTTATTGAAGCAATTGTAAAATGTCCTAAACCGATTACCTTACTTGTAGCCCATTTAGCATTAGGAGGAAAGACAAGGGCTAAACAAATTAAAGAATTGATTGAGATTGTAAATGGCATCAAAAATCCGGTTATTTTAATGGGGGATTTCAATACATTTCATGGTGAAATTGAAATTAAAGAATTGATGAAAAAGACACATCTAAAAGATCGAATTAGTTTAGATAAAGAGTCATTGCCTTTCACAGAACCTGCTTGGCACCCAACAAGAAGATTGGATTACATTCTTACTTCTCCAAAACTGAAAGTAAATAAATATTCTATCTTGAACTTTCATTTTTCTGACCATCTGCCTTTGATGATAGATTTTAAGTTTAGGAAGAACAAGAAATGATTTCTTGAATAAAGATATTATAATTGGTAAAATCAGCAACATATATAAACAATAAAATCTTACCTTCAACAATGAATAAAATAATCATCACTGTTATTTTTGCAGGGTTTGGAGTACAATTGCTTAAATTGACCATCTATTTCTTCCGTCATAAATCATTGTCATGGCATGATCTGGTAGTTACTGGCGGGATGCCTTCATCACATTCAGCATTTGTAATCTCGATGGCAACAATAATCTATCTTGTTGAAGGTGTATCTACCGCTTTTGTGATTAGTTTAGTATTAGCGATGATTGTAATCAGGGACGCTTTTGGTGTAAGAAGAAGTGTCGGTAATGAAGGCAAAGCAATTGAAAAATTGCTGAAATTACATAAAATAAAATCAAAGTTCCATTATGCAATGGGTCATACTCCTCTACAAGTTTTTGTCGGCAGCTTGATTGGTTTTGTGGTAGCTATTTTAGTCAATTATTTATTTTAATTATATTTAA
>JAHJGQ010000016.1 GCA_018824365.1 Nanobdellota archaeon | reverse complement strand
GATTGGCTGAGTGCTACTTTTGAAGTTGAGATTCCTCTTAAGTGCTGTTTAACAATCCATACTCTTTTCTTAAAATTCAGTTCATACATCAGACTTCACCAAAGTGAAGTATTATATGCGAACTAAAAACGTGATACTACATAAAATGTTTGTTATCTAAATATTTATAAACAAACCTATTTTTTTTTGCAGCTTAAGTTTAAAGCAGAAATACAAGAAAAGTAATTCTTGTATTGTACGAAAAAATTTTGATAGAAATTTTTAAAATGGGTCTAATACCCCCACATTGAGATCAAAATTTTTTGTATCACAAAAATCTGCCCAGATTTTTTATGATATTTGGAGGAGTAAAATGGAAGGAATAGTAAAATGGTTTAATGTGAGGAAAGGATTTGGTTTTATAACCGGAGATGACGAGCAAGATTATTTTGTTCATCATACAGCTATACCAAAAGGGATTCATTTAAGAGAAAACGACCGTGTGTCTTTTGAACCAGCAGATACTGAAAGAGGTAAACAGGCACGTAATATATCTTTGCTCTCAGGACCAGAAGCAGCTAAACCAAAAAAAGAAGAGCAGTATGAAGAAATTCAAACTGAAGAAACAGAAGAATAAATTTATCTTTTTTAGTGATTAATTATTTTTCCTTCAATTATTTTTTTTAATTCTTCTACTTTATTTTCAACAATTTCTTTACTAATTGCTTCAACATTTAACCTTAATAATGGCTGAGTGTTAGAATATCTTACATTAAAACGCCATTCAGAAAAATCAATTCCTATTCCATCAAGTTTGCTTATATTTCCCATACAATATTTTTGTTCGAGTTTGACTAAAATATCTTTTGGATCTTCAACTATGAGATTGATTTCTCCACTAATAGGATATTTACTAAAAAATGGTTCGACTATTTCTGAAAGAGGACCTTGTTCCGAAATAATTTTTAATACTAAGAGAGTTGTAAGCATAGAACTTTCTGCAAAATTATTCTCTCGATAGAAAATGTGTCCACTACATTCTGCAGAAAAAATAGAGTTAATTTTCCTCATTTTTTCTTTAATCAAAGTATGACCTACTTTACTAGGAATATATTTTGAACCTTGTTTTATAATAATATCTCTTGTGGCCCAGTAATAACGTGGATCGTGGACAATTATTTCTTCTTCTTTATTTTGAGATTGTTTAAGGATATACTCTCCCATAAAAGCTGCAAAATAATAACCTGGAATATATCTGCCTTTTTCATCAACAAAAAAAACCCGATCAGAGTCTCCATCATAAGCAATACCTAAATCTGCTTTATCTTCGATAACTTTTTTCTTTAATTCTTCTACATTACTTTCTTGAAAAGGATCAGCTTGATGGTTAGGAAAATTTCCATCCGGTTCCCAAAACATCTTTATCACATCTAAATTAAGGCAACCAAAAATTTTATCGAATAAATAGCCACCTATACCATTTCCAGCATCAATAACAATTCTTTTACGTAGGATATCTCCAAATCTTAATTTAGCTAATTTAAAAACATGTTCTTTATATTCTTCCCATAAATTTAGTTTACTTAATATTCCTTTGTTTTGATTATATGTGTTAGTAAAATCTAAATTTTTCTCAGTAAGAGAAAGAGCAATATCTCTTATCTTATCTAGGCCAGAATCAAGGCCTAAAGAAACTGAGTTCTTTGAAGTTATCTTTAATCCGTTATCTTTTCCTGGATTATGAGAAGCAGTAATCATGATGGATAAATCTATGTCTGGAATAAAAGATGAAGCAAAGTAAGTAAGTTCAGTTCCACATAAACCTAAATCTTTTACGTTAATTCCTTCTTCAATTAATGCAGAAGATAATTGTTCGAAAATTTCATCACTAGAAATACGCATATCTCTCCCGATAGCAACAGATTTTGGTTTTAGGTGGAGAGCGATTGCTTTTCCAATATTATATACAGATTCAGAATTCCAATCTTTGTTCCATTCTCCTCTTATATCATAAGCTTTGAAAATTTTAGGATTGATTTTGATATTTTCAATTTTCTTATCTTTAATTATCTTTTCTTCAATCTGTTCTAATCCCATCAACTTATTTATGTTAGAACTTGAATTTGGTTTATCCATCCCACCAACACCAAATTTCATCTCAATGTTATACTTCTCACAGATGGGAGTTTCAGGAACCACTTTTTTTGATTCTCTGTCTCCTCCGTTTGCAAAAATTATCTTATAATTAAAGTGTAAATTATTTTTTGCTATTTCTTCTAAAGAATTAATTACTGGAAAATCTTCATCAATGGATAAAAATACTTCATCAACATATTTAATTGCTTTAACAACTTCAACTCTTTCATTCTCATTCATAATTATTTTGCCTTTCTTAAGAATCTGTTGTTTATCATTATTTACAATTACAATTAGTTTATCACCCAATTTTTTTGCTTCTTCAAGAAGGCGTATATGTCCGATATGTATTGGATTGAAATATCCACTTGCAATAACTAATGTTTGAACCATTTTTAGCTTCTTTTTTGTTTAGTTTTAGTTCTTAATTATTTTTAATAGTTATGGAAGTACAATAGCATATTTTGGGATTTCTTGTTGATTTTAGAAATCTTTATAAATAATGAACAAAAATAGTATCGTTGGACGGCCATAGGGGCGTGGTTCACCTCTTCCCATTTCGAACAGAGAAGTTAAGCGCGCCTCCGTATCAAGGTGTACTGCATTACGCGGGAAACTTGGTAAGCTGTCCACTCTTTTTTTTTAAATACTTTTCAAATTCTTATTGACTAAGCGAGCATAGCGAGTGAAAGTCACTTCGTCTTTCAAATGACGTGACATTTGCGTCAGGAAACTTGGTAAGCTGTCCACTCTTTTTTT
>JAHJGQ010000079.1 GCA_018824365.1 Nanobdellota archaeon | reverse complement strand
GAAATTAGCTTCACAGGATTCTCTAATAATTCTTGTTCCTATCTGTTTACATATCTCTTTATCTCCCCTTAACCTTGCAATATTATACTTACAAGAATCCCTATTGGTGGGTTTGCTTAGTTCTTGACAAATTTCGACATTCTTAGTAATTTTAGCTATTTTGAAAATGCACCCTTCTCTTTCATTGTCTTGCAAAACTTCACATAATATATGGTTGTTAGTTGCAAGCGCTATCTCTTTAAAACAATCTTCTTTTTGTTGAGTATTACTTACCAATAGGCAGTATACATCCTTATTATTGTTTATTCCCAGATGAAAATTGCAATTGTCTCTCCAATAAAGGTCTTCAATCTCTCTACATATGTTTTGATTGTTCTGTATAATTGCAATCTCTTCTTGACAATATGCTTTAGTCTTATCAGAAACAATAAGATCACACACTTTAATGTCTTTCTTGATTTTAGCCAGTTCAGCAACGCAGGAATCACGGATATCTTTATTTTCTATCTTACTGCATTTATTTGCTTCAAAATAACATTCATCTTTTGCTGAGCTTTCTAATGAGCTGCATTGATCATTATTCTTAACAGCGCTTCCTGTTAGACTACAGGCAGCAGCTAGAAATAATGAAACTATTAATATGAATGAAAGAATAACTATTTTTTTTCTCATTGATGATATTTATGACAAGTTTATCTTTTAAGCTTTATGGAATTATGATGTTTATATTAGAAATAATAAATTATTTGATCTTATAATTAGATTTGTAATTGGGTTTTTCTTTTTTCATCCATTGATATCCAAAATATAATAATAAAAGTATAAATCCTGAGAAAAGAATCCAGCCTGCTTGCGAGTGAAATATTCCTAAAGCAAAATCAGGATATCTTGTTCCAATCAAAAGCAAAGTAGCAACACGAAAGATGTTAATCAAATAAGTTCCCATCAAACCAAGAATAAAAACTATTCCTGTTCTTTTCCAATTTAAGTTATCTTGTTCATAAACTATCAGTAATACAAATAAGCCGATAAACATGCTAAGGCTTTCAATACCGGAACAAGGAGGCCCGATGATTACTGAGAAACCACTTAGTCCAAGTGTTGGATCTCCTTGACCTAATTTCAATACTGTAGTGGAAGAAAATAAGCTAAGGAATAGATAAACAATCCTTGCAACATTGAAAGCAAGGAAATCCCATAATTGCCAGAGTATTTGGGTTATTATATAGAAAAAGAAAGTTATGAAAGAAAATATCAACAATGAATTGTAAGTTTTTTGAAATAATCTAAACCCAAATATGGCTAAAGCAATACCTACAACACCTAACAGATAAAAGAACCCTGAAACTACAAATAACCAAGGGAAGTTTTTATTGGTATAAGCAAGAGAGAAACGGAAATAATAATAAAGAAAGAAACTTGAAAAAGACATCAAAACGGAAAATATTCTTTGTGTTATTGGAGGTATATTATTGTAACTTAATAAAGTATTCCGATTAAAGATAGCAAACAAGATGACCATAATTAGTGAATAAGCAGGAAAACTGAAAAAGTTATATTGATAATCTTGATTTTCGTTCTTTGTAAGAAAATAAAATATTAATGGAATTAGAATATAGGTCAGAACAACAAATAAGATAACATTAATGATGATTTTTTTATTTGTTTTTATACTAAAAAATTTCAACAGGAATTTTTTGGTAGGGTTTAATACCCCAGCCTTTAGGTTGAAATTTTTAGTATCACAAAAATCTGCCAAAAAAGAAAGTGTTCGTTTCATACCCCGCTCTTTAGGGTGGGGAAGAACACTTCTTGAAATTGTAAATTTCTAGACCAGAAAGCTTTGCTTTCTCGTTTCGGCAGATTTTTCATGATTTTATTTAACACTTTTAATATTAAAGAGCAAATCTTTATATATCTTGTTTTTTAAATTTATACAAAAGATAGCTAGAAAACCATTGATTAAAGTAAAACGTTTAAACTAAATATTTAAGCTAAGAAAGAAGTAATCCAAAAAGTAACACCGGCCAAGATTAACCCTCCCAATAAATCAAACCAGTCGTGTTTTTTAAGGTATACTCTTGAATAAGAAACCAATATGCTTAACAAGATAAAGAAATAAGTGATTAGTTTGTCGTTAAAAAAATTAATAAATATTAATGACTGGAAAATAATTCTTGCAGTATGAATGCTTGGAAAAGAAGATGCATCCAGTTTTTCTATCAAATTATTATATTCTTGTTTTCTTGGCCTATTCTTAAAAAAAATGATTCTTATTAACAAAGATGCAAACATAATAAAGATTAATCCAATTAAAAGCTTAAAGAATAAGCCTGTTTCTTGTAATGCTAAAGTTAAGATTAAAATTAAAAAGAAAAAGATAAAACTGCCTAAAGAGGTAACATCTCTGAAAAGCTGATTAATTTGTTTTTGATAAAAATTATCTTTCATATGTAAATATTCTCTTCTTTTATAACATATTATCCATCTATTTTCAACTAAAAATATATTGACAATGCAGTCACTAAGATCCATAAGATAATACCAATGATCATATTTTTGTCTTTTATAATCTTTTCTGGATGTCGGGCAATAATTGATTTAGAGTTGATCAAATAAAAGTAACGAAAAATCACAAATAAAGCAAAAGGAAGAGTATAAATTAAATTTTGATGATCACTAAGAAAAGAGTAAAGTGCATATGAAATTATTAATAAAGTTGTAGAAATAGTCATTAGAGAACTGGTTAGCTCAGAATTATAATCTTTAAGAACTTTTCTAGTTAAAAATGCGTTTTCTTTCAGCAAATTTAAATCAGAATGTCTTTTGCCTATGGAAAGAAACAAAGAGAGAAAAAAAGGACAAAGAATTAACCAAGGAGATATTTTAACATTGATTATGTATGCTCCGGAAACTGCACGGATGACAAATAATACAGCAATAGTTAATATATCTACAAAAATTATGTTTTTAAAGAAAAAGGAATAGAGTTGAGACAAAATAAAAAGGCCAATAACTGAATAAAAGAAAAAAACTCCTAAGCTCCAAGATAATGTAAAAGAAATAATTAGCAATAGGAATGATAATATTATTGCCCAAGTTCTACTTATTTTGTTTGTTGCTAAAGGACGGCTCTTCTTTTCAGGATGTAGCCTGTCAGCTTTCAGATCAATAATATCATTAATAATATAATTGACAGATGAAACTAATGAAAGAGATAAAAAACCCAAAAAAGTAAGATATAATTCATTTCCGATTAACAAGTGACCGACAAAGAATATTGGAAGAAAAACAACTAAATTTTTATACCATTGTTTTACTCTAACTAAATTAAGATGATCTTTAAAGTGATTTAATAATCCTGCCATAACTTTCCCCATTTGCTTTTCATAAACTTTTTTATTTTAACCTTGCCAATAGTAGGATACCATAATTTATCATGATAAAAAGCAGAACCAAAGACTGCAAGCTTAAATAGACCAGTATGAAATAGCATGGGTTCTATAAATGAAAGTGACCCTTTTCTAAACATTTGATCCCAGAATATAACTGGGCTCTTGTTTGTTTTAAAACGAAAGTTTGTTCTAGAAATATCTTCACCGACAATTTCAATTTGTCTTACATCTCCCGTGCCTAATCCTCTATCATGGGCAAGTTTGATAAATCTAATTTTCATTGGATCAAAACCCATCATTTTTGCAGAGATTGCATCAATAGCAACCTGATCATCACTAGCAATAATATAATTCTTTATCTTCGGTTCCATTGTTCTTGGACCGGCTCCATCACCGCAAACAGTTCCGTCCATCACAGCAAACATCTTTGGATGAATTTCTTTTTGTATCGCTAACAGGTCTACCAACACTTCATGAATCATTTTATGACAATGATGTCTTCTTTCTGTAATCAGTCCGCCAAAAGCATTTTTCATAGCTCCTGTCATAATAGTATGGCCGTGTGTCTTTACTGTAGGTAGATGAATAATTTGTTTTCCTATGAAAAATTTAGGAATTACATGACCATTAGTAAATATTTTATCCATAGCAAGCATTTCTGTTTTTGGTTTATAATTTACCCATTCGGTTTCCGGTAAAGAAATAAAATTTATGTTATATCTTCTTAAGATATTATCCCACTTGTTTCCTTTCAAGCCTTTTTGAACATCCGTAACAACGGTCTTATTCTCAGTTGCAATAATCTTTTCTTTACTATAGCCTTTATTAAGCATGGATTTGATGACCCCTTCCAATTGCCATGGTTCTGTAGAACAGGCAGGATAATATAATGACCAAGAAAGGTTTAATTTTAAGATTGTTTCTTTTTCTTTAGCAAATTGTTTTTTGAATTCTGCCAGATTCATTAGTTTATTGTAATCATCCAGCACTATTTCCGGATTGGTTTTTAGTACTGCTACTTTTGACATTGAATTATTAGAAAATAAATTGTTTATTAATGTTTTGTATGAAAGTTTGAATGTGTTATCCTAAAATAATTTCCCTTCGATAGATTATTTCGTTTCATCTTATTAATCCTCCGCTTTCATCTTTCGAATGAAAGCTTGTTGTGGAGTTTCTAATTCCTCGAATTTGAGACTTCTGTGAGGTCTCACCTCATT
>JAHJGQ010000078.1 GCA_018824365.1 Nanobdellota archaeon | reverse complement strand
TTTTACTTTATCTCCTAATTTTACTTCCATTTTATCAAAACCCCACAATTATATCGAAAAAACAAAGAAGAACCCGTTTTAACGAAAGTTAATTTCATTTTAAATGGATTTTATTTAAGTTTTTCTTTTTTTATTCATAATTACAAACACAACAACATTTATAAAAATCGTCTTCGTACATATTACTATGGATTCCGATATTCAAGACAAATTAATCAAAGCAGGAAAAATTGCTGCACAAATCAGAAGAGAAGGTGCTGTTAAATTATCTAAACCAGATACTTCTTTTTTAGAAGTGATGGATTATTGTGAAAGAAAAATAATCAAATTAGGTGGAAATATCGCTTGGGCACAAATGGCTGTTAATGAAATTGCAGCTCATTATTGTCCTGCAGAAGAAGATAAGTCTTTTTCTAAAGAAGGAGATGTTATTAAAATAGATATTGGTGTACATATTGATGGTTATATTGCTGACAATGCCATGACTATTGAGGTTAGCTCATCAGATAAACATAAAGACATGATTAAAGCAGCACAGAATGCTCTCAAAGCGGCTCTCAAGATAGCAAAACCAGGAACTAAGTTATGGGAACTTGGAGAAGCTCAGTATTCTGAAGCAGAAGCTTTAGGTTTTACTACAATAAAAAATCTTTCTGGGCATACGCTTGGTAGATACAAGATCCACTCAGGAATATCCATCCCTTCATTTAACAATAAAGATAGAACAGAGCTTAAAGAAGATTGGCATATTGCTATAGAACCTTTTGTAACTGATGGACAAGGTTTAATCAAAGAGAAAGGGATCGCAACAATATTTATGATGGAAAATGAAAAAGGGGCAAGATCACCATATGCACGTAAAATTTTAGATGAAATAAAGCCATTGAATAGTATGCCATTCACGACAAGATGGTTGACAAGAAAATTTGGAAAAGGTCCAACAGCATTAGGACTACGCGAATTACAACAATCAAGAATCATTAAAGCTTATCCACCATTAGTAGAAGTTGCTGGAGGGATAGTCACTCAATGCGAACATTCAGTTATTGTTAAAGATAAACCTATCGTTTACACAAGACATGAAAATGATGAGTGGTAAGGCGACATCCAAATAAGATTAATTATTTAACTTTGGAAGAATTTTATATACAAACACCGCGCCTAAAAGAATAATTATCCAGAACACAAGACCGCTAATGATTCTTAAAGCAAAAATAACCAGATTAATTATTAGTATTGCTAAAATAAAATAACCAATTAATTTTAACTTTCTTTTTTTATTCACTTTTTATTTTTTTAACTATTTGTTTTACTGTTAATAATTGTTCTTGTCCAGACTTCATATTTCTTAAAACAACTTTTTTCTTTTTCAGTTCCTCTTCACCAAGAATTATAGTATAAGGAATTCCCAATGAATTAGCATATTGTAAGTTTTTACTGACTCCCTTTTTCCCTAAAGAAAAATTGGTAGATATTCCATTTTTTCTCAGTTCTTGTACAACCCCTAATGATTCTTTAACAGTATTTATTGGAATTACATAAATTTTAGCAGGAGTTTTTTGTTCAACATTTTCTTTCTCTTTCAAAACTTCCATTATCGGTACCAAACCAAAAGCCACCCCTACTGCTGGAACTTCCCTATTTCCTCCCATGAAATTACCAACCATATCATCCCATCTTCCACCGCCAGCCAGAGAAGAGGTAATCTTTCCTTTTTTTGCAAAAACTTCAAAAACCGTACCCGTGTAATAAGTTAACCCTCTTGCTAAAGAGATATCAAAAACAACCGAATCAACACCCATATTCTTAAGATAATTGAACAATTCCTCTAACTCATTGATTCCCTCTTTACCTTCTTCATTAGTCACTTTACTTTTTAATTCATTTAATGTTATATTTTCTTTGACTAAAGAAAAAAACAATTCAATCTGTTTGGCAGTAACTCCTTTCTCTTTCAATTCCTCTGTTACTCCGTCATTACCAATCTTGTTTAATTTATCTATGACAATAATAGCTTCTTCTTTGTTCTTTATCTTTGCTTCTTCAAGTATTCCGTTAAGTAATTTACGATTATTAACTTTTACTACGACTTTTAATTTCAGTTTATTGAAAACAGTTTGTAGTACTGCTATTATTTCTGCATCTGCCAACATTGATTTAGTCCCGATAGTATCAACATCACATTGCCAGAACTGACGCACCCTTCCTAATTTGATTGGTCCGTCTCTAAATACCGGACCCATTTCATATCGCTTGAAAGGAAGCTTTAAATTAGGATTCATAGCAACATATCTAGCTAAAGAAGTGGTTAATTCAAACCTTAATCCTAATTTCCTTTTACCTTGATCGGTTAATATGAATGTTTCTTTAAGTACATCACTGCTTGCTCCAGCACCGAACTTTGCTGCTAAAGTTTCATATCTTTCAATCACAGGAGTTTCTAAAGGAGCAAATCCGTACAATTCAAAAATTTCTTTGAGAGTATTAACTACCTTATTCTTAAGAATCATCTCTTCTGGAGGTATATCTCTTACTCCTCTAGCTGTTTGTAGTTCCATTGTTATTCCTAATTAATTTTTTTAGTTTTATATATCTATCGCCTTAAAAATCTTTCATATACCTTTGTCAAACAAATGTCCATATCTGCATATATTGGGTCATTTTCCCCTTTCATCTTTGCGAAAAGATAAGCTGTTGAACGACATGCCCCCAAACAAAGAGATTGATATTCACAATTATCTTTAGAACATTTACCTCTAAGTTTTTCTCTTAATGTCTCTGCACTTAAATCAATATTTGTTGAAATGTTTATATCTCCTGTACTTTGGTCAATTGTCCCAATCTCAGCCATTTTAATTCCTGCAATAAAAAGACACCAATAAATCAAATTACTTTTTAACGAAATACCCCAATAATTTTGGTCGATAGCTGGACACAAATAAGGACTGTTCACCCACTCTTTAGGAGATAATTTTTCTTTCGCATTTTCAAAACTCTTTCCAAAAAAATTAGGTCCTGCAAAAGGATAAGTGAATTGTATACGCGGATTATTTGGAAATTGTAATTTTGCATTTTCTACTTTTTCTACTACTTTGTTCATATCACAATCTAAGATATATTTTTCATTAGTTGTAAAATCACGAAATCTTATTAATTGAACACGACTTACTCCAAAATCAAAACATTTCTTTGTTAAATCAAGTATACTATCAATATTATCTCTCCAAAGTACATTATTTATTGATACATTAAGTCCTTTATCTACAGCTTTCTTAATATTTTTCTCTATTGTAAGATATTGATTTTCAGTTATATTTTGCCATTCTATCTGTTCTTTTGCATTCGCAAAATAAGTTACTTTTACTGATTCTAATCCTGCAATAAGCATCATATCGACCATTCTTTCATCTAATAACAATCCGTTAGATAAACTATATTTTTGACCTATTTCAACCATTAAATCAAACAAATAAGGGCTTGTTGTTGCTTCATTGGGAAAAAGAAAAAAATTTGAAGATTTATTTTTCTTCATTATTTTATTAACAAGATTCTGTTCGTTTTCCTTATCAAAATTACTATTGATTCTTCTTTTAAAACAATTAGAACAACTTCTATTACAGGGATTGCCAACATCTATAAAATCAATGTTTGTTGGTTTATTGTTAACAATATTCTTAGTAGTATAATTATCATTAACAGTGAAGACAATCAGTACTTTTTTGTGCTTTAACCTCAATATCAGACCTTACTCT
>JAHJGQ010000077.1 GCA_018824365.1 Nanobdellota archaeon | reverse complement strand
TTATAATATTTTTTTATTTTTTCTTTGTTCTCTTCAATTATATTCAAAGCAACATGTTCAGCATCTTTGATCTTGGCAAAATCAATCGCTCCTGTCTTCCCGTGTTTAATCGCGTCCTTTTCTTTTCTAGGAAAAACCCCTGGACTATCAATTAATAATATCTTGTTATCTACCCTTATCTTTTGAACGCCTTTTGTATAACCACTTTCGGAAGAAGTTCTTGCTGAACCTTTTCCTGATAAAGCGTTAATCAATGAAGATTTTCCTACATTAGGATAACCTAAAACTCCGACAGTAACCTTTTCTCCTCGTGAAAGTTCAAGGATCTTCTTCTTTAATATTGTCGTTCCTAGGTGGTCTCTGCTGGAGATAAAGACACTGGGCTTTAAAGTCTTTTTAATCCCATACAATTGATTAACATTTACCAAATCACATTTATTGATCACATAAAGAATTATTTTACCTTGCACTTTAATTTTTTTCTCAATTTCTTCATTCCTGGTTTCTTCAATTAACCTGGCATCAAGTACTTCGATGATAATATCTGCTTCCCTGAGCACTTTGTTAACATGTTTCCAAAACGATGCCATATAATACAATCAAAAACACAAATATATAAATATTCCCAGCGATTAAATATAATAATGGCTTTTTCAAAAACATTTCCAAAGACAGTTCCTGGGAGCAATTATCCTATATGGGAAGAGATTTTTCTTACGGAAGAAGAAGAGAAACAAGCAGAAGAGCAGTGCAAAAATGAGAATTTTAAGATTTTAGATGAATCTTTAGAAGAAGCTAGAATCATCGCTATCAAGAACGGTATCAATACTGATGAGAATAGGACGAAATTGGCCATCGCCTTATTTGAAAAGAGGGCTTCTCATCTGATTTTTTGGAAAGAAAGTAAAGCAAAAGAAAAATTTGATAATAAATCTAAGTAAGTTACTTGTATTTACTCAATTTTCTCATATTTTTTACTCTTTTTTTTTAATTATCTTACTCTTAGGCTCCAGCAGTTTCTTTAGAAAGTTCTCAAACTTTTCAATCTCTTCTTTAGTATTGAAAAATAAAAGATGTTTCTTCTTTTTATTTGTTAATAGATAACCGCCTAAGAAAAACTTATCTAGTTTATGGTGGATAATATCTTTTAAAAATACTTTCTCTTTTTTAACCTTATTTTTTTTCTTCCTGATTATTTCCAAATGACTTTTGGTTAACTTATATCTTTCTTCTACCTCTCTCCATTTTTGTATTAAATATGATGAAAGAACATAAAGTAAGAGAAATACAAGTGTAAATACGATTGAATAAAACCAGCTTTCAAATTGGAAAAAAGAAAGCACGAATACCAGCAAGGCCAAGAGGGCTACAAAAAACACTTCTATCTTTAAAAAGAAAAACTTTTTTTCCGGGAATTTCCAAGTTATACTTACAGTGACGGCCATTTTTATTTAACCTCATTTGTAAGGGGAGCTT
This sequence comes from Nanobdellota archaeon, assembly GCA_018824365.1. Taxonomy (GTDB): domain Archaea; phylum Nanobdellota; class Nanobdellia; order Woesearchaeales; family GW2011-AR9; genus JAHJGQ01. The sequence continues at coordinate 35,752 of JAHJGQ010000077.1, read as the reverse complement.
TAGTCATGCTGATAAGGGAAGCGATGAACATTGCAGCAAAAATAAACATGAAAGCAACTCCAAAATTGAAACTTTGCGGGTAAACCCAATATGCAGAAATCAAGAACCCTAAGATTGCTGTAACCATAAAACTTCCTTTCAATGGTACTGCGTGCCACTTAGGTTTAACAATTTTTGTTTTAGAAGTATCATTCTTACGCTTAACGCTATGTTTAACGGCTTTCTTCTTAGCCATAATTATCACCTCTTTTTTAACATGGATTAAAAAAGATGGTTAAAAGGAACTTGTTCCTTTACTCACCTCTTTATAGATAAAGAAAGTTTGCATTGTTTTTAAATGTTATGTGATGTGTTGACAAAAGCGAAGAATTTATATAATTAATTTTGTTTCTATAAATTATGGTAAAAAAGAAAGTGGTAAAGAAAGTAAAGAGCAAATGTGTGAAAAAAGTAAAAAAAGAAATAAGTAAGGATGTAGCAAAGAAAGTAAAGACAGCAGCAAGTAAAAAAAAGAATGAACTATTAGAAAAACACACAACTGGTGTTCCTGGTTTTGATAATATTATAAGCGGCGGTTTTGTTGATTATTCTTCGATATTATTGACAGGAGCACCTGGAACTGGTAAAACAATCTTTGGTTTACAATTTCTTATTGAAGGAGCTAAAAAAGGAGAACCTGGACTTTTGATGACTCCGGAGATTCCAATAAATAATATCAAGTTGCACGCTCGTTCTTTAGGATTAGATTTAGAAGAATATGAAAAAAAGAAATTACTGTTTTTCTGTGAAGATGGTGTCAAAGGAGAAAAGTTTCCATTAAAAGCTCCTTGTGAGATTATTAAGAGATACAAAATCAAACGAGTTGTTATGGATTCATTAACTTTTTTTAAGTATATATTTCGTGATGAGATGGAATTTAGGAAAGGTCTTCTTTCTTTTATTAGAGATCTAAAAAACAATAATATTATTTTTATGGCCACTTCAGAAAGATCTACTAGTGAATTTGACGATTTTCGCTATCAACCTCAAGACTTCCTATTTGACGGCTTAATTGTTTTATCCATGATCAGAAAAGGGGCTTCTTTTGAACGGACAATACATGTAGTTAAGTTAAGAGGACAGAGTCATGACGAGAATATTTATCCCATTTCTATCGAAAAGGGTGGAATAAATGTACATCTTAAACAAGTACCTTTTTCTTTGGTTGAAAAATTTGAAAAATGACTAAAAAGAAAGTTAAACGTACATCTAAAAGTACTATGTCCAAGAAGAAGACTAAACGTAAATTTGTAGTAGTGAAGACTAAAAAGAAGGCTAAGCATATACCTAAAAGAATCATATCTAAAAAAGTCGTGAGCAAACAGAAGACTAAGCGTAAATCTACAGAGATTACGGCCAAAGAGGAGACTGAATTTATATCTGCAGGAATTAAAAGCTCAGGTCCTGCGGTTGGTGGATGTTTAGAGAAAACTGAACGTAAACCTACAGGGATGACGAGCAAAAAGAAGGCTAGACGTATATCTACTGGTATTAAAAACTTAGACCCAATAATAGGCGGCGGTTTTAAAGAAAATAGTATTAATTTAGTTGCAGGTGATGCAGGTTCTGGTAAAACAATCTTTGCTATCCAATTCTTGTTACAAGGTATTAAAAACAAGGAAAAAGTAATCTATCTTACTTTCGAAGAAAAAAAGAGCAAACTTTACAAAAATATGCTTGGGTTCGGCTGGGATTTAGAAGCTTTAGAGAAGAAAAAACAATTTCATTTTTTAGAATATACTCCAGAAAAAGTAAAAAAACTCTTGATGGAAGGCGGCGGAGAAGTAGAAAATCTTATTGAAAAAACTAAAGCTAAACGTTTGGTTATTGATTCTATCACTTCTTTTGCCTTGCTTTATGAAGATCCTTTGGAAAAAAAAGAAGCTAGTTTAGAGTTATTTGAATTGATAAACAAATGGGGTTGTACGGCCGTACTCACTGCTCAGGCTTATCAGCAAGAACATACAGAATTAAGTACTTCTTTGGAGTTTGAAGTTGATAGCATCATTTTACTTTATCACATCAAAAAGAAAGGTATAAGAAAACGTGCTTTAGAAATATTAAAGATGAGAGGGACGAAAATCCCAGAGAAGACAATTTACTTAGATATCACTAATAAAGGCTTAGCTGTCAATCCAAAAATAATAATGGCTTTTGATTAAGTTTTTTGTTAAATATTATCTGTTGAATATTATAAGAACAAATATTATTAGAAATTATCAGAAAAAAATAAAAAAAAGAAATTCTAAATTTATTCGTACTTTGTAGCTAATGTTCCACTGATACTGTGGTTTAATGTTTCTCCACTAGCAACATAGTCCATAGCAATTACTCCTCTAAAAGCATCTCCGGCATCTCCAGCAGCTACAGCACAACTTGCAGTTGCAGTACTTCCATCAGCAATACTGGCTACACCTGTACAAGAAGTTCCAGCTAATGTAAAGCTGCTAACTGTTATTGATTTTCCCATACCATTTCTTACTACTATGGTAGCACTATCAGCACCGGCATCTACTTTAAATTCATCGCAACTTAAACCAGGCGCCATTGTACAGCTACTTGGTAAAAATCTGGAAGGATTCAATACACCAAAATAAGCTAAAGCACCAATCGCTATCAGAACAACAAGAATAGCCCAACCATAAGTCATCAAGAACTCCATAGCTGCTTGTCCTTTTTTCTTCATTTACATCACCTCTATTTTAAATAACATCATAAGCTCTTATTAAGCTTCCACCTTAGAAAATAGTAATAACCTATATAAAGTTTACTATATTTATTATTGAATAAAAGTCAGTAAAAAAATCAAAATAAAAAGTAGATAAAAAGAGGTGTAGGTTTGAAAAAAGCCCAGGTAGGGATAGAGTATTTAGTTATTCTAGGTGCTATTTTAATAATTTTAATACCTCTTTTCTTTTACGCAATTAGCAAATCTTCTGAAAATATCAGGATCAGTCAGGCAGAAGATGCAGTCAATTCTTTAGCAAAAGCTGCTGACGAAGTTTATTCTTTAAGTCCAGGTACAAAAAAATATGTCTGGGTAAATATTCCCAGCGGGGTGGAAGCATCGCAAGTCAGTGCCACTGAAATCACTTTGACGATAGAGATTTATGGAAATACCAGTGATTTTACTGCCTTTACAAAAGCTTCCATGGCTGGTGAGATTCCCACAGCAAAGGGAACTTACAAGATACCAGTAGAACTTCTTGAATCTGGTATAGTTTTGATCGGAGAAGGTGATGATTCTACTCCCCCCATTGTTACATGGAAATATCCTGATGGATTAACTTGCAATCCAGTTATCTTAAGAGCTAATACTGACGAATCGGCCATTTGTAAATTTGATACAAGTGATCTTGCTTATGATAACATGTCTTACCATATGTCCGGCAGTGCTTTAGGACATAATTATGGTTTAGGCGTGCAAAGCGAAGGAGATTATAATTATTATTTACGTTGCAGCGATGCCTTTGATAATGCTATGACTATTTCTGAAAATATTAGTTATTCCATTAATTATACTTATTGTGGGGAAGGTGGCGAAGGGGAAATAATTGAAACAAATCCGCCGATTGTAACTTTGATTAGTCCTTCATCAGGATATATATCCAACACTTCGAGAATAATTTTTTCTTACAATGTTACGGATGTTTCTATGATTTTTCTTTGCCGTCTGATAGCAGAAGGAATAATTTTAGAAACGGTTTATGAGCCGGAAAAAGATGTAACTAACAATATCACTGGAAATTTAGATTTGGGTACTTATAATTGGTCAATAAACTGTACTGATGCTTTTGGAAATGAAGGGAATAGTTCAGCAAGGGAAATAGAAGTGAATGCAACTTTAGACACAGGTTTACCTGTTGTTAATCTTGAAGCTCCAATTAATGAAAGTATCAGAAATTATAATTTGATCAAATTCTTCTACAACGTCTCTGATTTAACTTCAGCGATCTATTCCTGTACACTTAATCTTATTGGAGAATTAGATGGTGGTGGCACTACAACTCAAGAAGTTACCGATTATTCCGTTACTGAAGATCAACAGGAACAACTTTCTTTAAGTTTGTATCAAGGCAATTATACTTGGAATATTTCCTGTAAAGATGATAGTGTTTACAGAAACATTGGCTCTTCAGCAGAGTCGTGGTGGATAAGAGTAAATTCTACTACTGAAGAATCTTTCCTTAACAGTTGCGCAGGAATTTGCGGTTATGAAGGTTATGGTAATGGCGCCTGTGAAAATAATCCCGCTAAATGTGAAGATTATTGTCCGGGCTGTTATTTACCTGCTGGCGATGAGTATTGTATTGGTGGTCCTCAATCTGATACGTGTTGTTGTATACCTTAAATTACCTTTAATATCATATTTAATAAAAATGAAATGAAAATGAAATCTTGTAAGAATGAAATGTCAAAGAAATCTAATTTTAACAAATCAAAAAAAGCACAGATCGGATTAGAAGCGATTGCTTCAATAAGTTTACTTCTATTTTTATTCCTGGGGATGTATCTTATCTATCTGGCTAAAGATACTGAAATTATCGTCTTAAGAGAAAGATTGGATGAAAGAGAAGACTGTTTGAAATTAGCTAATACGATTAATAACGCTTATTCTCTTGGAGATTATGTTGAGATAACTGTTCAGATAACTGAAAATATTACTATTGAACCTGGTCAGCAAAGAATTTACTCAGAAAATTCATTCTGCACCATTCCTCTAAGAACAATCTCTCAGAACAGTTCTTTGACTTACGATTCTTTTACACTTCAGCCTGGAAACATGACTATAACAAATGATAATGGTCTGGTGATCGTCAACAATGGTTAAGTCCATAATTAAATCTAAAAAAAGTAAACAAGGACAACTGTTCTCTTTAGATTTAGTAATTTCCCTGGTCGCTTTTATCATCGTTATCTTTTTTGTCCTTTCTCTTTGGAACCTTTATTTAACCAGGTTGGGTGAAAATATCAACTCGGAAGAAATGCAACTTCTTGCTTTTCAGATCACCGATATGTTGATCAAATCTCCGGGCGATCCAAACAATTGGCAGGATGATCCTGATAATGTAACCGTGATAGGTTTACATCTCAATCCAGGTTATCTTGATGAAGATAAATTAAACACTTTTTTATCTCTTGATTATGATCAAGTAAAAGAAAACTTTAACATTGAACGGTTTGAATTTAATTTTAATATTTTAGATTTAGATGGAAACATCATCAACAGTACGGGTTCTTCTGTTAACGAATCAGCTTCACAGGCTATTTCGACCAATCGTTTTGTATTCATTGGAAATGAGACCAGGCAGCTTTCCTTTACTTTATGGAGAAGTGAGTAAGAGATGATCAACAAAAATAAAATAGGAAAAAACAGAATATACAAAAACAGAATAGACAAAAACAAAAAAGGATTCATATTCACTCTTGATTTAATAGTAGGGATGGTAGTAATCTTCTCAGTAATTTTTGTCAGCTTGTTTTTTGTCTCCAGGGGAAGCGAGATAGGAATTTCAGAACATCATCTTCTTCGTGTCGGTTCAGATATAATTAGCATAATGGATGAAGAGAAAGTCTTTGACTCTCTTGATCACTTAACCATTGAAGATAAAATGAGGGAATTGCTTCCGGCAAATTCTGAAATGCTGATCAGGGTAGAAGGTAATTTCAGTACTGCTAATGGAACGATTGAAGTAGGTGATGATTTGCCTCAACAAAGATTTACCATCTCCGGGAAAAGAGTAGCTTTAACTGATGATGATATCTATCTAAAAATAACTTATTTTGTTTGGGCCAGGAAACAGGAATAAATATTAACATAAAAAACATATAAAAAACATAAAAAACATAAAAAATGCTAACAAAAACAAATAAGATGAAAGAGATAGAGAAAATGGGTAAAAAAGGGATGTTTTACACGCTTGGATTAAGCTTGTTTGCCTTAATCTTATTACTTTTAGCCGTCTTATTCTTCAGGCATGCTCAATCAGTAGAATCAAGGAATGTCGAATTAAGCTTTGCACAGAAATATTATGATTTGGATGTTTCTATACAAAACATCTTTACTGAAGCTTTTCTTAGCAAGAGTACTATTGATTTAACTTCTAACAGTAACTCTTTAACTATTGAAGAAAGCTTTCCTTTTGATTTCACTGAACTTGACAATTTGGTCAATGATCTGAAAAGTAAAGTTGAGAACGATTTTAGTGCGATTGACATTTCCCAAAACGATTTTTCCAGTTATCACAGCTTAACTTTGATGCCTTTGAATATAACTTATCGACATAGTGGTAATAATAGAATAATCATCCCTGCAAATTCAGATATTACTGCATATAATATTACTTTAACATTTACTGAGAACATTACTTCTTGTACTCCAAACATAGTAGGCGGTGGTACTGTAGACTTATATTTCTATGCACAATCTCCTGGAAATGATTGTCAAGTAAGTCAAAGTAATGTTGATGAAGGTGATATAGGATTAACTGTCGGTGGAGAAGAAGTTTCCATCCATTTAGAATCAGATGGAGAATTTATTATTGAAAGCAATGCTACTGCTCAAAGTATTGTAACAGTTAATTTTTATCAGACCAATCAAAGAACTTATTTTCAGCTGCCAATCACATTAGAGATCGATGATCCCGTTCTTAGTTTTTACAAGAGAAGTATGATTAAATTTCCGATTTCATCTTAAATGTTCAATACTTCATCTTAAAGAAGACGTAAGGTTTATATTGTATTTAATATTATTTAGTTTAAAGTGAGTAAAAAAAGAGGTGAACCTAGAAGTAAGAAGGTAGATGTGGCTAGGTCTCGCTCTAAACAGAAAAAAAGAACTAAAAGAAAAATTTTGAAAGTCAAAAAAGTTAAAAAAATTGAAAGGCCGGTTAAAGTAATAAAGAAAAAGCTAATTTCTAAAAAAACTAAAAAAATAGAGAAAAAAGAAAAAAGAAAAATCGCTCGTAAAAAAATAAAAAAAGTCCATAAAAAAACAAGAGCTGTTAAAAAACCAGGAAAAGCGCAAAGAATAAAAGCCAAAAGTCCCAAAACACCTCAACATAAAAATAAAAAAATATTCTTCAGCATCATCTTCGCTTTGGGTTTTCTATTAAGCTTACTCCCTTTCATCAAGGTAGATTATTTCATCTTTAGTTTTATCGGCCTGCCTTTAATCTTGCTTTCATTCTATAGTTATCATTATTTGACTAGTATAAATGAAAAAAAAGTTTTTGAGAAAAAGAAAAGAAAAATAGATTACATCTCACTATTTTTGTTTGTGGTTTTTCTCATGTTTACTATTTTATTTTTCTTTATGCATAAATGGTTCTTAATGATTTGGGGATTTCTGCTGATATTTTTAACAGTTTTATTTTACAATTATCTCATTAGAAAAAAAGCAAATATCAAAAAAGTATTAATCATCATCGCAATCTTGATATTTGCTTTTGTTTTAAGCACAATTTTATTTACTTTCATTAAATTTTATCAATTCTTCAATTTAGCTGTGATAAATAATTATTTAGACGGATTTTATAAGTATTTAAAGTCAATAGCTAATTATCAAACTGCTATACTTCTTTCTAGCATAGCTGCTGCTGTTTTCCTAGTTATCTTGATTTTTTTGAAATTTAAAAGAAGAATTAAAACAGAAGAAGCCAAAAAAGAAGAACTCGTCGCTGGAGAAGAAGTTGTCAAAGGGATTAAAGAGATAGAAAAAAATTCTGGAAAAAAAGAAGTAGGAAAAATCCAATTAAGAAAAACAAGATTAGGAGAAACAAGTATTGATCTTCTCTATAACTTATTAAAAGAAAGAGGTAAACTTGATATTGTACAAATAGCCAGGATATTTGATATTACTCCAAAACAAGCTGAAGAATGGGGCAAAATTTTAGAGAAGAATGATCTAGCAGAATTACATTTCCCTCTTTTTGGTGGACCACTACTTAGGGTTATTAAGAAGCAAGAAGAAAATAAAGAGCAGCTAAAATCCGTGGCTCAGCAAAAACCTAAAGGGAAAACGGAGAAAGATGTTAAAATAAAGAGAGAATTAGAAACGGTTAAACCAGCAGAGGAGCCGAAAGTAGAAGAGAAAGAAAGAAAAGAGAAAATAGAAGAGAAAATAGAAAAAAAATCACTTCAGCAGCTGGAAGTGGAATCCAAAGAAGTGGAAAAGCAAAATGAAGAAATTAAAGAAGAAGTTAAACAAACAGAAGAAGTAAACGAAGATGAACCTAAGGAAAAAAAAGAAACATCTCCTACTAAAACAGATAATAAAAATCTTGAAAAAACTCACAAAATGGTTGGGTTTTTAGCAGCAAAAGAATCAGAAGAACAGGAACCGCCAGAACAACCACTTGAAGAAGAGGAGAAGAAAGGACAAGAAAAAGAAGAGAAAGAGGAAAAAAATAAACAAGTTAAACGAACCAAACAAACCAAGAGAAATAAAGCAAATAAAAATAATAATCACAAGAAAAAATGATTGAAGAAACTTATAAGATCGAATCTGAATATTTTATTCCTGAAGTTCAAATTGTTAGCGAGAAAGGAGAACCAAAAGAATATAGGTTAGCCTTACCTGAGTTAAGTATTTCTACTAAAGCTTTCTTAGAAGAAATAAAACATGAATTGGTTTCTGAAATAGGCGTAATTGTTTCTGAAGTATTTGATCCAAAGATGTTTTTAAAATTAAAAAATGAGATGGGTAAAAAAGCAGCTGCTTTAATTGAACAAAAACTACCGCAAATAGATCCCGATACTAAAAATTTTCTCATTCAGAACTTGATTAATGCCATGTTTGGATTAGAAGATGTTGAATATTTACTTAATGATCCAAATTTAGAAGAAGTCGTTATCCTTTCCATCAAAGAAGCAGTAAGAGTTTATCATAAGAAATATGGTTGGTTACAAACAAGTTTATTTATTTCCAGCGAAGAACAAATTCAAAATTATTCAAGTATTATCGGTAGGAGAGTTGGGAGGCAGATAAACGTTTTAAGTCCTTTATTAGATGCTCATCTAGTTACAGGAGATAGGACTAATGCAGTTTTATATCCCATTTCTACTAAAGGAAGTACGATAACTATCAGGAAGTTTAAACGTGACCCCTGGACTGTTACTGACTTAATTAAAAATAAAACTTGTTCTTCTGAAGTGTTTGCTTTAATTTGGCTAGCAATTCAGTATGAGATGAACGTTTTGTTTAGCGGTGGTACAGCAAGCGGGAAAACAACTTTTATGAATATCTGTATGGCTTTTGTTCCTCCTTACCATCGTTTAATTTCCATAGAACAGACTAGAGAATTGCAACTTCCAGATTTTTTATACTGGAGTCCTTTAGTCACTAGAGAACCTAATCCTGAAGGTAAAGGAGAGGTTTCAATGCTTGATTTGCTAGTAAATGCTTTAAGGATGAGACCTGATAGGATTATTTTGGGAGAAGTAAGAAGGAAAAAGGAAGCGGAAGTACTTTTCGAAGCCATGCATACTGGCCATTCAGTTTATGCTACTTTGCACGCTAATTCAATAAGTGAAACAATTCAAAGATTGATCCATCCGCCGATTGAAATAGCTGCTAATCTTATTGGTGCAGTTGATTTAAACATAGTTATGTTTAGGGATCGAAGAAGGGGACTTAGAAGGCCAATCCATATTGGTGAGTTTATCCCTGGAGAAGCAAAGGGTGAGTTTACAATCAGCCCAAATATACTTTATAGATGGAAACCAACTACTGATCAAATAATTCCTCACACTAAATCATTAAGATTTTTTGAAGATTTAAGCCGTAATACTGGTTTTACTAGGGAAGAGATAGATAAAGATCTACTTGAAAAGAAAAGAATCTTAGACTGGATGGTTAAAAACAATATCCGCAGCATTGAAGAGGTTGGCAAGATAATTAGACAGTATTATTTAGATAAAGAATCATTATTAAAGAAAGTTCAATAAAAAAGTTCAATAAAAAAAGCTAAACATATTACTGTTATAAAAAAAATCAATGTTTAAAAAAATAAATGTTTCAAGATGAAAAAAATTCCTTTTGCTTTTTTACCAGAACCATTGTTAAAACAGTTTTCATTAGGTTTTAGATGGATAGCTGAACCTTTGGGTAAAGTATTATCTTTTCTTGATTTAAACCTAAAACAAGCTAATTTAAAGATTGAAAAAGAAGAATACATTTCTTTATCTTTAGTTTCAGTTGTTTCTGTTTTCATCCTGATCTTTTCCATTTTAGCTATTACTTTTTTTTCATTAAAAGCAAAAAGTTTTATTTTAGCTCCAATTGGAATCGCTTTAATTTTTTCATTTTTCATTTTCTTTTACCAGATTTATTACCCGAGATTACTTAGTGATAGAAGAATAAGATTATTAGAAAGACACTTAATGCCGGCTTTACAAGATTTTTCAGTACAAATCAATGCAGGAATTCCTTTATTTAATATTTTAGTGAATATTGCTCATTCTAATTATGGTGAAGTTTCTAATGAATTTAAGATAATTGTCAAAGAAATCAATGTTGGTGTACCTCAAGTAAAAGCTTTGGAAGAATCAGCTTTAAAAAATCCTTCTATTTTTTTTAGAAGATCGCTTTGGCAAATAATAAATGGTTTGAAAGCTGGTTCAGATATGTCTACAGTAATTCAGGAAGCGATTAACGCCTTATCAGAGGAACAAATATTACAAATACAGGTTTATGGAGGAAAATTAAATCCTTTAGCAATGTTTTATATGCTTATAGCTATCATTGTTCCAGCTTTAAGTGTAACTTTTATCATTATCCTTTCCTCATTTTTATCATTTTCAGAATTTTTAACTAAAACAATTTTTTATTCCATACTTACTGCGACAACTTTCTTTCAGATAATATTTTTAGGGATAATTAAAACCAGGAGGCCTAATCTATTAAGTTAAAATATGTACAGAACTATAACAATGATTTTTCCCAAACTATTAAGGGATAAATTCAGAAAATTAGTAATTTACTCAGATATAGAACTAGATGCAGATAGATTATTAGGTTTTATTCTAGTTTTCGGATTATTTCTAGCAGTTACTTTTTCTCTTTACTTTTATTTACTTTTTAAATGGTCTTTTTTAATAGTTTTAATCAGCTCTTTAGTCGCTTTAGAATTAATTTTCTTCTACTGGATAATCTTGAGAGCGGATCGAAAAGCAAAGATAATAGAAAATTACTTGCCTGATGCTTTATTATTGATGAGTTCTAATCTTAAATCAGGATTGACTACAGACAAAGCTTTGTTACTAAGTGCCAGGCCAGATTTTGGCCCTTTAGAAAAAGAGATCAAGTTAGTAAGCAGAGAATTGATGACCGGCAAGGAATTGCCTAAAGCTTTATCGAATTTAACCCTAAGGGTAAAATCAGAAAGTCTTAACAAAACAATTAATCTTATTAATTCTGGGATCAAGAGCGGTGGTCAGTTAGTAGAACTCTTAGAACAAAGTGCTAGAAATTTAAGAGGGCAGGATTTTATCAAAAAGAAAATAGAAGCTAATGTTTTGATGTATGTAATTTTTATTTTTGCTGCAGTAGGTGTTGGAGCACCGACTTTATTTGCCTTAAGTTCTTTTTTAGTAGAAATCATTTCTCAAAATTTAGCTAAAATAGAGATTCCCGAGGCAGTAGGTATGGCAATACCTATAAAAATCTCTCAAGTAGCTATTAGCTTAGATTTTGTTATCAAATATGCAGTTGTCTCTTTAACAGTAACAGCAATATTAGGTTCATTAATCTTAGGATTGATAAGTAAAGGGGAAGAAAAGCAGGGAATAAAAATCATCCCTTTCTTAGTTGCTTTAGCTTTAACAATATTTTTCCTGATAAGGTTTGTAGTATCTTCAGTATTTTTAGGGTTAGTTTCCTTTTAATTTCTCATTCTGATTATTTATAATTATAAATACCAAAATGCCGGTTTACTTCTTTAATTTTCTTATTTTTATTATACTACTATTTTTCGCTTTGTTACTATTTCCGTTATTCTTATTATTTTTTGATTCTTTAATAACCAATTTAATATTTTTCGCTTCTACACGGAAACCAAACTCTTCACCAATTTTAGATAGCTTATAGGCAGATACAACGAAGAGCAGATAAGCAAAAGAGATACAAACTGCTTCAACATAAAAGAAACTTTCTCCTAAAGGGAAGAAGTCACCTAAAGTTTTCCAAATAGAAAAAATGAAAATTAATGTTAAAGAAAGCAAAAAATAAAATGCATAGCTTTTTAATGATGATCCTTTAGACAAATTCCAGAAAGCCTTAGCTGTCCAGATAATAGCCATTATTCCAAACGAGAGAGAAATAAGTCCAATAGAAATGCTGGAAGGCATAAGTAAAATAATTGTTAACAAACCTATAAAAATAATTAATATAATACCAAAAGTGTTTATTTTTTTCAGTAAATTTTTAATATTCATCTTCAACCTCCTAAATTTAATACTTTATCACAAAATTGTGTTAACTCGTCTATTAACTCTTTATCAGAGTCTTTTTTTAATGAAATGATTATGCCTTTAACTTTCCATATTCTCATTTTACTGGCTAAAAAGTGAATGAATTTAGCTACAGTTTGTGCTTTGTTATAGATTAATAACGTTGAAAGTGAATCAAAAAAGACAAATTTTTTCTTTGCAGGAAGGGACCTAACAGCTTGATCCATGGAAAAGGAAATGTCACTTAGATTTTCAGGACTGCCTAAGAATAAGCATTCTTTAGTTTTCTTTGTCGCTCCGGCAACTTTAGTGATTGCATCTATGAATATTATTAAACTAGTATCAACACCTTTTTCTTTTAATTGTTTTTTTACAGTGTTGAAAGGTCTGTTTAAAGTGACATAAACACCGGGGGTGCTTTCTTTTTTAGTTAAATATTTAATTATTTTAAGATTAGTTTCATGGTATTTTTTAGAACTGACTGTAGCCAAAACGACATATTCCTGCAGATTAGAAAGTTCATCCATCCCTTTTTTTTTAACTACCATTTTTGAAATATATTCATTTCTTTAACCTTACCTAAAGATTATGTTATAATATATATAATTTGCCTTTCTATTCACCCCCTATCTTTAATACACTATTCAGATATACTTGAAAAGACAGGAATTTCAAGAAGCAAATGCAAAGTTCAAATATTCTAAAACTAAACTTTTAAAATAAATTTTTCTACTTGATTTTCAGCTATCTTCCTTTTCTTTTGGTGTTCTTTCAAGAATTGACTGATTTTCTCAATTAAAATTTGTTTAAGTTCTCCCGTCAATAATTTTCCAGATTTATAATCATCATGAATTTTTTGTAATTTTTTATCATCCGGCTCCAATCCGTACTTTAACATTTGAAAAGAAACATCAATATCTGGATTGCCACCTTTCTTACGATGCTCTTCTAGGGTTGGCTGTCCACCGGAAAATGCATATTTCTTAATTTTTTTTGCAGCTTCTTCCGGCGTGTCCGTTAAAGCTATGTAAGATGTTTCATCTGAAGAAGACATTTTTCCTCCTTTTAATCCGGGAAGAAACTTATGATAAGTAGAGCTTAATTGTAAAAATTTAAATTCTTTAATCCTTTGTGAAATATCCCTGGCTAACCTTAAATGGGGATCCTGATCTGCCCCAACTGGAATGATTACAGGTATTGGTTTTCCTTCAAACTCAGATAGCTGCGGATGCAGCATATCAGCAGCCTGTAATAAAGCAGAAGCCATCTTGCCAGGATTTATCTCTCCATATATTGCTTTAAATTCATTAAAAGTAGCATGCCTTGCTAACATATTTGCTAGACTATAATAAGCGTTACTTTTCTCGCCTTCCTTAGACCTTGCCGACTGAAAATAAAAATCACATTTTTTTATGTCTAAACCGAGGGCAACATAATTTTTAAGATATTCTTCAATAGCCGTTTTTCGCAGATTTTTCATGTTAGGATCTCTAGAATTATATGCTTCAATATCGGCCACAGCAAGGTAAATTTTTGCTCCCAACTTCTGATAAAAAATTATTTGATCAGCCACCATCTTATGTCCAAAATGAAATCTCCCTGAAGGCATCAGTCCAGTCATCATCACAAACGGTTTATTTTGTTCAATAGCTTCTGCTATCCTTTTAAAATCGCGGTGAGCAAAAATAATCCCTCTTCTAAAAAGAAGATGTTTATGAAATTGTTCAGGCAAGTATCTTAAAGGCTGTAAACCAAACTTTTTGATCAGTTTGTCATAGTCAACTTTTCCTTTGACTTCCCATGGGGTAACTTTTGCTGGCATTAAAAAAAGGTTATTTTGTTAATTTATAAGCTTTACTAACTCATATTGGTAAATCAAATTTGAAAGAAAATATAGATTAAAATTTTTATTTCAAGATTTTTTTTAACTAAAAGATAGCTTCCTTGCAACAGCTTTCACTTTAGGCATTTTTATTTTTTGTATCAATTTAGGTGCTTCAAGAACTTTCTTTATAATTGTCTTCATTTTTTTCTTAAACTTTTTTATTCCATTTGTTTTTTTAGCTGCTCTCTTCCTAGCTGTTTTCTTTACAGCCCTTCTCTTAACTACCTTTTTTTTGGTAACTTTTTTTTTAATTGGATTCTTTCTGATTGTTTTCTTCTTTACAACTTTTCTCTTAATCGCTCTTTTCTTAGCAACTCTCTTTTTAACAGCTTTTTTTCTTAAACTTTTTCTTCTCTTCACTACTTTTTTTTCTTCTTTAACTTTCTTAATGCAGCTGCAGGCTTTATACCCTTCATTAAGCGCTTTTGTTTTTGATCTAAGAACAATCCTGCTTTTCTCTGCGATATTCTTGGCAAATGGACACTCTTTAATGTGTACTACCTTTCCTTCCTTAGAAGCTACATAAGTTTTTTTAGGTCTTTTGACAATCGTCTTTACAATTGTTCTGGTTTTGACAGGAATTTTCTTGACAGTTTTTACAACTGCTTTCTTATTTTTTTCTTCAACAATAACTTTTCCTGTAATACAATTGCAAGGCTTATATCCTTCATTGAATGCTTTTGTTTTTGATCTTATAATAATCCTATTTTCTTTCTCGATTTTTCTTGCAAATGAGCATTCTCTAAGATGCAAAGTTTTACTGTCCTTTGCAGCCACGTATACTTTCCTAGGGATCCTAACAACTGTCTTTACAATCGTCCTTGTTTTAGGTACTTTCTTAACAACTTTTTTTCTCCTTCTTCTAGCAGCAACTGCTTTTTCACTAATACAGCCACATGCTTTGTAACCTTCATTAAAGGCTTTTTCTTTTGACCTAACAATAACTTTGCTTCCTTTTTCAATTTTCCTAGCAAAAGGACACTCTTTAATATGCAATGTTTTATTATCCTTTGCAGCTACATAAACTTTCTTAGGTCTTTTAACAACTGTTTTTACAATAGTTCTTCTTCGACAAGGTACTTTCTTCTTAATTACTCTTTTCTTTCTTCTCTTCTGATATTCTACATCCCTAATACAGTTGCAGGCTTTATATCCAGCATTAAGAGCTTCTGTCTTTGACTTAAATTCAACTCTGCTGACAGGATCTATTTTCTTAGCAAATGGGCAGTTATCTTCATGAACTATTTCCCCACCTTTAGAAGCGATATAATGTTTTTTAGGTCTTATTACTACTTTCTTTACAACTGTCCTCACTACAGTTCTTACTTTAGGTTTTTTCGCGGCTTTTTTCCTGCCTCCTCTTCTTCTAATCTTTTTCCCTTCCAAGATACAAGTACAGGCTTTATATTTCGCATTAAATGCTTGCGTCTTCGATTTAAAGTGGATCCTTTTCTTCTTTTCAATCTTCTTAGCGAAAGGACAATTATCAGCATGTACTACTTCTCCATCTGCTGAAGCTATGTAGGTTTTTTTAGGTCTTTTAATGATTGTCTTAGTTATAGTCCTGATTCTCAGTTTTCCTATTTTCTGTTCTTCTACTTTTGTTGCCATCTTAGATTCTCCCTAAATGCAGTTGCAAGCTTTATAGCCTTGGTCGAATGCATTTGCCTTGGTTTTGAAATAAACCCTGTTTCTCTCATCAATTCTCTTAGCAAAAGGACAATTTTCCTGGTGGACTGTATCCCCATCTGCTGAAGCCACAAAAGGAGATTTTTTAGCTCTCTTTACAACTGTTTTTACAACAGTTCTGACTTCTGGTTCTTTTGCTATCGGCGCTTCTTTAACCGTTTCTTTTCTTACTGATCTTCTTCTTCTCCTAGTCTCTTTAACATTTTTGATGCAGCTGCATGCCTTGTAACCAGAATTGAATGCTTTCGTCTTTGACCTGAAAATTATCCTGCTCTCTTCTCCAATTTTCTTGGCAAATGGACAGTTTTTGATATGTAATGTTTTTCCATCCTTTGAAGCTACATAAATCTTCTTGGACCTTCTAAGAACTTTTTTTATTATAGTTTTTACTTCTGGAACTTTCTTAACTGCTTTTTTTCTAACTTTCCTAACTGTTTTTACTTCTCTAGGCGCTCCAGCTTTTGCATAAAGCAGCTTATCCATTTCTGATCTCATTGTTCTTAATAGACCCAGTTCATCCTTTTCTTCTCCTTGGATTTCTTTAAGACCTTTTAATTCTACGTTTTCTTTATTAATTACCGTCTTCAATTCTCTTTTTAATTTGACTTGACCAATTACTAAATAAATCAGTAATCCAAGAAGGACAACTAGTATAATAGTTAATACAAAAATCATTTCTACTAAAGGAACATCTATTCCAAAGACGAAAACCATCTTTCACACCTCTTTTAAGCTATTTTAATTATTTAAATATATTTAAACTTATCGCTTTTTCTTCTTCTTGAAAAGCTTATCATTTTCTTTTTTCTTTCTTCTCAATCCACCTTCATGAGTCCAATGATGATGAGCCCACGAACTCAAGATCATTATTGATGCGATTATTAAAATTATAACTACCCACATTATTATCACTGGGAACAAACTTCCTTTTTGCAGGCCGGTAGCTTTAGTTATTCTATCTAAACCAATTATTTGATAAGCTGAAGCTAATCCATAAATGGGTAATTTTCCTTCTTCTACTTTCTGATCAAGTCTAATTCTTATGTCCGCTTTTGGGTTTAATGGATCTGTTTCATCTTTATTAATATAAATCATCGTTACACGATCTTTAAATTCTTCTTCTTCCATTTCAATATCCTGCACTTCTAACAATTTTAAAGTATAATCTGTTGGATCTGATTGCCATGTAACATAAGCAAAAGTATCATCAAAATTATTAATAGTTAAAGTATGGCCAAGAACTTCATGACTTGTGCTGGCTTCTCCCAATATTTGCTTTTCGATAAATCCGATTATTTCTACTGTCACTTTTTCCTCATCAACCGGAGTTAAGGAATTAAGTAGTTTTGCACTTACTTCATAATCTCCACTTTTCATTATATTTTTAATCTTAATGTTCTTTTTAATAGCTAGTGTTTCTTTTATGTTATATTTGAAAGAATAAATGTGATCCAGAAATTGGTATTCATCATCTTCAAGAGATTTTGTTACGATATCAACTTCTGCGGAATCTAAACCTTTATCATCATAATGTATAATCAAACACAATCCCATGCTTTCTCCTGCAGTATATACTTTTTTATCTGTGGACATGCTTAATCCTTCCTTAATTGAAATATCAATTGAAGCTTCATCTGCATCCTTAACTCCATCTCCTTCAACTTTAGCATTAAATTCAATTTTTTGTGGAATTATTATTTCTCCTTCCGAAGAACAGACTTCATTATTAAGATTAACATTAAATTCTTTAGTTTCACCAGCTGCTATAGAAGAAATGTAAATGTCCTGAGGCATTGACCATCCTTCATTAACATCAGAGCTTAATACAAGATCATTCAGTTCTGCATCGCCTGTATTAGTTATTTTAACTTTAATAGTAAGATCATCTTCTACATCCATACTTTGAGGATAATCAATTATAATTAAATCAATATCTTTTAATTCTTCTTCTATTTTACAACTGGCAGAGCATCCGTCTCCATTATCATTATTTCCATCATCACATTCTTCTCCTGATGCTAATATTCCATCCCCGCATTCTGGAACTTTTATACAAAAACCACTACTACAAGTTTCTCCCTCACTACATTCCCCGCAAGAACCACCACAGCCATCACTGCCGCATACTTTTCCCTCACAATTGGCTATACAACCTCCTCCCCCTCCACCACTACTACTACTTCCACCACCACTGGAAGAACTTGATGAAGAAGGTGCAGGGGCACTAAGAGTAAGACTTCTATTATTATCTCCCCAATCAGTTTGGGAAGCATTATCATCAGCTAAACAATTCCACGTGTAAGTTCCTAATGCAAGAGTCAGGGTCCAATTGGTTGAGTTAGAAATACCGCTGATATTTGTAGTCTGGTTTAAAGTAAAGTTTATGTTACTTGGATTAGTAATCCATAAGCTAATATTCTGTAATTGATTATCATCAGTTGCATTACATTCAAAAGTTATGTTAACAGGAACTGAAGTGGTTTGAGAATAACTATCTGCAGGTAAGCTTAAAGTTACGTTTGGAGGATTGTCAAATATTGATGCATTGACCCAATATGTTTCTGTACTTGATGAATAGTTTTGTGTTTCATTGTAAAGACAGGTTATATTATATAATCCTACACTATTAAAAGTAGTCAAATTACCAAGTGGAGAACTACCAGAATTAATTAATGTACCATTATTGTAAAGATAAATGTTGCCTTCTCCAGTAATTAAAGAACAATTTAAATCGATAGCTGTTCCATTTTGAATAGTAATATTGCTTTGACTGTTGTTCAAAGTCAAATTAACTAAACTGTTGGCTTTATTTATTGTAAAGTTCCACATATAAGTTTTATTCCATTGATCTGCTGTATCATTTGCATACGATTTCCAGTAATGTGTACCTGCTGGAAGTATGGCTGAATAATTATAAATTCCATTAGTTACAGTTCCACTAATATTATTCATGCTATAATTCGTTGGCGTTCCAGAATAATTCGATTCAAACCAAACAATACTTACACCATGATCATCCTGCCAAGTGATATTAAACAACGATTGTGTTGTTGATGAATAAGTTGTTACAATACTAGTTTGATTATTTGACCAATAAGGTGGATTATCAACAGGAAGCGCCGTATAATTAATCAATATTGTTCTGTTGT
This sequence comes from Nanobdellota archaeon, assembly GCA_018824365.1. GTDB lineage: Archaea > Nanobdellota > Nanobdellia > Woesearchaeales > GW2011-AR9 > JAHJGQ01. The sequence goes on along the minus strand of JAHJGQ010000077.1, from coordinate 16,540 downwards.
TCCCCCAAGCCGAATTGTTTTGTTGATCATAAGCCAAACAATTCCAAGTGTAATTTCCATTAGCTAAACTTACCGTCCAATTGGAACTATTGCTAATTCCTGTAATAATAGATGAGCTGTTCAAACCAAATGAAGTATTCTGGTTATTAGTGATATACAAACTAATATTTCTTAAGTTGTAATTATCCGTAGCAGAACAATTAAAGTTGATACTAAATGGATCAGAAGTATCATTCCAATAATTCACCGGTGGATATTCCAATGTTACAGCTAAACTATCTTCATCCGTCGCATTGACCCAGCTTTGATCTGATGCAGTATAATTCTGATGATTTTCTAAGATACATGTGATGTTATAATCAGCCGGAGTTGTATAAGTTTTGATATGCGTTAATGTTGAACTGATTGAACTATTCAACATCACTCCATCTTCGTAAATAGTAATATTTCCAGAGCTAGGCGTTGTTAAACCACAGGTGATATTGGCTGAGAAACTTACATTCTGCCTGAAATCATTTGTTGATCCGTTAATGTAAAGATTTATTGTACCAGCCGCTTTAGCTATGTTAAACGTCCATTGATTAGATTGATTCCATTGATCAGCTGTATCATTGGCATACGATTTCCAGTAATGTGTACCTGCTGGAAGTATGGTTGAATAATTGTACACATCTCCACTTATATTATTCATGCTATAGTTTGTTGGTGTTCCACTATAATTTGATTCAAACCACACAATATTTACTCCATTATCATCCTGCCAAGTGATATTGAATAATGATTGTGTTGTTGATGAATAAGTCGTTACAATACTCGTTTGATTATTTGACCAATATGGCGGGTTATCTACTACTGGTGCTGTATAATTAACTTCTAAACTTCTATTACTATCTCCCCAATCTGAATTACTAGAAGTATCGTAAGCTAAACAATTCCAAGTATAATTACCATTAGCTAAACTTAAAAGCCAGCTTGACGAATTACTTATTCCAGAGATGCTTGTTGTTTGATTAAAACTAAATGATTGATTTGTTGAATTTGTAATATAAAGACTAATATTTGTTAAACCAACATCATCAGTGGCATTACATTCAAAAGTTATATTGAAAGGATCTGAGGAATCATTCCAATAATTGTCTGTTGGACTGATCAAAGTTAAATTAGGATTTGTCGCATCACTCGCTATAATAAAAGTATAATTATTAACTGCAAATACTCTGTTATCAGACATATCTTTACACTCAACATTCCACATATAAGTTCCTAGATTTAAGAACATCAATCCATTAAAACTATTTGTGCCTTCTGGGATTGTTCGCCAAGTTTTAGTCACAGTCCAAGTTCCTGTTTTATTTGTCCATAATCTACAGTCAGGATCATAATTGTCTGTTACATTGTAAGTGAAGTTTACTTCTCCCGGCTCTCTTCTTGAATTATTTAATGGCAACCATAAAGTTACATTTGGTTGTTCAGTATCATTTATTGAAGCATTAACAAAGACAGTGAAGTTTTCACTTGCAAAAGCAAGGTTTCCACTTGAATCCCTACATTGTACATTCCAAATATAGTTGCCTGTTGTAGTTATTGTTACATCAGGGAATGCATTTATTCCTTCTGAAAAAGTTTTCCAATATCTATCAATCCACCAAGTTCCTGTTCTATTTGTCCATAATGCACAATCTGGATCATAGTTATCTGTAACATTAAAAATAAAGTCTAGTTCACTGGTTGGTTTGGTTGTTAAGTTTAATGGTTGTAATAAAGTTATTGTAGGACTCACATCATCATTTATAGAATCATTAATTAATAAACTATAATTAGCAGTCGAGAATGCGCTGTTTCCACTCATGTCTCTACATTCTACATTCCAAATATAAGTTCCATTGTTATTTATAGGAACATTTGAAAATGCATTAAATCCGACGGGTACAGTTTCCCAAGTTCTGCTAACTGTCCAATTTCCTGAACGATTAGTCCATAATCTACAATCAGGATCATAATTATCATTCACTTCATAAACAAAATCTATGTCTCCTGCAGGTTTAATTGTGAAATTATTTGGTTGAACTAAATCTATTTCAGGTGCTTCGCTATCACTTATTGAACTATCAACAGTTAAAGTTAAATTTTTGAGTGCGAATGCTGTGTTTCCAAAAGTGTTTTTACACTCTACGTTCCAAATGTATTCTCCATTACTTGAGATAGTTACAGAACTGAATGCATTTACTCCTAGTGGAACGCTTACCCAATTCCTTGTAATGTCCCAAGTTCCTGAACGATTAGTCCACAATCTACATTCTTGATTTAATAAAGCATCATGAACATTATAAACAAAATCAATTTCTCCATCTGGTTTGAATGATGCATTTTCTGGTTGTATTAAATCAACTTCAGGGAAATAATTAAAAGTAAAATTAGATAGTTCAAAAGTGAAATTATCTTCTGCAAATTTAGTGCCTCCTGTGAGATTTTTACATTCAACATTCCATGTGTAATTACCATCTAACCCGAAAAACACATCATTAAATGAATTTAGACCCGCACCAACAAATTTCCAAGGTATTGTAATATCCCAAACACCTGTTTTATCTGTCCATAATCTACACTCGCTTGTAAGAGGACCTGTCATCGCATACATAAAGTCAACATCAGCTCCCAAGAAATTTCTATACCAAGTTGATCCATTCATTGGCATTCCTAATCTAACTTCTAAAGGCTCTTGATAAATCATGTTTTCAACATCAAAAGTGTAATTAGCTGGAGCAAAAGCAGAATTATTAGACCCATCTTTACATTCAACATTCCACTCATAAGAACCTGTTGAACTTATGAAAACATCTGGGAAATAAGTTCCAGCCATAGATGGTTTCCAAGGTCTAGTTATATTCCAATCTCCAGTCATGTTAGTCCATAATCTACATAAAGCGCCAAAAGAATAATCATCAAACACACCAAATCCAAACAAAGGTTGTGCTAAACCTGACCAAAGTAAAGGTATTGAAGATCCATTATCAGGAATTTTCAAATCAACTTCGGGTGGTGTTGTATCATTAATAGTGCTAGTTAAAGTAAATGTATAATTTGTTGGTGCAAACGCATTATTTCCAGAACTATCTTCGCATTCTACATTCCAAATATAAGTTCCATTGGAAGGTGTTGCCACATCTACAAAATTATTTAACCCTTGAGGTACATTAGTCCAATTAACTGAGATATTCCAATCTCCTGATAAATTAGTCCATAATCTACATTTTGGACTGTAACTTTCAATTACTCCATACATAAAAGTCAAACTGTCCATTAGTGGAAAAATCAAACCATCGGGCGGACTGAACAAATGAACTTCAGGATCTGTCGTATCATTTATTGAATCATTAATATGTAATGTATAATTTGCTGAAGCAAATACAGAACTACCAATAGTACCTCTACATTCTACATTCCAAATGTAAGTACCATTTGTTGTTAGGTTATTAGAGAAATTATTTGTACCTTGAGGAACTGATATCCAAGACGTATTTGCTAACCAACTTCCTGTTGTATTAGTCCATAACCTGCAAGTATCTAAATCAGAACCATATGCATTGTAAATATAATTTACATTTCCTGTTGGATGACTTGAATCATTACTTGGTTGATCTAAATATACTTCTATATTTGTAACATAACTAGTATTAATTGTTAATATCCTTGTGTCTGTGCTTGCGTTGTTGCCAGTGGTATCATTGCAGTGTCCTATGTAAGTATAACTGCCCTCTCCCAAATTAGTAAATGTCCACCAGTATGATGTTCCGCTGTTTTGTGGTGTGTTGTTTATTGTGCCGTTGAAGTTTATCCATACTGTGTCAATGAATGTTTCGTTGCATGTCATGTTGAATGTGTGTGTCTGAATATTAGTAATAGTATTGTTTGGTGGTGTTGGTGGTATCCATCCTGTTTCGTTTACTGTGGTTACATTGGGTGGTGTCTGGTCTATGTAGAACCAGGTTGTCTTAGTATTATTATTGCCGACGTAATCGCGAGCATATGTTGTTAGTGTGTAGTTTCCTTCAGAGAGATTGTCAACATTTACATCTTCTGTCCACGTGAATGTTGCGGAGCTTAGGCTTGTTGAGTTTGTTTGTATTAGTGTTCCGCTGCTGTTTGTTATGTTGTATTGTGAGTAATTTAATTGATGGTTGCTTAGCCATATTTCTAAGCTGAAGTTTGAGTTAAAGAAGTTTCCTGCTTGTGTTGGTGTTACGTGTTGTATGTTTGGCTGAGTATTATCTAATATCCAGTATGTTGAGTCATTCGCCACATTACCACTGGTATCATTTGCATAAACAACTAATGTTAAATTAGTACTATTCAAAACAGTATTATCATATGGCCATGTCGCATTTGTAACTAATGTTGAATTGTAAATGTCACCCCCGATGTTGTTCATAATACCTGTTGCTATGACTGGCGAACTTATTGTTCCGTTTCTTATTTCATATGTTACATTTGCTAAGTTTAAGTCTGTTGCATTTGCTCGTAATAATACTGTCCACCCAAATATATCAGTGTCAAGTGGAGTTATGATTGTAACGTTTGGCAGTGTACTGTCTGTTACTGTATGGTTGATTAGTATTGTTCTATTCGTTCCCCAAGCAGAGTTGTTATACTCATCGTAAGCCAAACAGTTCCAAGTGTAATTTCCATTAGATAAACTTAATGTCCAATTCGAACTATTGCTAATTCCCATAATTACCGATGAGCTATTCAAACCAAATGAATTATTTTGATTGTTAGTAATCCATAAACTAATATTTCTTAGATTATAATTATCCGTAGCAGAGCAATTGAAGTTGATACTGAATGGATCAGAAGTATCGTTCCAATAATTCGCTGGAGGATATTCCAATGTTACAGCTAAACTATCTTCATCCGTCGCATTGACCCAGCTTTGATCTGATGCAGTATAATTCTGATGATTTTCTAAAACACAAGTGATGTTATAATCAGCTGGAGTTGTGTACGTTTTTATGTGCGTTAATGTTGAACCAATCGAACTATTCAAAAGTGTTCCATCTTCATATATTGTAATATTTCCAGAGCTGGGTGTTGTTAAGCTGCATGTAATATTCGCTGAAAAACTCACATTCTGCTTGAAATCATCAGTTGAACCATTAATGTAAAGATTTATCGTTCCAGTTGCTTTAGTTACATTAGTCCAATTATTATCCGGAACATTAGTATAATTTTGTGTTTCAGTTGTATTACACACATAATACCAATCACCAACAGGTAAAGTAACTAGTGTTCCGTTTTCAGTAGCCGTAACATCAGTACCATTCCTATAAAGAATTGCTGCAGCTTCAGGATTATCACAACTACAATTTGCTTGTGTTTGCGTTCCATAAGTAACAGGAGAGAAACTTACATCTAAATTACACGTAGAGCTTGCTTTAGCAATAGTAAACATCCATTGATCACTAGTATTCCATTGATCAGCTGTATCATTGGCATACGATTTCCAGTAATGTGTACCTGCTGGTAAGATTGCTGAATAATTGTACACATCACCTATAATATTATTCATTGAATAATTAACAGCACTGCCACTATAATTTGATTCAAACCAAACCATTGATACTCCATAATCATCCTGCCAAGTTATGTTAAACAATGATTGAGTAGTTGATAAGTAAGTACTTACAATGTTAGTTTGATTATTCGACCAGTAAGGTGGATTATCAACTACAAAAACAGTTGTGTTTTCTTCATCAGTTACAGAAAGTGTTGAGGTAGTATTTTCAAAAGTAACATTAGCAAAGTTTGTTAAAATAACACCATTGGTTGCATTATTATTTACTCTTACAGTTATATTTACTGTTATTGAACTGCTGCTGGTAAGATTACCTAAATACCATGTTGTATTACTTTGATTTGCAGATGGTGTAGAACTTACAAAAGTAACATTTATTGGATAGGTTTCAAATAAAGTAACATTGCTTGCAGTTCCATCACCAGTATTATTAATTAAGATAGTATAATTGAGTAAAGTACCATTTTCTACAGGATCGGGGGAATCAGTTTTTATAACAGTAAGATTCGGTTGGGGAACTGGTATGTCTTGCAATGTTGAATTTAAAATAAAAGCACTGGCACTATCGCTCCAATAAAATGACCAGTTCTCCATTCCAGTTATGTTATCTTGCATTGGTGTTGGAATTACTGTTGAGCCATTAATTTCTAACCAAATAATTTCTACATCAGTATCAATATCTGCCTCACATGATTGTCCCTGTACCCTATTTCCAAATGCACAATTATTAACTGCCTGTGGATATATCAAATCAGCAGTACTTATTGCATAAGATCCATCACTAGCTGAATAGTAGGCGGATTGAGAACCTGTACAGTTTGCACAACAATCTGAATCAAAACTGCAAGAGACAGTCCTTGAAGTAGTATAAATCTGTATTGAAGCATTATTTATACCAGAACCATCAGTTTTTAGGATATATCCTTGAACTGTGTCGCTGTTTGGTGGATTAGGCGGAATGGCTAAGACTAGGAAAGCCATTAATGTTACTAATATTAAAATTAGAACTTTAGATCTAACTCTTCCCATCATTCCCCTCTTTTTTATGAGATTTATTCTCTTCATTTGGTAGACTTTTTCTTTTTATATATGTTTCTTCTTTTCCTCATATTTTTTTCTTGTTTATTTTTAATTATGAATACAAGTATTGTTATGATTATTATTCCAAATAATATTAAGATGATTGTTAATTTTTCATTGCTTGATGAAATATTTTCATTTTTAGTCTGTTCATTTTCTGTAGATTCTTGTTCATCCAATTTTTCTGTGGGTAAATTGTTTAAACTAGGAGGTTCATTAATTTCTTCATTGTATTCAGGGATATTTGATTTAGGAATAATTACCTCTTCTTCTGGTTCACTTTTATTTGGTTGGCTTTCCGGCATTTCGGTTTGCTGGGATGAAATATTGAATATTATATCTATAACAAAAGCACTTTTTTCATCACTCCATAAATCAGACCAGATGTTTTTGTTAGTTGTAGCCTTTTCCGGCAAAGTGGGAATTCCGGTTTCATCATCAACTTCTAACCAAAATAATTCAACGTTTGTATCAATATCATTTTCACATAATGCATCTTTATTCCTATCACCTGAAATACATCCTGAAACTGAATTTTCATATATAAAATCTGCTGTACTTATGGCATAAGATCCATCACTTCCAGAGTAATATGTCCGAGTACCTGAACAGTTTGCGCAACAATCCGAATCAAGATTACAAGCTGCAGTTCTTGATGTCGAATAAATTTTTATTGAAACTTGATTTGCTCCTAATCCACTAGCTTTTTTAATATAACCCTGAATCGTATCCATGTTTGGTGGGTTTGGAGATATGGCCAGAACATTTACTGTTAAAAATATCATTACAAAGATTACTATTACTGTTTTGTTTACCATTCTATTTATCATTTTCTAACCTTGTGGTGTGAAATTAACATCCATGTTTGTTTCAATCGTATATCCTTCTCCTGGGATAATCGTGAAATTATTTGCAGCAAAATCTTTAGTGTGCACGACAACAGAATAATCTGTAGCATTATTCTTTTCTAACTTACTTATTCTAATTGAAGTATTTCCAATTTCATCTAGTAATGATTCTGCATAATAAGTTATGTTTGAATAAGGAAGATTGTTCCAATTTGCTCTATGATAGGAGTTTCCTGTTCCTGTAACTCCATAAAATACCATTTCTAATGGTGACAAGATAGCCCTTCCAACAATAGTATGATTTTTATCTGAATTTGTTTCTACAGTATATTTTTTACCTGCTTCTAAACTAAAGTTATTTGCAGCAAAATCTTTAGTGTGCACAACAACTGAATAATCTGTAGCATTGTTTTTGTCCAATTTACTCATTCTGATAGATTCATTACCAATATTGTCTAAGAATTCTTCTGCGTATAAGCTTACATTAAGTGCAAATCCAATCCAGTTTGCTCTGTGATAAGAGTTGCCAGTTCCCGTTGTTCCATAGAAAATGAATGTTTGTTTACCCCACATTACTGGCGAAACATTTTCTAATGGAGATCTATACGAACTTACTCTATAGAATCTTAACTGATCTAGCGGTATGTTTGTATCAGTATAATTAAGAGCAGTTATATTAGTTATCTGAGTTATATCAGCAGAGATATTACTGGCATTTAATTCATTTAAACTATGTGGGTTGGATGAATAATAAATGTTGTAAGTATCAGCTTCAACTACTTCAGACCAGTTTAAGAATACTGCAGAGACATTGATTTTTGTAATCATGAAGTTTGGCGGGTAAGGCAAACCAAGTGCGGCAGTATAATTAATCGTTACAGTCCTGTTCGTTCCCCACGCTGAATTGTTATACTCGTCATAAGCCAAACAATTCCAAGTATAATTTCCGTTAGCTAAACTTGCTGTCCAATTCGAACTGTTTGAAATACCAGATATCAAGCTCGATTGATTCAAAGCAAAACTAGTATTCTGATAATTAGTAATCCATAAACTAATATTTCTTAAATTATAATTATCCGTAGCAGAGCAATTGAAATTGATACTGAATGGATCTGATGTATCATTCCAATAATTCACTGGTGGATATTCTAACATAACTGATAAACTATCTTCATCAGTTGCATTAACCCAACTTTGATCTGATGCCGTATAATTCTGATGGTTCTCTAAGATACAAGTAATGTTATAATCAGCCGGAGTCGTATAAGTTTTGATATGTGTCAATGTTGAACCTATTGTACTATTCAACACAACTCCATTTTCATAAATGGTTAGATTACCAGAAGTAGGTGTTGTTAAAGTACAAGTAATATTGACAGGGAAGCTTACATTCTGCCTGAAATCATCTGTAGATCCGTTAATATAAAGTGCAATAGTGCCAGCTGCTTTAGCTATGTTAAACGTCCATTGGTTACTAATGTTCCATTGGTCAATCGTATCATTGGCATATGATTTCCAATAATGCATCCCAGCTGGAAGTATTGCTGAATAATTATAAACACTTGTTGTAATATTGTTCATTGAATAATTAATTGCACTTCCAGAATAGTTTGATTCAAACCATACGATTGAGACGGCATTATCATCCTGCCAAGTTATGTTAAACAGCGATTGTGTTGTTGGTGAATAAGTCGGAACAATACTTGTCTGATTATTCGACCAATATGGTGGGTTGTCAATTGAACTATAATGAATAGTTACATTATATAATTCAGGAGTGTAATTTGTATCATCGGTTTCAAAGTTAAATTTATACTGGATAAATTGATTATTTGCCACGGATAAATTCTGCGGAGAAGTATCGTTCAAGTCCATAAAACTCTCACCTGAACAATTATCATCATTACAACTTCTTAAGCTAAGATTTAATCTAGTTATACCTCTAATATATAAATCACGTATTTCATCTGATGAAAGAGTACGATTCCAAATTGCAACTTCATCAAGAGTACCATTCGTACGATCACTATTATTAGTATCCGCACCTATTCTAAGTAAATCGTCAGAGTTAAATATACTCCCTGAGTTAGCAGTTGACGATTGTTGAACACCATTAAAGTATAATGACATATCGTAACTAGAATTTAATACTGCCACTACATGATACCAAGTTTCTATATTTGTCAAATTACTATCTGATTGAATACCAGTATCTGCTTCTACAGCATTAATTACATGGAACCACACATAATTGTCAGTTTCCATATTTACATACCAAGAGCTTCCAGGCACAACAGATGCTCTCTTAATAATAAATTTAGCAGACTCACCCTTATCAGAAGGTAGTTGATTTAAATTAAACCATAAAGACACAGTAAATGGCGCAGTTTCAAACTTGTTTACTTGATTGATATCTACACGATCATCAACACCATCAAAACTCAAAGCAGAATCCAACTTACCCTGTGCACCATACGTCACTCCACCTAAAGCACTTCCATTATTCCCTTCCCCACTAGAATCAACTATTGTTCCAAATCCCTCATTCATATGCATAAGCAGAATATTGTTTGTCATATTTGCATTTCTTCTTACAAACTTAGTTTCCACTTCATTGTTATCAGGAAGCTCTCCTATTGCACTGCTCATCCATGAAATATTGTTCCAGCTAGCATTAATTTCTACATCAAATACATTAGATGTATAACTGCCATTATTATAAGTAGCATTTAGCTGCACTGCATATATTGAATCGTTGTAGAAAGTATTATTCAAAGTGCCATTCAAGTAACCGTAAATAGTCGTGTCAGTTTCATTTATCAAATATGTAAAGTTATAATTAGTTAAAGGCATAAAAGCACCAGCAGCCAAGGTGGCATTAATTACATCAGCGAAAATAGGATTCCCCAAGTAATAATATTCCCAAGTAAGTGCTGGGTTAAATGGCGAACTTCCATTACCTTGTGAAGATGGAATTACCGTTGAACCATCTACAGTAATCCATAACTCATCATTATTATCCCACAGAGCATCACAATCGTCACCAGCAGATTTGTTCTTGCTTGAACAATCATTATCAAATCTTAAGTTACTGCTTGATTCGGTATAGGTGCCATTTGCGTTTGTATATGATACTGATGATATTGTTGTACTACAATTACATACCTGGTCTAGTTGAGTATGGACAATGACGGTTGCATTTTGAGCTGGATTACTATTGTTCTTAAGTATCGCTCCCTGGACAGTTCTTGTCGTTCCAGATTCTCCGTATCCGCTGGAATTCTGATAAGCTATTGTAAGATCATACACTTGTCCAGGTGTTAAAGTTCGATTTTCAACCCAGCTGCCATAACAATTACGTGTTGTTATGTTCCATTGAGCACACGTGTAAAGTTTATAACCACTTGCGTTAATACTCGTTGTCAAATTTGTGAAATCTAAATCTGATGTATCAATAGCATAAAGTTCTAAGTAACCTTGTTCATATGGAGGATTATCTAATCTCACATCATCTCTGAAGATTGATATATTATGTTGATAAACAACCATATAATCAATCAAATGATCGATCCAAGTGATGTTAACATCCTGCATATCTATTGTTTCATTGATTATCACCTGAGTATTATTGATGAAATAATCATCTTTGTCTAAGACATTTATTGTCCTGTTATCTTCACCAAATCCTGGATCTGAAGCATTTTGCATTTGGATAGTATAATTTTGTCCAGGTATAAGATTCATCCTTTTCTTCCAGCGATTATCTGGGCATGTTTGTAACGAATAATTCCAAGCAGGACATTTGTATAATACACGGCCAGTTGCTGTTAGAGTTATGTTTACGTAGGAAAAGTTGAATGAAGTCTTTGAAAGATCTACTGCATAAAGTGCTGAAGCAAATTGAGTTGTTTCATTAGGATCATCAATATCAATTATTTTTGTAACATTTTGTATTATATTTGCACCTACAATTAATATTTCTTGGATGGTATGATTGATTGGAGTAACTCTGATGTTGTAGGTTCCTGAGCTAATACTTCCATTCCTTATTGATCCACTATGATTAAAGTCAACAAAATTGGAACCACTATCTATATAGTCTACATAAGCATACACAAAAGTATCATTATAAGTGTTGATTGTTTCAAATACGCTTACTGTTATATTAGCCTCTTCAGATTTATTTACGATAACAAGCCAGGTTTCTGAAGAGCCTTCATTTGAATTAATATCAGTACAATTTACAGACCAAGTATAATTTCCATTAGATAAATTACTTACAGTAAATGTTTGTGTAATATTTCTAAGTACATTTGAACTATTTTGGTTTATCGAACCGTTTAATATCAATTCACATGAACTTATATTTGATTCATCAGTCACATTGTATTTGAAATTAATATATCCATTAGCATCTTCAGTATTATTTGCTGGAGAGACTAAAGTTACAATTGGTGGATTGCTTTCAATAGCAGTATAATTAATCGTTACAGTCCTATTCGTTCCCCAAGCAGAATTATTATACTCATCGTAAGCCAAACAATTCCATGTATAATTTCCATTGCTTAAACTTACTGTCCAATTCGAACTATTACTTGTTCCCGCGATTAACGATGATTGATTCAAAGCAAAACTAGTATTTTGATTGTTAGTGATCCATAAACTGATATTTCTTAAATTATAATTGTCGGTAGCTGAACAATTGAAATTGATATTGAATGGATCAGAAGTATCGTTCCAATAATTCGCTGGAGGATATTCTAATGTAACTGATAAACTATCTTCATCTGTCGCATTGACCCAACTTTGATCTGATGCTGTATAATTCTGATGATTTTCTAAAATGCATGTAATGTTATAATCAGCCGGAGTTGTATAAGTTTTGAAATGTGTTAATGTTGATCCGATTGTGCTATTCAAAAGTGTTCCATCTTCATATATTGTAATATTTCCTGACGATGGTGTTGTCAAACTACAAGTAATATTAGCAGAGAAACTAACATTCTGCCTGAAATCATCCGTAGATCCATTAATTAACAAATTCAAAGTACCAGCTGCTTTCGTTACATTTGTCCAATTATTATCCGGAACATTAGTATAATTTTGCGTTTCAGTAGTATTACAAACATAATACCAATCCCCAGCAGGTAAAGTAATTAGTGTTCCATTTTCAGTTATCGTAACATCCGTACCATTTCTATAAAGAATTGCTGCAGCTTCGGGATTATCACAGGTACAATTTGCTTGTGTTTGTGTTCCATAAGTAACTGGTGAGGAACTTACATCCAACGTACAACTTGAACTAGCTTTAGCAATAGTGAAGTTCCACATATAAGTTTCATTCCATTGATCTGCTGTGTCATTGGCATACGATTTCCAGTAATGTGTACCAGCTGGAAGTATTGCTGAATAATTGTACACATCTCCAACAACATTATTCATGGAATAATTCGTTAGCGTTCCAGTATAATTAGATTCAAACCAAACAATACTTACACCATAATCATCTTGCCATGTTATGTTGAAAAAAGATTGTGTTGTTGGTGAATAAATTGGAACAATACTTGTCTGATTGTTTGACCAGTATGGTGGTTGATCAGAATAATTAATTATCAAGCTTATATTACTATCTCCCCAATCGTTATTGCCAGAAGTATCATAAGCCAAGCAGTTCCACGTGTAATTTCCATTAGCTAAACTTAAAGTCCAGTTTGTACTATTACCAGTTCCACTAATGCTTGTAGTTTGATTTAATGCAAAGCTTGTGTTCTGGTTATTTGTGATATACAAGCTAATATTGTCTAAACCGTAATTATCAGTAGCATTACATTCAAAGGTTACATTAACTGGATCTGAAGTATCATTAGCATAATTATCTACAGGAGATACTAATATTACATTAGGATTGGTTAGATCTATATTCAAAATCCTTGTTTCTGTACTGGCATTATTTCCAGCCGTATCATTACAATATCCTGTATATGTGTACGTTCCCTCTGCGAGTGTAAATGTCCACCAGTAAGACGTACCTGAATTAAATGGAGTTGAATTGATCGTACCATTGAAATCGATCCAGACCGTATCAACAAACGATTCATTACAAGTCATATTAAACGTATGCGTAAGTACGTTAGTGTAAGTATTGTTAGCTGGAGTAGGCGGTATCCAACCAGTTTCATTATCAATTGTTACATTTGGCGGCGTATGGTCTATATAGAACCAGGTATGTTTAGTATTATTATTTCCAATATAATCTTGAGCATACGTTATTAGAGTATAATTTCCATCTGGAAGTGCATCCACATTCACAGGCTCACTCCATGTATAAGTTGTTGAAGATAAGCTCGTTGAATTTGTTTGAACAATACTTCCCGAACTGTTAGTAATATTATACTCCGAATAATTCAACAAAGTATTACTTAACCAGATGTTTAAAGTAAAGTTTGAATTGTAGAACGCTCCTGATTGTGGTGGGGTAATATGCTGTATGTTTGGTTTAGTATTATCAAGTATCCAATAAGTTGAAGCATTAGCAGTATTTCCAGACGTATCATTCGCATAGACAACAAATGTTAAATTGGTTGAATTAAGTAGTGTGTTATTGTACGGCCAAGTAGCATTAGTGATCAAAGTTGCATTGAATATATCTCCACCTATATTGTTCATAATTCCAGAAGCGATAACCGGTGCAGATAAAGTTCCGTTCCTGATTTCAAATGTAACACTAGCAAGATTATAATTATCAGTAACATTAGCTCTTAGCAATACAGTCCATCCGACAATATCATAATCTAATGGAGTGATTATTGTGATATTAGGATCAATTGTATCAGTATAATTAACTTCTAAACTTCTATTACTATCTCCCCAATCGCTTTGTCCGACAGAATCGTATGCTAAACAATTCCAAGTATAATTTCCAATACTTAAACTTAAATTCCAGCTTGTTGAATTACTTATTCCTGAAATATTTGTTGTTTGGTATAAACTAAAAGATTCATTACTGGAATTAGTTATGTACAAGCTAATATTAGCCAAATTGACATCATCAGTTACATTACATTCAAAGACAACGTTACTTGTATTGCTAGTATAACTATCTGCAGGCGAAATTAAAGTTACATTTGGAGGATAATCTATTAAATAATGTATGGTTACATTATATAATTCAGGACTATAATTAAGAGAATCTGTTTCAAAGTCAAAATTATATTGTATGTATCTATTGCTAGCAAGACTCAAGTTCTGTGGTGAGATGTCTTCTATATCAACTAAACTTTCTCCAGAACAGCTTGCATCATCACAGCTTCTGATTGAAGCGTTTAATCTTAATGCGCCTTTCTTATAATGATTGATAATTTCTTGTTCAGAAAGACTTCTATTAAAGATGGCAACTTCGTCAATTTTTCCTTCCCAGTCTCCATCACCAATACCTCTAAATCCAACATAAAGCGGAGAAGAAAGATCATTAATTGGACCGGCAGCAGTAGTTGCAGTAGTCTGATCTTTTTGACCGTTTACATAAAGATCCATTGTTGAACTGCCATCTCCTCCGTAACTATAAACGCCGACAACATGATACCATTTTGATTCATTTACTTCAACAATCGTTGTTCCAGTTAATGTCGAAGCAAAGAAATTATTTTTCCAAACTTTAAATTCAAATTTGTTATCATACTGCTTTAAAGCATAAATTCTAGCACCACTTTCATCTCTGGCAGCAATGTGCATATCGTTATCAGTTGAACTACGGGTTACCCAAGCTTCAATAGTGAAATTTTGCGTGATGTTTAAGCTTTGTGAATAAGGAACAGTTACAGTATTATTGTCAGGAAGGCCATCAAAGTCTAAAGCTTTTGAGAATCGACCACTGTCATCATAAGTTGGACAAGTTCCAGCAGTTTGATTACAGGTTCCATTATTTTCACTACCTGAATAATCATAGAAGAAAGTATCATTTTCTCCGTAAGTGGAATCATTGTTGAAGTGAAGCAGTAATACATTTCCACTCATGTTAGCATAGGAATCATAACTTTGGTTGTTAGGCAATTCTCCTATATCATTACTTACCCAGGAAATATTTACCCATCTGAAAATTCCATTAACATCAAAGACGTTAGATAGATAATTTCCATTACTATTGCTTGAGCTTAATTGTAAGGCATAAATAGATTCATTATAAAGTAGATCAGTTAAAGTTCCATTTAGATAACCATAGATAGTTGTTGTTGTCTCATTGATTAGATAAGTAAAATTATAATTGTGAGTGTAGTTTATAATTATACTTTTGTTTGCATCACCCCAATCAAAGTTTCCACTTGTATCATAAGCCAAACAATTCCAAGTATAGTCACCATTTTCTAAGCTTAAAGTCCAGGAACTGGAATTACTTGTTCCGCTTATATTTGTAGTTTGATATAAACTAAAAGATTGATTACTGCTATTAGTTATGTATAAACTGATATTAACTAATTCTACATCATCTGTAACAGAACAATTGAACGTTACATTGAAAGGATCAGACGTATTATTCCAATAGTTGTCATCAGGACTTACTAAAGTGACATTTGGAGAAGAAACATCATTACCAACAAAGAATGTAGTTTCCGTTGCGTTAATGTTATTGCTTGTATCGTTTGCCCAGAAAGTTACATTATAGGTACCTATCAGATTTGGTATTGTGAATGATGTATTATATTTGTCTCCTATAACATTGATTAAAGTTAATTGTTGTACTGTGTTATTAGGGAAGGTGATATTAGCTAATACTGTATGAACAGCGAAGTCATCAGTAACATTAGCTGCAATTTCTATTGCAGTTGTAACATTGAAACTGGAATTAGCTATTGGAATCAGATCAAATACATTTGGAGGATTATCATCGATATTCAAAATCCTTGTTTCCGTACTGGCATTATTTCCTGCCGTATCATTACAGTATCCTGTATAAGTATACGTTCCCTCTGCAAGTGTAAACGTCCACCAGTAAGACGTACCTGAATTGAATGGGGTTGAATTGATCGTTCCATTGAAATCAATC
>JAHJGQ010000076.1 GCA_018824365.1 Nanobdellota archaeon | reverse complement strand
TTGAATTAAAACCAGAACATTATTTTGATCTTTCTACATTTAGGTTTAAATCTATTTTTGATGATGTAGACGTTGTTTGGGATGTTCTTAAAAAATTGCCAGATTATCTTGAGCAGTATGCTGAGAGAAAAATCCATCCAACAGCGGAAATTCATCCAACAGCAATTATCGAAGGTGATGTTTCAATTGGAGAAGGATCAGTAGTTAGTGAATATGCAGTAATTAAAGGTCCAGCTATGATTGGCGATTATTGTTTAATACAACCGCATGCGCATATTAGGGGAAATCTATTAGCAGGAGATTATACTAGAATTGGTAATTATACCGAAGTTGTTAATTCAATCCTTTTAGGTGGTACAGGCAGCAGTAAGAAAGAAATGGCTCATTTTGCTCATTTTAATTATATTGGCTATTGTGTTGTTGGGAGCAGGGTGGTTTTGGGTGCTAGAGTTACAACTTCTTCTTTAAGATCTGATTGGAAACCAGTACATCTTAGAATTGGAGAGAAAAAATACGATACAGGGTTACTTCAGTTCAGTACGGTTATCGGTGATGATGCACAGGTTGGTTGTCACACTCTAATAAATCCTGGGTCTTTGATTGGAAATGATACTTGGATAAGTGGTGCCCCTTTTGATTGGAAAGGATATCTTCCTCCTGGAAAGTTTGCTAAGGGAAAAAACACGCATTATGAAGTTGTTGATAAAAGACTAGTAGAGTAATTGATTTTATTCCCCTTCAAACTCAACTAAGTTAAATACATCATAACTTAATAATTTTTCTCTACCTTTCAAATCAGGCAAATCAATGACAAAAGCAACTCCAGCAACATTTCCATTAAGTTTTTCAACAAGTTGGCAAGCAGCTTGCATTGTCCCACCAGTAGCTAATAAATCATCAACTATCAAAACATTATCTCCATCATCAATTGCATCTTTATGGATTTCTACTTTATCCGTTCCATATTCTAACTGGTATTCTTGAGCAACTGTTTCTGCAGGCAACTTTCCAGGTTTTCTCATCAAGACAAAAGGCAATCCTAATTCTTTAGCTAAAACAGAACCGAAGATAAATCCTCTAGATTCAATTCCAACAATTTTGTTAATATTCTTGTTCTGGTATTGTTCTTTAAATTTTTGAATACAATAATTAAATGCTTCTGGATTTTGTAATAATGTGGTGATGTCTCTGAACATGATTCCTTGTTTAGGCCAGTGTGGAATAGTTCTAATAGTACTTTTAAGGTCAAACTCAGTTTTGTTATCTTCTTCTTTTTCTATCTCAACTTTTTCTAAAACAACTTTATCTTTATTGTTAATTTTAGGAATTGCTTTAGCCAGTAAATTAGTTACTTTTTCTACATTTTCCTTAAAGACTTTCAATACATCTTCCCATGTGACAGCAACTTCGTCTTCTTTCCAACAGTCATAGTCTGTTGACATAGCTACGGCAGCATAAGGAATTCCAATCTCATTAGCGAGAGTAGCTTCTGGTGCAATACTCATGTTGATTACATCCGCATTCCAGGATCTGAACATATGCGATTCGGCTTTTGTAGAAAATCTTGGTCCTTCAATCGTTACAACCGTACCATTTTTATGATGTTTTAGTCCTAATTCTTCACAAGTCTTGATGAAGATCTCTCTTAAAGTTTTATCAAATGGTTCAGCCATCGGAGTGTGTTTAATATCTCCGTTAGGAAACTCTTCATGGAAAGTTACTTTCCTGTGCCTTGTGAAGTCAATGAATTGGTTTAAGATGACAAAATCTCCTCTACCAATTTCTTTCTTTAAACTGCCGCAAGCAGTAGTGGCCAGTATATGAGTACAACCAGCTTCTTTTAATGCATGGATATTGGCCCTGAAATTTACTTGTGTTGGTGGGATAGTATGTTTTCTTCCATGTCTGGCTAAAAGAACTACATCTACATCGTTAATCTTCCCAACTTTTAGAAGAGAAGAAGGTTTCCCGTAAGGCGTGTTAACTTCTAAGTCTTGGGAATCTTTGAGAATGTTAGGATTATCTAAACCTGAACCGCCGATTATACCAATTTTTATCATTGTCTTTTCCTCAATTTGTTTTTTTAATTCCTGAACATTTAGTTGGTTGACTTTGACACCGACTTGTTCAACTATTTTTGAAGCCATTAAAGAACCTAAATTGCCTGCTTTTTCTATTGGCCATCCTTGACAATATCCGTAAAGTAGGCCAGCAGCAAAAGTATCTCCTGCACCGGTAGTGTCAATTGCCTTTGCTGGGAATGGATTAATTTTAATAATTTTATTGTTCTGGAACACTAATGAACCTTCTTCTCCTAATTTAACAATAGCGATCTTAGCATGTTTACCTAATTCTCTGACAGCATCTTCATTTTCTAAACCGGTAAATTCTTTCGCTTCAATTTCATTGACAAAAACGATATCTGCATGGTGCATGACTAATTCTTTTAGAAATTCTTTATTCCTTCTGATCAATCCTGGATCTGCTAAATCAATTGAAACCAGAGTATTATGTTTTTTAGCTAATTCAATTGCGTGTAGAATTGTTTCTTTAGTCGGACCTTCTATCTGGTAGCCTTCTAGATGAAGAACTTTACTTTTAGCGATGTCTTCTTCTAGGATGTCTTCTTTGTATAATTCTAAAGCTGCCCCTAGATATGTAGACATCGTTCTTTGAGAATCAGGGGTAATAAAAGAAACACAATGACCTGTAGTCTTATAGTGCTTGTTTATTTTTGTAGAAACACCATGGTTTTCTAATTGCTGCACATAAATCTCGCCATGTTTATCTTCACCGACCTTGCCGCAAAGGATTGCCTTTCCTCCTAAGAAAGCGATTGCTCTTAATGTGTTTGCTGAAGAACCTCCTGAGGCAGTTTCAATCTTTAATTCCTGTTGTTGAATAATTTCCAGAATCTCTTTAGCTTTCTCTTCCTCAACTAGATGCATCTCACCTTTCTTTAAATTAAACTCTAATAGTTTGTTTTCATCTACTTCAACTAAAAAATCCACAAGGGCATTTCCTAAACCTATTACATCGTTTGTTTTCTGCATTTTTTTGTTAGGTTCTTATTGTTTTTTTAAGATTTTTGGGTTTTTAGAAGATAAAAGATGTTCAATCTTTATAATTCACTGGACAACTGGACAAGTCTGGATAAAGTATTTAAATGAGTTCTACCTCTAGAATGAAAAAGAGGTTAGATCAAAACTCTTCAGAAAAACTGTTTCCTAACGGAGAAAAGTTTTTTCTAAGTTTTGCTGAATTCACCTCTTTTTCTTTGAAACTCCAAGCTCAAAGTTATGAAAACTTGGAGGCAATCAAAATGAATCTTAATACAAAATCAATAAGTAAAAATGAAAAAAGAAGAATTATTCTGGACTATGTAAAAAGAACACATAGTAATGAAAATCGCTTTGTTTCTAAAAGAGAAATAAGAAAATTTTTTCATGTTGAACTTTACAATTATTTTGAGAATATTTTTGATATGTACCAACAGTTAAACATAGAAATTCTTTTATGTTTTTGTCCAAAGGATTATGCAAAGAAAAAGATTATTGAATATGTTAGGGAAAGGTCGAAGAAGAATATTTATCCCTTCAAGAAAGAAATTGAAGCTGAATTGAAAATTCACATATATTCTTATTACAAAGGAATTAAACATTTGTATCAAGAATCAGGTGTCGATTTTAGATTATATCAAAAAAGAGTTTATGATTTGGAAACACATTCTAATTCTGATCTAGAAAATCTTGAAAATAGAAATAAAATCTTAAATCTAATTAGGGAAGGTGTAAAAGAAGGAATGTATCCAAGCACTATGCTTATCCAAGAAAAGTTGAATTTAGCTTTTTATAAGTACTTCAACGATATATACGAAGCGTATGAGAAAGCAGGAGTAAATTATGATCGTCCTTGTCCAATAATTCTTGGGAAAAAGAAGGAGAAAGTCTTGACTGAAATAGCAATTTATTTGTTGAGGAGGATGGGTTATGAAATTAAGAGAGTTTCGATTCTTGATAAAAATAATTATAACTGTGGTGAAGATATTAATGTTGTAGATAAAAATGGAAATGAATTCTTAATTGAAATCAAAGCTTATGGTAAAAATAAAAGAGTTACAAAAAGAGAAATTGACCAACTCATAAATTATGTTAAAAATAGGTCTGGATCAAAAGGAATTATAATCACTACTTCTGAAGTAATTAGTAGGACAAAAGAAAATATCTTAATAATTGATGGTAAAGAATTAGTTGATTTAGTCTACATACATCGATTGACTTCTTTCTTAGAAGATATTAAATGGATTCAGCTTGCTAAGGTTAATAAGAAAGAAATAATTGAGGCTAAAACTAAGAAACGTAAAGAAATTGTTGAATTCATAAGAAAAAATCCAAATATGATTTTACCTCTGGAAATTGAGAAATCATTGAGATTGGACCTAAGGACTTATTTTGGTAAAAGATCAATAAAATTAATAGAAAGAATAAAAGAAAATCCTAATATCTATAGTGATCCGGCTTATAAGGTCCCTCTTTAGGAACATCTAGGTAAGCTGCTTGTTTGTCAGTCATTTCATCCAGTTCTACTCCTAATTTCTTAAGATGAAGTCTAGCTACCTCTTCGTCAAGTTTTTTGCTTAAAATAGTGACTCCAATAGGAAATGTATTTTTCCATAGCTCAAGTTGGGCAAGTACTTGATTAGTAAATGACATACTCATAACAAAGCTAGGGTGGCCTGTCCCGCATCCTAAATTTATAAGCCGAGCTTCAGCTAGTATGTAAATTTCTTTCTCATTAAGTGTGTATTTGTCATATTGGGGCTTAATCTGTTGCTTAATAGCTCCGGACTTATTGTTTAACCACTCAATATCAATCTCATTATCAAAATGGCCAATGTTACAGACAATTGCTTGATCTTTCATCGCTAAGAAATGTCTATCAACAATTATGTCTGTATTTCCAGTAGTTGTAACGAAGATGTCCCCCTCTTTAACGGCATTGTCCATTTTTTTAACTTCATAACCTTCCATCGCTGCTTGTAAAGCATTGATGGGATCTATTTCAGTAACGATAACTCTGCAACCATAACCTTTTAATGATTGAGCGCAACCTTTGCCAACATCACCATAACCTGCAACTACTGCTACTTTTCCTGCTAGCATAACGTCAGTAGCTCTCTTAATACCATCTACAAGGGATTCTCTGCAACCATATAAATTATCAAACTTTGATTTAGTTACAGAATCATTAACGTTTATGGCTGGAAATAAAAGTTTGTTCTGTTGCATCATTTGGTAAAGCCTGTGTACTCCAGTTGTAGTTTCTTCAGAAACACCTTTCACCTCTTTTGCAACATTAGTCCACTTTTCTTTTTCCTCGTTAAAAGTTTCTTTTAAAGAAATCATCAATTCTCTGAGATCTTCTCCTTCTTCACTATAATCTTTTTCTAATAAAGATGGATCTCTTTCAACTTCCACACCTTTATGGATCATTAAAGTTGCATCACCACCATCGTCAACGATTAAATTAGGACCTAAGCTGTTTCCGAAGTCTAGAGCTTTCTGTGTACACCACCAATACTCTTTAAGCGATTCTCCCTTCCAGGCAAATACAGGAACTCCTGTTTTTGCAATGGCAGCAGCAGCATGATCTTGTGTTGAGAAAATGTTACATGAACACCATCTTACTTCTGCTCCTAATTCTTTAAGCGTTTCAATAAGAACTGCAGTTTGGATGGTCATGTGTAAGGAACCCATGATTCTTGTTCCATTTAATGGTTTTTGTTGGCTATACTTTTCTCTTATAGCCATCAAACCGGGCATTTCTTTTTCAGCAATCTTGATCTCTTTCCTGCCCCAATCTGCTAAGAATATGTTTTTGACTTTATAATCTGTAGTAGAAATGTTTGTATCTTGTTCTTTAAATGTAAATTCATTATCCATTTTAATTTGCCTCATTTTGTAATTTAAAAATTATTAATCAATTGTATATAAATATTTATGAAACAAAAACCCTAAATGTGTTTCTGGTCTCACAAAATGAGATGTCATCTCATTTGTGCACAAAAGTGATATTCTTCGCTTTTTGTGTTCCTTTGGAAAGAAACTGAGAACTTGTAAAAAACTATCTTCCTGTTAAATGTTTGTGTAAAGGATTTTCGAAATTAAAAAATACAATGGATTAAAGTAAATATTTATAAATCTTGAAACTTTAATTGAATTATGAAAAAAATGTGGATTGTTGTAATTGTATTAATCTCATTAGTAATCTTAATGTTTGGACTTTTCCAATACTTGGACTTTATAACACATTATGACCCCGTGTATGAAGGTGATGTAGGGAAAGTAATAGCAGAACAAATACGTGAAGAACTATTAAAAGGAGATGAAAAATAAGTCTTATATCAAATAAAGAATATGTAGAAAAAGGAAGTTCTACAATTACTGTTTTTGGAATTAAAAATGTTAAAGTACAAGACAATTTAACTTATAAAATTGTATTTAATGTTGAAGAAATGAATAATGGTACACTTGTTGACCATGAAGAATTACAGAAACAAATTAGTTTTCTTTATGATGATAGTGAATTTAACTTGGCAGTTAATGAATCAACAATACATCCAGTAACTATTGAGGGTAAAGGAGTTAAAGGAAATTATTTGGTTAGTTTACAAGTTATTGATACGGCTGCTTCTGATTCATCAGACCAAATTTATGATCAAAAAACTTTCTCTGTTGCCATAAAATAGTCTAGTTGTTAATTTTCTAATTTCTACACATAAAATTCTATCAAAAATCAATGAGACATTTATTTACACTCAATCCCTATCAAAATTTATATAAACATTAACGTTTTCTAACAAAGCATGCCACAAGTGGGAGACAAGGTCCAAGTTATTACAAAAAAGAGTACGGAAGAAGGTATTCTTATGCCTAGTTCTAATGAAAATGTAACTATTATCAAACTAGATACTGGTTATAATGTTGGTTTTAAGAAAGAGGATATTAAAGAAGTTAAACTTATTAAAGAAAAAACAAAAGAACAATCCAAACCTAAAAAAGAAATCCCAAAAAAAGAAAATCTCAAAACAATTTCCATATTACATTGCGGCGGCACGATTGCTTCTAAAGTTGATTATGAAACTGGTGCTGTGAAAGCAAAATTCTCTCCGGAAGAATTATTAGAGATGTTTCCAGAACTAGGAAACTTAGTAAATCTCCGTAGTAAATTAGTAGCAAATATGCTTTCTGAAAATATGCGTTTTGTTCATTATAATATTATCGCTAAGGAAATAGAAAAAGAAATTAAAGCTGGAAGTGAGGGAATTATCATAACTCATGGGACTGATATGCTTCATTATACTTCAGCTGCATTAGCTTTTGTTTTGGAAAATTTAAACATTCCAGTTTTATTAGTAGGAGCGCAAAGGAGTTCTGATAGGGGCAGCAGTGACGCTTTTCTTAACTTAAAATGTGCAGCCAACTTTATTGCCAACACTGATTTTGCAGAAGTTGCATTATGTATGCACAACTCTGCTAACGATGATGTATGTTCAATCATTCCTGGTGTTAAGGCAAGAAAGATGCATTCATCAAGAAGGGATGCATTCAAATCTATAAATGCTGAACCATTTGCTTTAATAGATAATGATGGTAAGATTGACTGGTTGAGAAATGATTATGTCAAGAGAGATGGCAGTAAAAAATTAACTTTAAAATTGTTTAAAGAAAATTTGAAAATAGGAATTATTAAAGCCCATCCTCAAATGTTTGCTGAAGAAATTAAAGCTTACGAAAAATTTGATGGTTTGATTTTGGAAGGAACCGGATTAGGACATTTCCCTGTTGAAAAATATGATGATCATACAAAAGAGAACGAGCTTATCTTTAAGGAAATTGAAACTTTGGCAAAAAAAATTCCAGTAGTGATGACTACGCAAACTATCTTTGGCGGCATTAACATGAATGTTTATTCACCTGGCAGAAAATTACAGGAAGCAGGAGTTTTGGGAAATTTATTAGACATGACAGCAGAGACAGCTTTGATAAAATTAGCCTGGTTGTTAAGTAATTATCCAAAAGAAAAAATTAAAAAATTATTTTCCCAAAATTTCAGAGGAGAAATAAGTTCACAAAGAAATTATCAAGAAGAGTTTTGTTAAAAAAAGAGGTAAGCAAAGGGACTTGCGCCCTTTTGACCTTTTTTTTATGAAATAAAAAAGAGGTATAAAAAATGAAAAAAATATTATCTTTATTAGGCTTAATCACATTACTTGTTTTTTTAACTTCTTGTTCTTTTGTACCAGCAGAAAAGAAATGTTCTGCAGATAAAGATTGCGTTCCGGCAAGCTGCTGTCATGCTAAAGATGCTGTCAATAAAGAACATGGTCCTGATTGTGCTGGAATGTTATGCACGGCAGTTTGTGAACCGGAAACAATAGATTGCGGACAGGGAGATATTAAATGCGTAAGCGGAGAATGTAAAGCGGTGATGAAAGAATAATGACTTTTTTTGAGGAAACTAAAAATTTAGTCAGGGATTTTGTTTTTGGTATGCAGGATGGTCTTGTTTCAAATTTAGGTTTAGTCTTAGGCGTCTGGCAGGGCGGCGGCGGGAAGTTTGCGATAATTTTAGCTGGATTGGCAAGCATGTTTGCCGGCGCTTTTTCCATGTCTGCAGGAAGTTATTTGTCAGCGAAATCACAGAGGGAAGTTTATGAAAGGGAGATTAAAGTAACCAAAGATGAGATTAAGAAGAACCCTGAAAAATTCATTAAAGAAATGAGAATAATTCTCAAAAAGGAGAAGTTTGACAAGAATGAGATTGATGCCATGTGCAACCATTTTCTTAGACATAACGAATCAACTTTCATAAAGAATTATATCCAAAAAAAATTAGGATTATCAGAGGAAAGGTTTGACATGCCGGTTAAAAATGCTTTTACTATGTTCTTGTCTTTTTTAGCCGGTTCAGTGTTTCCTATATCTCCTTTTTTCTTTTTCTCAAATGGAATTGCAGCAATGGTAGCGACTATTCTCACTATTGCGGCTTTTTTCATTGTCGGTGTTATTAAGACAATTTATACTAAACAAAATTGGTTTAGGTCGGGAATAGAAATTTTTATTATAGGAATAGTTGCAGGAATTATTGGTTATTTGGTCGGATTTTTTACTAATTTATTAGTTTATTAGGATAAATTTTTTAACTTAGCTTTTTTTCGTTTAAATCATGAAACAATTGCCTAAATCTTTTTTTGCTCGAGATACTGTTGAAGTAGCTAAAGAATTATTGGGAAAGATAATCTATGTCAATGGTTTTAGAGGAAGAATCGTCGAAACAGAAGCTTATGGGAGAGACCCGGCTTCTCACGCCTTTAAAAAAACAGAAAGAAGTAAAATCATGTTTGATACTTATGGGCATGTTTACGTTTACTTAATTTATGGAATGTATGATTGCATCAATTTTACAACTGAAAAAAACGAAGCAGGTGCAGTTTTGATCAGGGCAGTAGAACCTTTGAACAAGATTGATCAATTGAAAAAAAGAAGAAAAACCGATAAGATTACAAACTTATGTTCAGGCCCAGGTAAATTATGCCAGGCTTTTGGTATTGATAGAAATTTGAATGGATTAAAATTAGGAAAAGAAGTTAAAGTTTATGATGACAGTTTTAGAGTTGGTAAAATAGGTCAAAGTTCTCGTGTTGGGATTAAGGATGCTTTAGATCTGCAATGGAGATTTTTTGTTTTCGATAATCACTTCATAAGCAAGGTTAAGAATTAATTGTTTAAGAATTTGTCATCCCATGAATCCATTTTATGAAAGAATAAAAATAGACTGCTAAATAAATCGTCCGAAAGTTGATCTGATAAGCCCTTTCCACTCCCTGAAGTATGATAGAAATGTCTTTCTCAATCTCTTCAGCTTCCTGCAATTTTATCGAAGGGATTCTCATCTTAATCCTGTTAAAGTCAACTTTTCTCAATTCTTCTTCTAGAGATAAGTGGAATAAGAAACCTTTAGAGATACTTTCTTTAAGACCGCTTATTTCATTAAGATACCCTTCATTGACGATATCTATTGAATTAAATGAGAATTCTTTATTGCGCAGGATAATTTCAAATATATTGCTGATCTTGTCATTGACAGAAATTTTTTCTTCTTTTGTCCGCAAGTTTGGGATTGAATTCAGTAGAGCAGTAAAGTTTTCAATTAAAATGTTTTGATCTGCTAACAGTTCCTTAACGAATTTTAAGTTGTTAGACAAAGGCAGGGGAATCCGCTTAAGAATATTGATACTTCTTTCTAGGTTGATCGCTTCGTGAAGAAGATTTTTCTCTTTAAGCAAACTTTCGATTTTAATTGTTGTGGGGCTTAATAACTGCAGAGATCTGTCGATCACCATAATATCTGATTCAGTAACTAATTGATCTGAAAGAAATGATTCCATTTTTGCAGAAGATAATGGTAAATTAAAATTTTGTTTTAGTTCCCTGATTAAGTAGATGCTTTCATTGTCTGCAGACCTCTGAGTTAAGTCATTAAGCTTGTGAAGGTATAACATTTTATCGTTTTTAAGCTTCTTATTTAATTTTATTTCTTTCTCTATTTAAGATTTTACCAGCTGGTCATTTTTACCACAATATGGACAGTAGATACTATGTAATATTCCCGCTTTTTGCAGGTCAATCTTAAAGTTGTATTTACAGCGCGAACAGAACATCGACTTGTATTGTGGATTTGCGGTCTCTTTTAGTTTTAAGTTTTCTTTCACCACCGGTTTGGTAAAATTAGTTGGAGTGTTCACTTTTTGTGCTGAAGAAAGACTTATTGTTTCTTTGGGCTTGAAGGCATTCCTGATAGGTTCCCTTTTGAGTAAGTTAACTTTGCCTGGTTCTCTTACTCCGCTCTTTAATTTTTCACAGCAGGTTTCGCATACCAGCCAATTTTTTTCATTATCTCTTGGATATAATTTAACTTTTTCCAGAGGTACTACTGTACTGCACTTTTCGCAGGTTCTTGTTCCACGACTTATCATATTCTCGCCTCATTTATTTTTTAATTTGCTTATCTGATTGAAAGCTATCTCTCAAAGATTATCTAATTTAAATACTTTTCTTTTTCGACGAGAAATTAGCCATTAAAGCCCATGTTTTTGAATAAGTTTTTTTAATAACCCAATATATTGTGTTTATTGAGAGATATATTTTGCGATGTTTATCTTAGAGCAGATAACTCTCTTTGATTATCATTAATGTAACCTCTCGGAATCAAAATTGTTTTTAACCTGCTGAATGTTTCTACAAAAAGTTTATCTACTTGTTTTTTTTACTATTTTTTTAATCCAAAGTTAGATTCTATGGTGCTTAGGAGAGGTTTGACAAGATGGAATATAATGAAATCATCATTCGTTTTTTGATAACTTTTTTTGCAGGACTATTATTTGGTTTGGAAAGGCAAAGGTCTCATAAACCTATTGGCTTTGGTACATTTATTTTCGTCGCTGTTGGTTCTTGTGCGTTATCTATCATTGCCATAATTATCGTTCCTGAAAATCCTTTGCCTTTATTGGGCGCGATAGTTACCGGAATTGGTTTCTTGGGTGCAGGTGCATTGATAAGGACTACGGATAAGATTTTCGGCTTTACTACAGCAGCGGCAATATGGATATTTGCAATATTAGGTTTAATTATAGGATTGGGGCAGTACTTTATTGCAGGAATAATTTATATTTCTATCTGGCTTATTGTAATAGTAGATAGGTTTCTAGAGATGAAAGGGATTGGCTCGTATCAAAGAAAAATCATCATCACAACTAATAAGATAATTAACGATGGCCAGATAAGAAGTATTTTCAACAAGAATTCAATCAATTATAAAGTGATTGATTATTGTATTGAAAAATCTAATAAAAAATTAAACATTGCCATGTTAATTGAAGGCAAGAAAGAAAGTATTAACCATTTGCCCCAAGACCTCATTAAGGAAGAATGGGTAGAAACCTGTAAGATCGAATGAATTTGCAGATTACGTAGCATAGGTTCTTTAAAAAGTTCAGTTAATTTTTTAAATGACTTTTCTATTCGGATTAATATTGCGCGAGGGTGGGAGAGCGGTCAAATCCGTCACCTTGAGGAGATCTAATCTTAAACGGGTGATCCCTTAGTGGGTACGCGTGTTCAAGTCACGTCCCTCGCATTTTTTCATTAATTAATTTTTTTTGTCGTTCTTTCACGCAAAGAAAAGCAGAAAGAGCCGGTCTTTAGACCGGTTATGTCCACAGAAAAACAACGATTTTTCTGGGATGCCAAAAAAGTAGTTTCTTTTTTGTGCGAATGCTCTTTCATATCCTGCTTTTCCGCACTTTTATGACATCTTGTCAAAATCTTTTCAAACCAAAATTATATAAACCAAGACTTATTTCAAATATATGCATGAAATGGGAAATAACTCAGAAAGCAAAGACTATTCCAAAACTTAATAATCCCATCTTTATAGAGGGGCTTCCTGGTATTGGAAATGTAGGTAAAATTGCTGTTGATTTTCTTATTGAAGAATTGGGCGCAAAAAAACTTTATTCATTTTTTTCCTACAGGTTTCCTCATTCTGTTTTTGTCAATGAAAATAATATGGTGGAAATGCCTAGGATTGAAATATATTATAAAACATTTAATGGTAATGGCAAAAGTAAGAAAAGGGATTTTCTTTTTCTTACAGGTGATATTCAACCGATTGATGAAGAAAGTTGTTACACTTTTTGTGAGGAAATTCTAAAGATCGTTAAGAATCATGGCTGCAGTGAAATAATTACTACCGGCGGGATTGGATTACAGAATATACCTGACAAACCAAAAGTTTTCTGTACAAGTAATGATTCAAAATTATTTAAAGAATATATCAAAAAAGACATGCTCGTTGAAAAAAATATCTTTGGTGTTGTCGGTCCGATCGTTGGCGTTTCTGGAATCTTATTAGGTTTAGGTAAAAAAAGAGGCGTCAAAGGGGTTTCTTTGCTTGCTGAAACTTATGGCAGCCCTTTATACCTTGGAATTAAAGGCGCTAAAGAGGTTTTACGTGTCATTGAGAAAAAATTCTCTTTAGGAATTAACTTAAAAAAGATGACTAAAGATATTATTGAAGTTGAAAATGAATTAATGAAAAAAACTAAAGAATGGATATCGGAATCGCTTACTTTGGCTCAAGCTGGTGCGAAAGCGAAGAATAAGGAAGTAAGTTATATCGGTTAAATTAAATGTATAAAAGAAAAACGATTGGAAAAATACAGAATGCTATTGCTGTATTTTTGTTTATTGCAACTATTATTAGTTCTATTTTTATAATTAAGTATGTCTATTTAGGTTCGCTTATGACTGCAGTTGAAGGAACTACTTCTACTTGGGCTGACGTTGCAAATAATTTGGATCAAAATAGCCAGGAAGGAATCTTTATCACTGGGTTTGTAGTAGAAAATTTAATGGTTTAGGCTTAATAACTAAAACAACAATATGTCTTTTTGGAATATGTGTTTTTATTTTGGTTGTATTGTCAGTGATTCTATTTCTGCAAGGACTTTTAAACATAGCTAAGAGATAAAAACTTCGTTAAATGCACTCTTTATTTTTGTGTTCTCTTCCTAAATTTTAAAATGATGTTTCATTCTTATTCATGCAATTATCAAAAATGTTATTTTTTTAGAACTTTCTCGAGTAATACTCTTCAAAAGCTTTATAAATGATTGTAGTATACTAAAATCAATGTACAAAAAGAGGAATAGGATAGATGTATTTAGGTTTATTTCTAATAAATTTACTCGCAATACTCATGAAAGAAAAGGGCAGGTGACTGTTTTCATAATCCTGGGAATTTTATTGCTTCTTGCTTTAATCTTGGTGATTTTATTAAAACAGGAGATAGTCATTTTCAAACCAGAAGAGATTATTCCTACAGATAAAGGAAAAGTTGAAAATTTTATTAATACCTGTATTGGAGAAGTTGGAGAAGAGGCTTTGTTTAAAATAGGCTTACAAGGCGGCTATATTGAAGTTCCAAGCGATATTGCCAATGATGGAAGTTTACATTTAAGGAATTCCCCTTTTACAGTTGTCCCTTTCTGGGCTTATGGATTAACAACCAATATCCCTTCTTTACAATTGATAAAAGAAGATATTGACAATTATCTTGAAGAGAATGTCCGCAATTGCCTGCTGGGAAAAGAAGCTTTTCAGGAAGCTTATGATCTAATCGAAAAAAGTCCTATTGAAGCAAATACTGAGATTGTTGAAAGTAAAGTCATTTTTAATCTTCATTGGAATATTGAAATAAGAGACAAAAATGGAGAAGTAATCACTGAAGTAATCAATCATGTAGAAGAGTCGCCGATAAAGCTGAAGTCTGTTCATGAGACAGCACAAAAGATAATTGAAAGAGAAATGGAAACTCTAAAGCTGGAAGATATCACTCAAGATTTGATAGCTCTTGAGCATCCTAACGTGCCTGTTGCAGGTATGGAAATGAGTTGCGGACAGAAGAGCTGGAAAATTGAGACAGTAAAAGAAACATTAAAAGATATGTTAAGGATAAATATCAGGGAACTTAAAGTTAGAGGAACCGATTATGTTGAATTTCCTGAAGAACTTCCTTATTACCAAAATCATTATATCTTTGATTTAGGAGATGACTTTGTAAAACCTCAAGTATCGGTTTTGTTTGGTTATGAGAATAATTATCCTTTCTCTTTTGATGTTACACCAAGAAGCGGCGCTTATATGAAGAGCAATCCTTTGATAGGAGGAAATGAATTATTATCTTTCTTATGTATGCAGACATGGAAGTTTGTTTATGATGTTGATTATCCGGTATTAGTTACCATAACTGATGAGACTACCGGATATGATTTTAAGGTTGCTTTTACAGTTCACCTTAAGAGAAATATTCCTGACAGGAGAGTTGATGTAAACAAAAGAGAATCATTCTTCATCGATACTGTAAGTGATGAGGAATTTTGTCAGGAAGCAAAAGTTCCAATGATGGTCTATACTTATAAGTTGGTTGAAGAGGAGAATGCCGGAATCAATGACCGTGAACCTTTAGAAAATGTTAACCTTATTTTTAC
>JAHJGQ010000075.1 GCA_018824365.1 Nanobdellota archaeon | reverse complement strand
ACTTATCATAGTGTAGATAGATGTAGTGGAAATACTTTAATAGAATATTATTGTTATAATGATCAGAAGACTCCAAAATCAGAAACTAAAACTTGTGAAAATGGTTGTATTGATGGAGCATGTGTATCTTCTGTTTGCGGAAATGGAAAGAAAGAAGCTGGAGAAGAATGCGATGATGGTAATACTGCAAATGATGATGATTGTTCATCTACCTGTAAACTTGAGATATGTGGTGATAACATAATACAAACTAAGGAAGAATGCGATGATGGCAATCAAATTAACACAGACAACTGCTTAGATAGCTGTAAATCAGCAAAATGCGGAGATAAGTTCGTTCAGCAAAATGTAGAAGAATGTGATGATGAAAATAGTATTAATAATGATAGTTGTACTAATCAATGTAAGTTGCCAATTTGTGGTGATAACATAAAACAAATTAATGAAGAATGCGATGATGGTAATCAAATCATAGGAGATGGATGCAGTCTTACTTGTAGTAAAGAACTTGATACTGATAAAGATTCAATTTTTGATCCGGTAGACAACTGCCCTACATTTTATAATCCAGATCAAGAAATAGTATGGATTACACCAACTGGAGGTACTGCAAGCGCTTCAAGTTATTACACGGCTTATTTCCATTCTCTTCACTACGGTGAGGCAACTGATATTTCTGGAAATCTTCCAAAATACGTTTTCGATACTTATATCGAAGACGGCTGGTGGTCTAGGAATATTAAAGATTCTACTCCACAGATTCCAGCTTGGTTAGAATACGATTTCGGCAAGGGAAACGAAAAAGTAATCAAAGGATATAGTATATTAACCTATGAACAAGAAACACCTCTGGACTTTAATGAGGGAATGAACCCTAAAAGCTGGACCTTTGAAGGATTTAACAATAATTGGCTCGGTTTAGATACAGTTTCAGACGGGAATCTAACAATGATGACAGATAAAGAAATTAATGTTAAAAAATATACTAAAATGTTTTATTTTAACAATGATGTAGCTTACCAGAAATACAGAATTATGATTACTTCTTCTGAAAACGAACTTAGCACCCGTATTTCAGAGATGAAGTTTTTGGTTTGTGAATAGAATTTTTTTTATTTTTTTATTAAAATTATTTTTTAATCAAATAGATTACTTCTTTAACCACTCAACTTCTTCCTCATTTAACTTCAACTCTTCTGCTATTCCCTCTCCCCTTTTATTCCTGAAAATAGTCTGCAGATAAGGAATCTGTTCCGTAGCAACTTTTGTAGAAGTGTGTGTTCTTGCAGCCAATTTTATTGCAATATCTTTTTTCTTAGCATTCTTCATCTTTGACTGCCATATTTTTAAAAAACGCATTGTCGGTTTATAGGAGATGAAAGAAGGATTCTTCTCTTCTTTTGCTGAAGAAATTCCTGCCGTAAGAAGGTTATTGATGTAAACCAAGAATCTCCAGTGTTGTCTTTTCATAATTCTTCCATTAAACACATCTGCTCTTGAAAGATGTTCATATGCTTTAGCCAGCGATTTAGGAGAAGTATATTCATAAGGAAGATTATTGTCCATCCAAAAAAAAACTTCCCTGATATCTGTATCAATATTCTCCAAAGCCGGAAGAGCATTCTCAACAGAAGACGACTTAAAGATAATGGACAAAGCATTACAGATTGTATCCCTTCTTTTTCTGTCCGATAAAAGTGTTACGTTTTCAAAAGAGACATTATTATTTGCTGCACAACTATGTAAATCAAGTAAAGCTGCTCGTAGATCGCCATCTACCTGTCTGGCTAAAGAATTGACTGCTTTTTCCTCAAAAGTGATATTCTCCTGTTCACAAATCCATTGTAAAGCATGGGAAATAGTTCGATATTGCAGCTTATGATAATCAATCACTTGACAGGATTTTTTTAATGCTTTAAATTTACTGTCTTCAATATCATTTGAAGTTAATACAACAGGAAAATGAGAATTTTCGATTGCCTTTACTAAAGCCGGGATACATCCCCTATCTTTAACGCCAGAAACATTGTCAACTTCATCAATCAAGATCATCTTGGGCCTGAAGAATAAAGATTGCTGCCCTAAAGCTGAATTAAGAAAAGATTTAATATTCTCAGCATTCCTTAAATCAGAAGAGTTTATCTCTAAAAGATCATAATTTAACTCATTAGCTAAAGCATAAACAGAAGAAGTCTTTCCGTTACCTATCGGTCCGTTTAAAAGTGCTGCTTTTAGTTTTTTGTTTTTATAGTTAACAATAAAATCTTTTAGCTCAGAAACTGCCTTTTGCTGACCGAATACTTGATCTGAATTTTTTGGTGCATATTTTATAGTGAAAAGAGTCATACTATATTCAGAAACCTGTTTATTTTAAATGTTTGTGGTTTGTTTTTAAATACCACATTCCAATTTATCTAGTGTTGGGTCTATACCAGGATTAGGATAAGGCAGTGGAGGGGATGGCCCGTTAGCAAAAAGAAGGTTCAATAAATAAATACCATCTGCTATAGTAATAATCCCATCATCATTAACATCTGCTGCATCCAAACACTGTGGCTTTTCTCCACTAGCAAACATATATTTCAATATAAAGATTGGATCGGCAATAGTAATCATTCCATCTCCATTGGGATCTCCACGAACAAACTCTTCTTCATTTAAAGGAATAGCTACTTTGAAAGCTAACTTGGGCTTTATAACTGGTAGATCAGCACCGCATTCCATAGGCACGATATTCTTTCTAATCTCAGAACCTTTCTCTAAATAATTCAATAAACTAATTGCATCATTTATTTTAATAAATCCATCTTCATCAAAATCTACCGTATTCGAACAAGCTGGTTTTTCTCCGTCTTGAGACAAATAGTTTAAAAGATCAATCGCATCTGACATATCCAGTTTACCATCGTTATTTACATCTCCTCTAATTAAGTTCGCAGCGGGAGATATCATAGCTGTCCTAGTGCTGTAAACTTTTTTTGCAATAGGTAAAACTCTGGATTCCTGTATGTTTTTATATTTTCCAATATCAATGTATGGAGAAGTTGTACGAGCTGCACCTGTAAGAGCTTCATCATCAGCTTTTTGCGCAAGTGCTGCTAATTCTTCAACTGGTAATTCTTCTAACTCAGCTTCTAATTCTGCATCAGAAATATCTTCAATTGGTTTTACATTTGAATTCATTATCAAAAAAATAATTGCAACTAAAATAACAACAAAAATAACTATAGAAAAAATCATCATTCGTAGGTTATTAAAAATGTTCTTAGATTTTTTTTTGCTTTTTATCTTTTTTTTTGCCATTATATTAACTTTTTATTCATAAGATTCTTTTTTATTAAACTTTTCGTTTCATTTTTAAGTTGATTTTCAGTTAAATATCTAGTTAATACTCAAAATGTATTTAAATACTTAAATTTTTAAACAATATTGATTGAAAATGAAACTTGGCCTAACATACAACGATGTCCTTATTGTACCAAAAAAAACACTGTTAAACTCGCGCAGTGAAGCAAATATACAAACCAGATTCACTAAAAATATTTCTTTAAATATTCCTTTGGTCAGCTCTAACATGGCTACCGTAACAGAGCATAAGATGGCTATTGCCATTGCTAGGGAGGGCGGTTTAGGAGTAATCCATCAGTTCGGCACGATTGAAGAAC
Organism: Nanobdellota archaeon; assembly: GCA_018824365.1. GTDB lineage: Archaea > Nanobdellota > Nanobdellia > Woesearchaeales > GW2011-AR9 > JAHJGQ01. Next base: position 6,946 of record JAHJGQ010000075.1, on the reverse strand, counting down.
AAGTTAAAGAGATAAAGAAAGTAAAAAGGAGTACTAGCTATATCATTGAAAACCCCATTTTTATTTCACCTACAATCACAATTGCTGAAGCTGTGAAGGTTATGAAAGTAGAAGGAGTTACCAGCCTATTAGTCAAAGAGGGAGAAGAATTAGTAGGGATATTTACTTCAAAAGACTATCTCTTTGAAGAAGACATGAACAAAAAAATAAGCGAAGTAATGACTAAGCGGCTAATCACTGCGCCTTATGGAATCAAATTAGAAGAAGCAAAGAAAATTCTTCACCAACATAGGATTGAAAAACTGCCTTTATTAGAAAATGGCAAGGTTCTTGGACTAATAACTACACAAGACATCAAGAAATTAGAGTTCTGGCCAAACGCTGCAAGAGATAAAAAAGGAAGACTATTGGTAGGAGCAGCTGTCGGCGTAAAAGATACAATTGAACGTTCTCGTGAACTTATCAATGTCGGAGCAGATGTCATCGTATTAGATATAGCTCATTGTCATTCAGATTTAGCTATTCAACGGATAAAAGAATTCAAACTTAACTTTCCCGAAGTTGATATAATGGCAGGAAATATTGCCACTGGAGAAGCAGCAAAAGATTTAATCGAAGCGGGTGCTGACGGACTTAAAGTGGGAATTGGCCCTTCTGCTGTATGTACAACGAGAATAATGTCAGGATCAGGTATTCCACAACTTACTGCAATAATTGATGTGGTTAAAGTTGCAAAAGAATATGATATCCCAGTAAGTGCGGATGGTGGAATGAAGTTTCCAGGCGATGTGGCAAAGGCAGTAGCTGCCGGAGCAAGTACAATTTACTCAGGAAGTTTTTTTGCCGGAACTGATGAAGCTCCTGGAAGAATAATCATGAAAGACGGAAAAAGGTATAAGCGTTACATGGGCAGCGCATCCCATGATAGTAATCTAGAAAGAAAAGAAAATTTAGAAAGGAAACAAGTCAAGGAGAGGTTAGATGTATTTGTTGAGGGAGTTTCCATCTTAGTTGATTATAAAGGATTTGTTCGTGAAGTGATTAAAGGGCTTGTAAAAGGTTTACAGAGCGGAATAAGTTACTGCGGAGCAAGAGATATCAAAGAGATGCAGGCTAATGCTGAATTCATCCAGATAACTTCTGTCGGATGGAAAGAAAGCAAGAGCAGGGGAGACAAACTTAGTGAGTAAACCAATTATAATTCTAATTATAATTACTTAACTCCAAAATTAACATAGAATTTTTGCATTATTGTAGAAATTCTAAATTGAAGTTTTAAGATTCTTAGATGATTATCTTAATCAATGACAATTGATGACAAGATTACAACTATCTTTAATGAAGAAGGGTTACACTTTGGACGTTGCTTGGGCAGTAAAAGTCGTTACTATTCTAGCAATCAAGAAAATGTCATTATTTTCAATGCAAGAATTTATGATTTGGATACTTATGAAAGATACAAAGATGACAAAATAAAAGATTTTTTTGAGGGACAAAAGATAGAATTGTGGTATGGAGACCTTGATCTTAACAAAGACATATACAAGCTTTACAAAATCACAGGAAAATTGAATAAAGATATTGTTATTACTACTGAAATCGGCAGAAAAGTCATTGAAATATCTTACTAATAGAAAATTTAAAGCTATTTTTACAAAAAAAACATTTTTTACAAATCATTACTTTTGAAGAGTAACATTTATATATTCCTATTTTATCTTTGGTTTAAGATGAGTTTGGAAGATTTTCTTTTGGAAAACAATGCGCCGGATGAAGTTATTGAAGAATATCAATCATTACGGTATCAGACAGAAACATATCGGCAAGTTCTTAGAAATGTTCCTTCAGCCATAATCATTACTAAACCATCTCCTACGCAAGAAATAACCAAAGTAAACCTTGCTTTCGAAAAAAGGTACGGATATAAGAAAGAGGAGATTATTGGTAAACCCATCAATATTCTAAAACCAAAAAATACCAAGAAGCCAAAATTAATTGATGAAATTTATAACGCAACCTTGAAGGGAGGTTGGCAGGGAAGAGTGATTAATGTAGATGCTAACGGAAACCTTTTACAAACATGGTTATCTACAGCTCCCCTTTATGAAAATGGAAAAGATAACCCATATGCATTGATGGCAATAATGGTTGATTTAAGGGATATTGAGAGATACCAGCAAGAACTTCGTGAAAGAGAAGTCCTCGCTAATATTGGCAGGTTAGCAGGAAGAGTTGCACATGATCTTAATAATCCATTAACAATAATCAAAGGCAATTTAGAATTACTAACAAAATTACTAACAATGTCTTCAGATTCATCTCAACTAAATCCTGATAAACTTACGTCAAAAATCGATGTGATTGATGATAGTGTTAAGCTTATAATTGAGTATGTAAAAGATTTGATTTCAATTGCAAAAGGAGAAGGATATAAACCAACAGATGTTGATATCAACGAAGTAGTAACTTTTATAGCCAAAGATATCCCAATTATTAAATATAATTCTTATAATTTAAATCTTCACACTAATGCTAAAAGTGTGATCTCAGCAGACAGGGGCCAAATATACCGCGTGATACAAAATTTAGTTGATAATGGGATCAAAGCGATAGAAGATGAAGGAGAAATCTCAATAACTACTGAAGATGTCTGTAATAAAAAAGAAATAGAAATGTTTAATGGAAATATGCCAGAAGGCGATTATGTAAGAATAACTATCAAAGACACTGGAGTAGGGATTGAACCAGAAAACCTAGACAAAATATTTGAACCATTATTCACGACAAAAATGAGAGAGAACGGCACCGGTCTTGGGCTTGCCATAGTTAAAGATCACTTAATCCGTCATAATGCATATTTTAGAGTTCATTCTGAGATTAAAAAAGGAACCACATTTGAAATGTATTTTCCTGTTGTAGATAAACAACTAACTAAAATATAGTTTATCTTTCAGAATTATATGAAATGTATTTTTTTTTCTTTTTTTTAATTTTTCTTAAATTCAACATAACAACCAGAATATTTAAATATTAGTTTGATTTTTCATACTAAAATGAAAGAGAAACTAAAATCGTTATTCTTTAACAATACTCTAAGAAAATGGCATTTTGAAACACTTATGCAGGAGTCAGGAATTAGTCGTGAACGAGTAAATCATTTTCTTAAAGAATTACTCAAAGAGAAATTGATTATACGTATTAAAAAGAAAGGAAAAATGCCCTATTATTTAGCTAACAGAGATGCCGCTAAATTTCGTTCTGAGAAACGATTATATGGTTTAACGATGCTTGAACAAAGCGGACTTTTTGGATTCCTAAATTCATGTAAAAGTATTAAAACAGCCATTTTGTTTGGAAGTTTTGCTCGTGGTGACTGGAGTAAATCTAGTGATATAGATCTGTTTATCTATGGGGATGATAAAGAATTTCAGAGAGGATTATATGAAACAAAACTGCATCGTGACATTCAAATATTCAAATACAGGAATAAGAAAACACTCAAGAAAAATCTTGATCCTACTGTAATCCCTAACATTGCCAAAGGTTTTTTTATAACAGAAAGCATAGAACCTTTTGAGGTGACAGTCCATGTCTAAAGGACGAACAGCGGAACAAGTATATGATCAACTATCAACTGAAGGATTGTATGAAGAAGCCAATCTTGACAAAGATGAAGTCAAGAAAGTTCTAACAATGACTCAAGAAGATTATCAATTTGGAAAGGGTCTGCGGAAATTGACAAATCCAAGCTGGAGAGTCATCTTCAACATCCATTATGATGTTTTTCGGGAACTCTGTGAACAATTGATGCGCTTTGAACATCAAAAGATTAGTAATCATCAAGGATTATTTGCTTTTATTGTTCTTAATTTTGAAGAGTTAGGTTTAGATTGGAATTTCTTAGAAAATATCAGAACTATAAGAAATAAAAACAAATATCAAGGGCTTGATATCAGTAAATTGATGTGGAGGAGTGTTGAACTTCAGTTTGACATTTATATTTCAGCAATTGAAAAAGAAATTAAAGAAAAAAATAGTTAATTTTTTGGTTATTTATTTATTCTAATTTTACAGATGATGTTAAAGTAAGTTAGGTTTAACCATTCAAAATAGTAAAGGTAACATGTCCTATGAATTTACTCACCATAAATTTTCATTTTATCCCAATTAATTTTATAAATAAACACTCTTCTTTATCATAACAATGGAACTTCCAAAAAGATACGAACCAAAAGAAGCAGAACCTAAATGGCAGAAGTATTGGGAAGAGAATAATATTTACAGATTCGATCCAGAAGATACTCAAAGAAAGATATACAGTATAGACACTCCGCCGCCAACCGTAAGCGGGAAAATGCACATGGGCCATGCATTCGGCAATTCTCAACAAGATTTTATTGCCAGATATAAAAGAATGAAAGGACATAATGTTCTGCAACCTTTCGGAACAGACGATAATGGTTTACCTACACAAACATTAATTCAAAAACTAAAAAATGTGCGTGCACAAGACCTGCCCAGAACAGAATTTGTCAAATTATGTTTAGAAACTTTAGAAAAAGAATTAAGACCAGTTTATTTAAATGATTGGAAAAAATTAGGTATTAGTTGTGATTTTAATGTTTCTTATACAACAATCAATGAACACTGCCAAAAGATAAGTCAAAAATCTTTTTTAGAATTATATGAGATGAGCAGAGCTTATCGTAAAGAAGCTCCTGCCACATGGTGTCCAAAATGTCAAACTGCCATCGCCCAAGTAGAGATGGAAGACAAAGAAATTGAATCATCATTTAACGACATCATCTTTAAGATAGGAGACAAAGATTTAATCATAGCTACTACCCGTCCAGAACTCCTTCCAGCATGTGTAGCAATCTTTTTTCATCCTGAAGATCAAAGATATAAAGAATTAGAAGGAAAAATGGCAAAAGTTCCATTATTTGATTTTGAAGTACCAATCCTGCCAGATGAAAGAGCCAACCCAGAAAAAGGAACAGGTATTGTGATGTGCTGTACATTTGGAGACCAAACAGATATTGAATGGCAAAAAGCACATAATTTACCAATTAAAACTGCAATCAACAAGAATGGAAAAATGTCTTCATTAGCCGGGAAATATGAAAATATGAAAGTTAACGAAGCCAGAAAAGAAATAATTGAAGACTTAAAAAATAATAAACTTCTAGTTAACCAAAAATCTATAACTCATGCAGTTAACACTCATGAAAGATGCGGTACAGAGATTGAATTTGTCCATTCAAAGCAATGGTTCATAAAATATCTTGACCTTAAAGAAGAGATGATTAAATGGGGCGAAGAATTAAACTGGTATCCATCCCATATGAAGAACAGATATGACAATTGGGTAAATGGTTTACAATGGGACTGGTGCATATCTCGCCAAATATATTTTGGTATTCCCTTCCCTGTATGGTATTGCCAAGATTGTGATGAAGTTATTTTAGCAAAATTAAATGACCTTCCAGTTGACCCAAAAGAAGACAGAGCACCAGTAGATAAATGTCCTAATTGTGAAAGTACTAAGATTGTTGGAGAGACAGACATAATAAACACCTGGGCAACTTCTTCTTTAACTCCAACCATTGTAAAAGAACTATTTAAAGATAAACCAGTTTATGATTATCTTAACAATAATCCAATGAACTTACGGCCACAGGGACATGACATAATCTCTTTTTGGTTATTTAATACAGTAGTTAAGAGCCATCTTCATTTTCAGATGAAACCATGGCATAACTGTTTCATCAATGGGTGGATGCTCGATCCTAAAGGAAAGAAAATGTCTAAATCCAAAGGAAACATAATTGAACCACAAGGAATGATTCAGAAATATTCTGCAGATGCTTTAAGGTTCATGTCAGGAAGCTGCACAATCGGAGAAGATTTACCTTTCCCTGAAAAAGATTTAGTCACAGGGCAAAAATTTGTCAATAAGTTATGGAATTCTTCAAGGTTTAGCTTAATGCATTTAGAAGATTATAAAAAATCAGAGATTAAGGAGACATTTGACCGTTGGATTCTTAGTAAACTACAAAAATTAATTGAAAGTAGTACTGAAAATTTCGAAAATTATCGGTTTTTTAAACCTAAAGCAGAAACAGAAAAATTCTTCTGGCAAATATTTTGTGACCAATATTTAGAAATAGTTAAGGATAGATTATACAATTCAGATGTAAGGGGAGAAGAAGCAAGAGATAGTGCTCAAGAGACTTTGTATAAAACATTATTGACCATATTAAAATTAATGGCGCCTTTCACTCCGCACATTACAGAAGAAATATACCAATTATACTTTGCTGAAAAAGAAAATAAAAATAGTATCCACATATCAGAATGGCCTGAATACGATCAAAGCTTGATTGATGAAAAAGCAGAGATTGCCGGAGATTTAGGTGTTGACATAATTAATGCAGTACGTAAATATAAATCAGATAAACAAGTATCTTTAAAAGAAGAATTGTCAGAATTGATTCTAGTCAGCGAAGAAACAGACTTTCAAGAGATAATTAACTCAATAAGAGAAGATTTGAAAGCAGTATTAAAAGTAAAGGAGATTAAATTTATAGGAGAAACGTCATCAGAGAGTGAAAAATTTTCTGTCAAAATAGGCTTCAAACAGTAAATTTATGATATAAAAATACGAAAGCTTTTTAAGAGACTATACGATTATAAGTATAATTATAGTAAAGGGCGTGGAAGATTTACGTTCTTAAAAATAAAATAGATTTGAGGTGTTTTACAATGGTTGAAGGATATTGTGTCAAATGCAAAGCAAAACAAGAGATGTCCAGTGCAAAAGAAGTTTCTATGAAAGGTAAAGGCGGCGTAGAAAGACGTGCAATGAAAGGAAAGTGCCCTAAATGTAGCACAACTATGTTCAGGATTCTTGGAAAGAAAAAATAATAATTTTTATTTTTCTTTT
>JAHJGQ010000074.1 GCA_018824365.1 Nanobdellota archaeon | reverse complement strand
CTGTTTAATTTTAGTTATTTTCCTCTTAATTCTTCTAGAATCTTAGTTTCCCTTTTGTAATCAAAAGTCCAACACTGTTTAATTTTAGTTATTTTCCTCTTAATTCTTCTAGTATCTTAGTTTCCCTTTTGTAATCAAAAGTCCAACACTGTTTAATTTTAGTTATTTTCCTCTTAATTCTTCTAGTATCTTAGTTTCCCTTTTGTAATCAAAAGTCCAACTAAGTCTTAATAAAATAAATAATTCTAGCTTATTAAAGAACAATAATTTTTTTAGCATTTAAGAATCATCTAATATTTCTATCTGATATATCTTTGGATCATTCCACATCTCACAAGTTCTCTGGATCGTCCATAGATAAGTTCCATCCCAGGCGATTGCCCATGGATCTTTTGCTGGCAAATAAATTTCTCCAGCAAGTTTCCCTTTTTTAGTCCACTTACAAAGCCCCTTTTCACAGCCGCCAGTAGTCCAAAAATATTCTCCCGTCCATACTAAATCCTGACCTACTCCTGACTGGAAATAGATCTTATCAACCATTTTACCTTCCTTGCTCAATTTGTAAATTTTTTCGCCATCCCTGCTGCGCAGATAAAGAAACTCTTCATCACTTGTCAATCCCATCGTCCCGCCAATCTCTTTCTCAGGAATATCAAAACTATCTACAATCTCAATAGAACTGCCTTTTAATTTAAACTTAAATATTTTCAACAGACTAAAATCATTTACATAAAAATATTCACCATCCCAAGCTAAACCTCTCGGATTCATTATTTCATTATTGCCAAACTTCTGGTAATTTCCAGTCTGCGGATCAACTCTGATAAAATCTAAAGAACTTCCAATCTCTCCATCACCTAAACTAAATCTCCATAAATAATCATTAGCATAAACTAAAGCCCAGCCGAAATAAAGATCTTTTCCAATTTTCTTAATAACTCTTCTGGTTTGATCTTCTTCAGCATAGATGTAAGGGAATTTATCTTCTACATCTCCTGGAATATAATCCAGTTCAAAGTTTTTTATGTCCTCAAAGCCAAGCTGTGGAATTTCTAAACTACCATCTCCTAAATCATTGCCGGACTTGTCTATTGTAGATCCATCATAGATATTAAAAACCGGCTCGCCAACATTTTCAAACTTGTTATTTTTAACAACAATATTTGATTCCATCCCGGCACTGATCACTTCTCTTTGATAATGCTTAAAATAATTGCCTTCAATCATTGAACTGGTTTTTTCATGATGAATTGCATAATGCCCGTCTTGAAAGATATTATTTTTTATCTGCACATTTTCATTGTATTGCTCTAAAGCAATTTCATGATAACCATTACTATACAACAAATTATTCTCAAAAATTGGTCTTGACCTTTCCGCATAAAACCCTTCAGCATTAATCCATCTGATGATTGAATTTGTAATAGGAACTGCAGAATCAAGTTGTTCAATGCCCATCTCCCCAAATTCCACAATCACATAATCAAATTCTGAATTTTTAGTATTACTTAAGCTTATTCCTGACCAGTCACCGTTGATTGGATATTTTGCTGCGGAAGTAAACCAAATTCTTTTTTGATTTGTTCCCTTTGCGATAATAGTTCCTCCATTAGCGCTAATCCCTGCTCGATGAAAAGTTTTATAATCACGATCATACTTGGCTTTGATGATCGTTCCTGGTTCTATTGTCAAGATAATTCCTTGCGGAACTTCTACAAAGCATTTTAAGTAGATATTTCCTGACCAGGTTTGATCTTTTCTTATCTGCCCGCATTTTTCAACAAAATCACATTCATTAGGACAACTCCAACCACAGTCTAAACCTTCTTCGCCTTCATTATAAATTCCGTCGTTGCAATGTTTTGGTAAGGGTTCTTCTATCTTTTTTTCAATAATTTTATCTTTTACTTTTATTATCTCTTTTTTTTCTATCTTTTCAAGTTTTTCAGCACAACCGATAACAAGAATAATTATAATCATTAAATAGATTAAATTAAAGATCCTTTTCATTTTTTCTAATTTTTTATTTTTCTTTCGAGTTTCAAGAAAATATTGAAATTGGCGTTCCGTTAAGTTTAACTTCTTCCGTTGAAGTATATTTCAACCCATCCATAAACCAAATATGTAGTTTTCCGGTATTAGAATTGTGGAAAAGCACATCTGTTTTTCCATCTTTATTAAAGTTCCCTACACCAATAATCTCAAATGTTGATCCAATACTTTCTGCAATTGCTTTATTTTCAATAATATTATAATCATTCATAGTCCATCCATAAACACTCCTACTTCCGGTTTTTTGTCTCCATAAGATATCTGCTTTTCCATCTTTGTTGAAATCACCAATTCCAGAAAACTCCCAATCTGTGGATAAGGGAATAGACGCTCCATTAAACTTTACTTCTTCTGTTGACGTATAGTTTAATCCATCCATGAACCAAATATACAAAATTCCTGTATTGGTATTATGAAAAAGAAGATCAGTTTTTTTATCACCATTAAAATCTCCAGTGCCAGTTATTTCAAATGCTGGTCCGATGCTTTCCGCAATTGCTTTGTTTTCTATGATATTAAAATCATTCATAATCCATCCGTAAACACCCATGCTTCCTGTTTTTTGTCTCCATAATATATCAGCGTTACCATCATTATTAAAGTCGCCAATACCAGAAAATTCCCAGTTTGCAGGTGATATGGGAATAGATCCTCCGTTAAATTTAATTTCTTCTACGGAAGAATATTGTAAGCCGTTCATTAACCAGATATACAAAATTCCTGTATTGGTATTATAAAAAAGAAGATCTGTTTTCTTATCTCCATTAAAATCTCCAGTACCAACAACTTCAAATTGTGAACTAATACTTTCAGCAACTACTTTATTTTCAATTATATTATTACTGTTCATCAGCCATCCATGAATTCCTAAATTGCCAGTTTGTTTGCGTAATATAATATCCATGTAGCCATCATTATTGAAATCGTTTTCTTTTGCCAGGAAATCAAACGAACCTGTAAAATTAGCACTATCATTTTTACTGATCGAAGCTGAAAGATTTGCACAACCTTCATCAACCGAACCATCACAATCATTGTCTATGCTATCACAAAGTTCTGTAGCTGCAGGATATATATTAGCATTGTTATCGTTGCAATCGTTACTGCCTTTTGGACATAAAGAAGAAATGCCTATAACACAATAATCATCATTATCTACATCACAACCTTCATCTGTCTGAGCATTACAATTATTATCTTTATTATCGCAAATTTCTGTTGCAGAAGGATTTATTTTAGCGTTATTATCATTACAATCATTACCACCATTAGGACAAATTGGTGGAGTGCCCACAATAGTTTTGCCGGACTCGCAGAAATTATCGCTATCATCATCACAGCCTTCATCAATCGAACCATCACAATCATTGTCTATGCTATCACAAAGTTCTGTAGCTGTCGGATAGATGTTAACATTGTTATCATTACAATCTCCTCCACCTTTTGAACAAATTGGTGGGGTGCCTACAGTGGTTTTACTTGCTTCACAATAATTATCATTATCATCATCACAACTTTCATCTGTCTGAGCGTTACAATTATTATCTTTATTGTCACAAATTTCCGTTACAGAAGGATTTATTTTAGCATCGTTATCATCACAATCGCCTTTAGCAACAGTAAACCCATCATCATCCAAATCAGGTTTTGGTTCAGAAGCTATGAAATCCCACCACGGCTTTTTTACACTAATAACTTCACCAGTTTTAAAACTAACTTTTAATTTTATTTTTTCTTCAATTGAAAAAATTCCAAATAGCTTAACTTTCCTTGTTCCCTCCACTAAGTATTCTTCTTTTTCTTCATCTGCTTTTACACTTTTAATCTCAGCATTAAGTTTTTTTGTAATTTCTGGAGGCAACTCTTTTACTAATTTTTCTTCTTTAGTTTCCTCTTTTTTAATTTTTTCTTCTCTTTCTTCTTTATCATTTTCTCCAGGACAAACTCTTTCTACAATCTTTCCATTGCATTCTCTCACTTCACAATCGTTATTATCAACAAATCTTTCACATTCTTCTTCAAATACTTTTTCTTCCTCATCAAATTTTTCTTTTATTTCCTCTTTATCACATTGTGGATTCCAGGCATGCATACATTCTCCTTTTTCACACCAATCTTCTGTGCAAGGATCATCATCATTACAATCATCTGGACATTGACCAATTTCTTCAGAAAGTTCTTGTTCTAGAGGTTGAGCAGGAACACACATCCCTTCAGAACAGATTTCTTCTTGACCGCAATCAATATCTTCTACACATTGTTGTGCTTGAACTAAAAAAATAAAGAATGCTGAAACTATTAGAATAATTATAATTAATCTTTTTTTCATAAACAACCACCCACACATTTAAATTAGATTTTTAATATTAAGACCTCTTCTTCATCATCAAAAATCCGCCAACAACAGTTATCAAGATAAACAAAATTGCGTAATCTTCAAACTCAGGTACTGCTCCTCCAGCACTTGTGACAGATAAATCATCACTTGCATTTAAATCATCATACGTCGTAGATGTGCAATTCACTGACCATGATTTTGTTCCAGCTGATGAGAATCCTGCAGCAAGATTATATTCCCACCTTGCATCACCGGAATCATAACTCATATTATCATTAGTAACACTTGCATCAGGAATTGTGATATTACATTCACCCAATGAGTCTGTGATTGCCACTCCACTGGTAGCATTAACATAATGAGCATAAAATTCCACGGCAGTATCTGTAGTGACAGAACTTCCTTCTGCAGAATCGTTAATTGTTAAATTAGCATTATAACCTGCTGCACCATAACCTGTAAAATCTGTTACGGTGAATGATATGTGAGTTGAATTGGAAGTAAAGTCTGAATAATCAGAGGTAGAATTACATTCCCAATCGCCAGCAGAATTACAAACTCCTGATGCAAAATTCCAACTTGTACAATGGCAGATTTTTTGAATGTTGTCCACATCTCCTCTAGGTATTGTTAAAGTAGCATTAGTAAAATTAAACAAACTATCGTTCAGGGCGATTACTGAACTCATTCTCGGATAATTACTTGGTTTTGCACCTGCATAACTCTGAACCATTTGCGGTTCTACGCTTAAACTAGCTTTGCTTAAATTTAGATTCCTTATTCTTAAAGATCCCCTAGAAGTAGTAGAATAAAGTAATTCATAAAGATCATTCAAAGCTGAAGCCTTAGATGTTGCTGCTGAAAAAGTATTTGTTAAATAACCATTCCGATCATAAACAATAATCGAAGTTCCTGAGATAAAATCACCACTTTCATCTTTAGCTGTAAAATTAAGAGTAGCAGTTGAACTGTCTAAAATTACATCGCCGTGTATTGCTGCAGTTATATAACTACTGGAATCGTTGGCGTAAACATCCCAGTGAACTAAATCGTAACTTGAATTTATATAAGTAAAGGAATAATATTGACCCGTACTTACTTTTGTAATATCTCCAGGATAACTATGGATATCTTCGATATTCTGAGAAGTGTCTTTAGCATAAACAGTTATTGCTGTAGGATCATACAACACACCGTCTTTTGTTATGTTGATGTGCAGAACGGCAGCATCACCAAAAATATAACGACCGTTAGAACGGAGATTATTTGTAGACAAAGTTGTAAGATATTTAATTAGTTGTATAGTTACATTACTCTCCGAATTATTAGAATGTCTATTATATCCTGCAGGTAAACTGGTTATGTTTACTTTTAGAACATAACTGCCTGGATTATCGTTACTTTTATCGTATGAGTAAAGACAAGTTCCTGAAGAGTTAGTAAGATTTGTTCCCAGTAAACTATCATTTTTGTAAAAAGAACAATTGACATTATTGATTCCCTGAGAATTGCCGTCATAAACATCTGCTTGGATCTCAATATTATTACTGATTGATGTGTAGATATCTTCCCCGCTTGTATCCTTGCCTCTAGGGAATGTTTGTCCCTCTGTTGGAGAAGTGATATTTATTGAAGCAGTTTTATTTGCAGCAGTTATTGTAACGCTGTTAGAGGTTAAAGCAGTACCATCCGAAGTTCCATCGTTTGGTGTTACAGTAACATTCCATACTTCTCCTTTATTACCAGTCTCTTGTGATACAATTAAATTGGTTCTGTTTTGATATAAAGCTAGGATTTGTTGTGCTGATAAAGTATGGTTGAAAATCATTACATCGTCGATTGTACCATTCCACTCCCTACCCCCATCATTTAAAGAACCTATATTAATTGTACCCATTGGAGACATAGTGCCGTTCCTAGCTGTACTTTGTTCAGAATAAACAACAGCTCCATTAACATATAAAGTTATATTACCAGTGCTACTATTAACTTTATTATATGTGAATCCAACATGATACCATTGGTTATAATTTATAGTCCCACCAGAAATCCAAGCGGGAGTATTCCATTTGTATCCATAAACATATAATGAATTACTGACTACCTCCAACAAATTACCAGTATCTGGCCAATTATTTGCAATAATTTCACATCGATCAGTTGGACAATTTCCTTTTAAGTAAATCCAAGCAAATTGGCTAACTGTCGGTGATCTTTCTAATGTTGCAGTAAAGCTAATATAATCATCAATACCATCAAACTGATAAGCGCCTTTTCCATCATACCCTCCCGTAGCATTCCAAGTTGCTCCAGTTTCTAAACCATTATTTCCATATCCTGAATAGTCCCAAGCGTTATTTGTTGTAGTACCATTAATCCCTTCAAAAGGCATGTTCAATACAGCAATAGAAGTTCCATTCTTCATCCAGTTGTAAATTACTTTTACAGGATTACCATCAGTATCACTTGTAGTTGCATAAGCAGTAAGGTTTGTGTTTGTATTATTTGTGGATGGATCAGTTGTATTTAAGACAACTGATGAAACTGTTGGGGCAGAATTTCCAATTGTTAAAATGTTAGATGTCAAAGGAGTACCATCTGAAGTTCCATCGTTTGGAGTTGCTGTTACGTTCCACACTTCTCTTTTATTACCAGTCTCTTGTGATACGATTAAGTCTGTCTTGTTATTGTATAAAGCAAGTATCTGTTCTGCTGATAATGTTCTATTGAAGATCATTACATCATCGATAGAACCGTTCCATGAATTTAGGGCTGTTGAAGAACCACCTATCCTAATAGGTTGAGCATTCGCATAAAGAACTTTTGTCATTGCAGTTGAACCATATTTAACACCATTTTCATAATATACTATATGTGTTCCATTATATTGGCCTGTAACAAACACCCAAGTATTATTTTTCCAAGCAGAACCTTGTATTATAGTAGCACCACCACATCCAGAACCATTATAAACAGCAAATACGGGAATAGCATTTCCACCCATATAAAATATGTAATTATCATCACAAGAAATACCTTTACTTATCATCGCATCATAAAGACTTCCTGTACACTGCTGATGATTAGGACAATTATGTTTCGCCCAAAAAGAGATGGTAAAAAGATCAGTAGTTGTGTTGAAATCTAAATAATCAGTATCAGAAATTGTTATTGCATCGCTATCCCCATCAAATTCATAAGCACCTTTTCCATCATACCCTCCCGTAGCATTCCAAGTTGCTCCAGTTTCTGAACCATTATTTCCATATCCTGAATAGTCCCAAGCGTTATTTGTTGTAGTACCATTAATCCCTTCAAAAGGCATGTTCAATACAGCAATAGAAGTTCCGTCTTTCTTCCAATCGTAAATTACTTTTACAGAATCATTATCTCCATCACTAGTTGTTGCATAAGCAGTAAGATTTTGATTGGTATTATTTGTAAAGGGATCCGTCGAATTCAAAATAATAGCATCAATACTTGGTGCTGCTGAAATACTGATTGGTTGGTTTTCAGGAGATCCAGAAACACTCACTTCTTCTTGACCTGTAAAAAAGGAAATAATCCCTCTAAAGAAAGAAGTAAAAAAGCTTTCTTCATCATTACTATCGACAACTGATGCTCCGGTGATTCCTCCTTTCCCGGCGAAATGCAATGATAAGAACAAACCAGTAACTAAGAAAATTAAAGAAAAGCTTAAAATTATTTTTTTTATAATATTTTTTGAATTATTTCCAGCTGTTTTTTTCTTATTCATCCTTTTTTTTCCAATTTTTTTTTCATTCTACGTCAAAGTATAATTAACACTTCCATTCACTTCAACTTCATAACCCCTTCCAACATAAAGGGTAAAGTTATTGCTTCCGCTTTTATCATGATTGATATAAGAGTAACTAATGCTGTCTGCTCTATTAAGCCATTTCATTTTAATACCATAATTATTGGAGATTCCTTGCAGGAATGTTTCCGCATCAGTAATATTTGTTGTATAACCGATACTGATCCAATTCCTTCTGTAATTATCATTTGAACCAGAAGCAGTACCAAATAGTTCATAACTTGTCAAACTCACTATTGCATCTCCTACGATAGTATAGTTGGCATCTTCTCTTACTTCCACTTCGTAACCTTCTCCTATCCTCATAGTGAAGTTATTAGGATTTTCTCCTTTGTTGTGGGTGATATAATTATATGAACCATTATCAGGCCGGTTAAGTTTCTTTATCCTGATGCCTCTATCATAAGGTACGTTTTGTATAAACATTTCTGCATCATAAGCAGCATCAAGAGCTAAACCCACCCAATTTTTTCTTGTATGAGCATCACCGCTATAATTATTTCCTTTTAGATAATAAGTATGTTTACCAACAACATCATCACTAATATTTTCACTTGAACCTCTGACAACTGAAATTCGATAATATCGTGTCTGGTTATCTGCCGCGTTCCAATCTGTCCAATTCAAACCAGTAATTCCAGAAATATTGCTTATCACGGAAGAAACATTGCTTAAATTAATATTAATTAATTCCTCTAAGTCGTTACTATAATATATTACATAGGAGTCAGCATCGGTTACATTAGTCCAGTTTAGATCAGCACTTGAATTGTCTGAATTTAAGGTTATTATTAAATTAGAACTTATCATTGTATAATTAATCATTATACTTCTATTGCTATCTCCCCAATCACTATAACCGGATGTATCGTATGCTAAACAGTTCCAAGTATAATTTCCATTTACTAAACTTAAAGTCCAAGAAGTACTATTGCTTGTTCCACTGATACTTGTTGTTTGATTTAAAACAAATGATTGATTCGTCGAATCAGTAATGTATAATGAAATATTAATTAAACCAGTACCATCGATAGCGCTGCAATTAAATGTTACATTTACTGGATCAGAAGTATCATTATTATAATTATCAGCAGGAGAATTTAGTGTAACTGTTGGAGAACTTTCTACATTTACCCAATATGTTTCTGAACTGGAAGAGTAATTCTGCGTTTCGCTATAAAGACAGGTAATGTTATACAGTCCAAGATTATTAAACGTCGTGGAATTGCCAAGCGGAGAACTTCCTGAATTTATCAACGAACCATTGTTGTAAAGATAAATACTGCCTTCCCCAGTTGTCAAAGAACAATTTAAATCAATAACTGTTCCGTTTTGAACAGTAATATTGCTTTTACTGTTGTTTAAAGTTAAATTTACCTGAGAAGCAAGTTGATTGATTATGAACAACGATGAATTACTAGCACTAGTATAATTTTGTATGGAAGAAACATTACAAGTATAATTCCAAGTGCCAGCCGGCAGAGTTGTTAATTGATTATTTTCAGTGCTTGTAACATCAGTATTATTTCTATAAAGTGTCGCTGAAGATTCAGCGTTGGTACATGAACATGATGCGTTTATTTGCGTGGAATAATTTTGCGGACTTGTTTGATCAAATGCTAATGAACACGTTGAAGTTATCTGAGCGATAGTGAAACTCCATTGATCCGTCTGGTTCCATTGATTAGCTGAATCATTAGCATACGATTTCCAATAATGTGTTCCTGCAGGAAGAATAGTAGAATAGTTATATGTTCCATTTGTGGTATTTCCTGCGATTAAGTTCATACTGTAATTAGTTGCACTTCCACTAAAGTTTGATTCAAACCATACAGAACTTACATTATTATCATCCTGCCAGGTGATATTGAATAACGATTGTGTTGTAGAAGAATAGGTTGTTACAATACTTGTTTGATTGTTAGACCAATAAGGATAATAATCCGGCGCAGTATAATTAATCGTTATCGTTCTATTGCTATCTCCCCAGTCGGATTGTCCGGCATTATCATAAGCTAAACAATTCCAAGTATAATTCCCATTTACTAAGCTTAAATTCCAACGAGTTGAATTGCTTGTTCCAGAGATGCTTGTAGTTTGGTTTAATGCAAAGCTCGTATTTTGATTATTGGTAATGTATAAACTAATATTTGTTAAACTATTATCATCTGTGGCATTACATTCAAAAGTTACATCAGCTGGATCGGAAGTATCATTATAATAATTATCTTCAGGAAGACTTAATGTTGTAATTGGATTATTGTCGGGCGTATAGTTAATCATTATACTTCTATTAGCATCTCCCCAATCAGTATATCCCCCTCCATCAGAAGCCAAACAATTCCAGCTGTAATTACCATTACCTAAGCTTAAAATCCATTGAGCAGATCCGCTTGTTCCGGAAAGAGAAGTTGTCTGATTAAAGCTAAATGATTGATTGTTTGAATTTGTGATGTATAAAGAAATGTTCATCAGATAGACATTGTCAGTAGCACTACAATTGAAAGTTACATTTACTGGATTGGAAGTGTCGTTGTAATAATTATCTGCAGGAGAATTTAAAGTTACATTTGGTGAAGTTGTGTCTGTAGCTAAGACAATTATCTGTCCCCATATTGAATCAGCATAATAATTAGATGATTCTTCTGCAGTAAAGTTTATGGTGAATATCCCTGGTGTTGGATATATAGAATAATTTGTTATTGGACTAGTACTGCTGTTTTGTATTTCAGTTTCGTCTTTGTATAACTTCAATGAATTATCTCCTTCTTCTAAGGATCCAACTATAGTGACACTATCTCCCTGATCAATTGTAATGTTTCTTACTCCTGCACCTCTTCTGTAATGGTTCAAGATTTCCTGATCAGATAAAACTCTATTTGAAATAAACACTTCATCCATTTTACCATCGTAATAGATATCACTAGGATTCCCGCCTACACGTAAAGCTGATGTATCTCCACCATTAGATTGATAAGAGTAAGTAAATGTTGAACCAAATTGCTGGCCGTTTATGTATAATTTCCATGTTTTAGCTGAATAATCTCTAACTGCAACGAGATAATACCATTGTGCTAAGTTTAGATTAGTATCAAAATATTGGATTTCATCAAGTCCAGAATTGTATTCATGGCCGATATAAATATCTCCTGTACTGCTTAACCCCATTACATAATGAAGGTTAGCTGCCTGCATTTCACCATGAGCACCAAAACTGATTAGGTGTGCATCATCATTAACAGAATCCAATCTGGCCCATGTTCCAAAGGTAATATCATCAGTGATTCGTAAAGAATCATCAAAGCCGGCATAAATATAATCATTGTATCCGTCAAAGAGCAAGGCTTTGTCAAATTGACCATTAGATTGATAAGTTACTCCCCCAAAAGCACTTCCATTATTTCCTTCGCCGCTATAATCAACAATTTTTCCAGAAGTTTCATCCATATGGTACAATAACACATTTTCGCTCATGTTTGCTCCATAAGGCTGATCTTCAGCTCCTTTATTGTCAGGTAGATCTACACCTCCGTAAGGATGTATAAGGATGCCGTTAAAAGTGAGATTAAGTAAAGGAGTATCTTTTGCGGCTGCAGGAGCGGTATAATTGATTTTCACGCTTCTGTTACTATCTCCCCAATCAGATTGTCCAGCATTGTCATAAACTAAACAATTCCAGGTATAATTTCCATTGCCTAAGCTTAAGCTCCAGGTTGTACTGTTACTTGTTCCGGAGATGCTTGTAGTTTGATTTAACGTAAAACTAGTATTTTGATTATTTGTAATGTATAAGCTAATATTTGCTAAGTTATAATTATCAGTAGCGGAACAATTGAATGTCACACTGAGTGGATCTGATGTATCATTAACATAATTGTCTGCAGGTGAATTTAAAATAGTTGTTGGAGAAATTTGGTCAACTGCAGATATAACACTATTATCACTAGATGCAGAATAATTTTGATTTCCAGCATAAGAACAATTAATTGAATAATTACCAGTTGTTGAATATGTAGAAATATTTTGTAAAGACGAAGCACCATAGGTTATCTGAGTTCCATTCTGAGTAATGTTAACATTATCTGAAATATTTAATACGCAAGTTATGTTAGCATCAAATGTTACGTTCTTAGTGAAATCTGTAGTGCTTCCATTAATATAAAGTGTTGTACTTGTTGCAGCTGTTGTAATATTAATCCAATTAGTATTTGAAACAGAGGTATAATTTTGTGTTTCACTGACGTTACATATATAGTTCCAATTTCCTCCTGGAAGCGTAACTGAAGTTCCATTTTCTGTTGCAGTAACATCAGTACCATTTCTATAAAGGACTGCTGCAACTTCAGGATTATCACAACTACAATTAGCTTGAGTTTGTGTTCCATAGCTTACAGGTGAAGAACTAACATCTAACGTACAACTTGAACTAGCTTTAGCGATAGTAAACGTCCATAGATTTGATTGATTCCATTGATTTATCGTATCATTGGCATACGATTTCCAGTAATGTGTACCTGCTGGAAGTATGGTTGAATAATTATACACATCTCCAACAATATTGTTCATTGAATAATTAACAGCACCTCCACTATAATTTGATTCAAACCAAACAGTACTTACAGAACTATCATCCTGCCAAGTAATGTTAAATAATGATTGTGTAGTTGAAGAATAAGTTGTCATTATACTTGTTTGGTTATTGCTCCAGTACGGCGAATTATCAACGGGTGGAGAAGTATAATTGATTTTCACGCTTCTGTTATTATCCCCCCAACCATTATTTCCATCAGAATCATAAGCTAAACAATTCCAAGTATAATTTCCATTTCCTAGACTTACTGTCCATTCAGCCGAACCACTTGCTCCGGAAAGAGAAGTGGTTTGGTTAAGGCTGAAGGATAGGTTATTACTGTTGGTGATGTAAAGAGAAATATTTGTCAAATTATAATTATCTGTAACAGAGCAATTGAAAGTTACACTAAGCGGATCAGCTGTATCATTGGCATAATTATCTGTTGGAGAATTTAATGTTACATTAGGATTAGTAACATCAGAAACGGTGAAACTGCTCGTTTCAGTATTATTGATATTATTAGAAGTATCATTAGCGATAATTCTGACAGTATATGTTCCAGAAGGATAATTGATTAGAGGGGTAAATTCATAATACCAAATATCTCCTCCGTCTTTGATCATTTGATAATTAAAAGTTGAACTGTTTGAATAAGTAATATTAATAGTAGCATTATCAACTTCAACATTATCAGTGATGTTAGCAGTAATATTAGTTGTTTGCGTTTGGTTAATACTGCTGGGGGTAGGAGTTATATCAATAACAGAAGGTTTTTCATCATCAACTATTGTTATGTTGATATGTTCAGTTTCATTATTAACACTAGCATAAGTAGTAGAGTTATAATAAGCAAAAAATTCGCTCATGTTTCCTATATCTCCGGAAGCATTTACCCACCAAGTTGTGTTACAACTGGAACCTTCCTGCATATTTCCTAAGCAAGGGAAATCACCGGCATTAGCAGGATTGGAAGAATTTGTCCAGAAAGGATCTGTTGGAGTTGTAGGTACTAATCCACCACTACCAAATATACCTATTAAAAAATTAAGTGCAGATATGAAGATAGATACATCTTCTTCCTGAGGAAAAGATACCGGATCAAGACTTGCATTAACATCACCGCATTTTCCATTAAGACAACTCACTTGAGATGTAAATTCAAAGAATTCATCTATAGGAACGTTAGTATTGCTTGTAGGAGTAATTAGGGTTGCTTGTAGATAACCAATTTTAGAGATATTAAGAAGTCTAAACTCGCTGGTATTTTGGTTTCCATAATCATCTGTACAGTTCACAGACCAATTGTAATGACCATTTGGCAAATTTGTTATCGTAAAATTTTGAGTAATATTCTTTTGAATGGAAGTTTCTGTTTCGTTTACTGTTCCGTTAAAAATCAATTTACAATTAGTTATATTGGATGCATCAGTAACATTATATTCAAAGACAACATTTCCGGTTGTGGAGGTATTCCCATCATCAGGGGAGGTAAGACTGATGATGGGAGGGTTAGTGTCAGGGGGAGAAGCTAAAGTCATGTTTGATAACATTTGTAAACCAGTTCCACTGGCAATTGTATCTCCGCTAATTGAACCGTTACCTTGTGCTACAGGAATAACTGTCGAACCATCCGCTTCAGCCCAAATCGGATCGCCAGTGGCCCATAATCCAGAACAATCTGCACCATTATCATTCCTTTTAAGATTAGCTAGGTTTGTTGAAAATGAACCGTCGCTCCCGGTTGCAACAGGAGAAGCTTCTAAGACATAGCAAGGATTTACAGATCCAAATGTGGTGTTGACGTAAACATCTATTGTTGCGTTTACTGCACCGCTTCCATTAATAAGAAAAACAAATGATGCAATTGGTTTAGAACCTGCTGCTATTACCATTCCAGCAAAAACTAATAAAATCAATAAGTACAATATTAATATCAAATTTTTATTTTTCATCTAAGCTTTTTAATTTTTTTATCTTTTCATTATCTGCTAACTTATAGATAGAAATTTTTCCTATCTTCAACTCTTCTGCAAATTTATTGATTACAAGTTTTCTGATAATTCTAGCAGTAGAGCTTGTCGGAACTTTAGAAGCTTCAGCCAGAGAATTTAGGTGAAATATTTTATTGGGATTATTTAGAAGGGTCTTAAAAATAGCATAGGTCTTAGGTTCAACCAGCCCTACTAAGTATTTAGGCATGCATTAAGATAAGTTTGGTTTCTTTTTAAATATTTCTAAATTTGGTTTATTTAATTCTTTATCAGTTTATTTATTTTATTAATAATTT
>JAHJGQ010000001.1 GCA_018824365.1 Nanobdellota archaeon | reverse complement strand
TTCAAAGCAACAGTAACAATTCAATCAATACTGCTAATATTACTTGGACAGACTTAGTGAACGTCTCAAATTCAACGTTTACAGATGATAATTATACTTTGACTATTTTTGCTAATGATTCTTTGAACAATGTAGCTACAGGAATAATTAATTTTATTGTTGACAAAACCCCTCCTTTATTTAACGATATTAATAGGACTCCAGAAACTATTTACAATAATGGCGCTGTAATCTTTACAATAAACGTTACTGATAATAATGCAGTCAACTCTTCAATAATTTACATTGAATCAAACTTTTCTGGAAGTTGGACTAATTATACTATGCTTAACCAATCAAACGAACAATTTAATTTCACTTTAACCGGAATAACAAATCTGACTAATCAAAATAACATCGCTTACAAATTTCATGCAAGAGATTTAGCAGGAAATATCAACACATCAGATACATTCAATTTTACAGTACAAAATAGAAACATTACTTCAATAAACATAACTTTTCCATCAAACAATACAATCTTAGAAGTTGGAAATACAACTACTTTCAATGCTACAGCAATAGATCCAGACAATGATACGCTTACTTACTCTTGGAATTTTGGAGATGGTATTACTTCTACTGGTTCAGGTACAACTCACACTTTTAACACTACGGGAAATTTTATTGTAATTCTTAACGTTACAGATAATTATGGTGGTTTTAACTTAACCAATATCTCTTTAACTATTAACGATACTTTATTACCAACAATCAATTCAATCAGTTACTTTACTGAGCAGCACTTGAGCAGGGATGGAAGTGTACAGATGATTAATGCTACAATATTTGACTATTCAGGATTATCTAATATTACACTTTATTTTAACAATACTTTACAAAACAAATCTTGTCCTGTTCAAACAAACACTTCATGGACTTGTTCCTGGAATTTGAGCAGTTCAACAGTGGGCAGTTATAATTTTACAATTAATTCTACTGATAACTTTACAACAACCCACACCAATTCATCTACTTATAGTTTTAGTGTTACTTCATGTTCAGATAGTACAGAGAATGGTGATGAAACTGATACTGATTGTGGTGGTTCCTGCAGTGCTTGTTCTAGTTCATCATCTTCCTCCTCCTCATCTTCTTCTTCCTCATCATCTTCTAGTAGTGGAGGTGGTGGTGCAACTACTACTCCTACTACTACTCCGGCTACAACTAAACCAAAAGAAGATAGTAGTAGTGATGCTGCAGCCGAATCTACTTCCTCTCTCAATCAGGAAGAAGAAATTATTTCTAACGATGCAGTTGAAGCTTCTTCAACAGAAAAATTATTTATTAAACCTATTGCTATCACTGAAAGAAAGTTCAGTCTTATTACAATAAACGAACCTGAAATTCCTATCACTAATCTGAATTTTAAATCTAAAATTGATAAGAATGTGATTTTTGAAATTAAAGCTTTTGGTAAAAAACCAGAAGATGTTTCTGAGCTTAATTATACTTACAGATATTTGGAAATTAATGTAAATTTAACGGAAGACGAAATGAAAAAATCTACGGTTACATTTAATGTCCCAAAATCTTGGTTAATAGAAAAAAATTATTCTTCTGATAATATTATACTTTGGACATATGATGGAGATGAAAAATTCTGGACTAAACTTAAAACAAAATTAATCTCTGAAGATGATCTTAGATCTGTTCATGAAGCTAAAGTTAATCACTTCTCTTATTTTGCCATTACGGCTGAACCTCCAGAAATATCTTTCTTTGGAAATCTGACTGGTTTATTTCATTTAGATACAGGCAATAAAAGTTATTTCCTTATTGGATTGGGATTGATAATTGTCATTCTTACAATATTGTATCTTTTTTTAGATAGGAATGGGTAAGTTGATTTGGTAGATTAATTTAAAAATAAATGAGAAAAAATCTTATTGATTCCCTATAGAAAAAAGTTTATATACTCTCTGACTTTTTTAACTACCAGAAAAAAGAGATGGAGTACGAAATCTATTGGAAACGTGTATTTGTACTAGTTGGTTTTATAATTATTATTTCTGCTTTAAGTTATGTTACTTTTTTTTCAATCACTAATGATTATTTGACAGGTTATGTGGTTATGGATAGTCAAGTTAGAATAAAGACGGAGAAACTTGATTCTGCATTAATCAAAGAGATACAAGAAGGGGAATTTAAACCAAAGGTCATTGTAATATTAGAAGATAATGAGGAAACTATTTCTGAAAATTTAGTTGAGAAAAATGAAGCGATTGAAAAAAATCAAGAAAATGTAATTCAAGATTTAAAAGATGAAGTTGAAGTTGTTGAGAAAAAAGAAAAAAAAGAGATTGCTTCCTCAACGGGTATTCTTTCTGAAGAAGAAATAGATAAAGAAGTTGTCGAACAGAAAATTCCTGAATCAGAAGAAATAATCACTGAAGAGAAGAAGACGGATTTTGAAATTACAAAAAAGTTTGAAACAATCAATGCTTTTGCTGGAGAGGTTAAAGATCCTACTGCTTTGTTAGAACTTACAAAAAATAAAAATGTAAAAAAAATTATTCTTGATTATCCTATGGGCGTTGAGTTGGATGAGAGCGTTCCACACATTAATGCAGATGATGTTTGGGGGATAACCTCTGGTGGTGTAAATATTACTGGAGTAGGGCAGACTGTTTGTGTCATTGATACTGGTATAGATTATACTCATCCTGCCTTAGGTGGATGTAATCCAATAACATATGGTTTACTTGGTAATATTGAAAATCTCTCGGAAGCTGTTGAATCTAGTCATCTTTATGAAAATAATTTAGATTACACTTGGGAGATCAGTAAACCTGGTTATGATAATATTGCTGTACATTTTGTTAATATAAGTCTGGAAGAAGCTTCAGGAGCAGGAGACACTACAGACAGGGTATACGTCTATGATGGCAATAATAATACTCTAGCTGTATATAAAGGTTCTTTAACAGATGTCTGGTCACCATACGCTCAAGGAAATACAATTTATGTTAGATTAGTTACAGATGGTTCTGTTAATGATTATGGATTTTATATTGAAAGAGTTATTAATGGTACAACAAATACAACAATTAATTGGACTGGCTGTCAAAAAGTGATTGGCGGCTGGGACACATATAATAATGATGCAAATCCTCGTGATGATCATGGGCACGGAACTCATGTCGCTGGGATCATTGCTTCTAATGATATTATTTATCGAGGTGTAGCTCCTGGTGCTTCATTAGTAGCGATTAAAGCTCTAAGTTCTGCTGGAGGTGGTTATTCTTCAGATGTACTATCAGGAATAGAATGGTGTAATACTAATGCTGAAAGATTAAACATTTCTGCAATAAGCATGAGCTTGGGTTGTGCAGGCGTTGGCTGTGTGCATTATCAGAGTTATTGTAATGATGATCTACTTTCTACTGCAGTTGCTGATTCTAATAGAAGAAATATCTCTGTGTTTATAGCGGCAGGTAATAGCGGCTGGACAGATGGAATCTCTAATCCAGCTTGTGTTGAATATGCTACTCCGGTAGGCGGGGTTGATAGTAATGACGAGATGGTTTATAATCGCGGACAACTTTTGAAAATTGTTATGCCGGGAACAAGCATATATTCTACTTACTTGTCTGGCGGATGGGCTTCTTTAAGTGGTACTTCTATGGCTACTCCACATGCTTCTGGATCTGCTGCGCTATTGAAACAATACATGAAAGCTGCTTATGGTATTGATGCAACTCCTTCACAGGTTCAAAATAAATTAATTCTTACTGGAAAAAATGTAGATGATACTTCTGGTTCTGGGCTTAGTTTTAGGAGGGGCGATCTTTTTGCAGCAATTAAACCAATCTTGAATTATACGCACAATATTGCTAACGGGAGTATAATTCAGGATAATTATACTACTATAAATGTTACTTCAGATGTCCCTTTATCTTCTATGTTGTTAGAATGGACTTTTCCTAATAATACTAAAATAAATTATACGATGAATGATATTTTTTTCAATGCTTCTTCAAATGTTTCTTCTACTGAATTTACTATTTTAATGGAGAATCTTGTTACAGGTACACATTATTATGAAGCTTATGGGGTTGACTCTTTAGGTACTACAAGTTCAACTGGATTAAGACAGTTGATCATTAATTTTGGGTCGCCAGAGATAACTATTTTTTCTCCATTGAATAATCATTATTATAATGAAGATTTTTATCTTAACTTTTCAGTAAGCGGTTCTTATCTTACTAATTTTAGTTATAATCTGACTAATCCTTCTGGAGAGGTTGTAATTGTCTTGACAAATGATTCTGTAAATTCTGATAATACTTCTATAATTAATTTTGTTGATCTTATTAATTTTTCAAATAGTTCTTTTGTTGATGGTAACTATTCTTTAAGTGTGAGTGCAACCAATAATGTTGGTAGTATCTTTGAAATTTATAATCTTGTTATAGATACTACTTATCCTTTATTTACTTCAGTAAGCAAGACTCCCGAGAATGTTACTGAAAATTCTACTGTGCTGATTAAATTGAATATTACAGAGCTTAACATCAATAGTTCTGCTGTCCTCATAGGTTTAAATACGGGGGGTAATTTAAGTGAAAATTGGACAAATTATTCAATGACTTTACAATCTACTGACCTATTCAATCATACTATTTTTAATTATACTCTGGGTTCTGAAAGTTTAATAACAAATAGAACAATTTACTATTCTTTTTATGCTTATGATCTGGCTGGAAATATGAATAGTTCAAAAGTGTTTAATTTTACAGTTAATGAATTGGTTGCTGAAAATTTGACTGAAAATACATCTATGATATCTTCGTTAGCTAACATAACTTTGCCTATCAATGGTTCTGTTTTAGAAGTTGGAAATAATATCTCGTTTATTGGTTCTTCCAATCTTTCAGGAAATAAAACTTATCTTTGGAATTTTGGTGATGGGACAAGTGCAGATAATTTAAGTTATATTAAGCAATATAATGTTACTGGTGAATTTGTTGTTACTTTCAATGTTTCAAACAATGAATCTTCTGAGATAAGTAATATTACTATTGTTATTAATGATACTGCAGCTCCAATATTAAAATCAGTCAATTATTTTGAGGAATTTCATCAACAGAGGGATGTTAATCAAAAAGTTGAAGTAGATTTATTTGATTATTCAAGTATTTATTCAGTGAAATTATTTTATGAAAATCTTGAGAGAAATATAACTGAAGTGAATGGTAGTAATAGTGATGTTTATATTTGGAGTTTTGCTGTAGGGGAAAATAAAAGTTTTGTTATTGAAGCAGTTGATAATTCGTTAAATAAAAATAAGATTAATTTTACTTATCAGTTCTCTATTTTATCTTGTTCTGACAATATTAAGAATGGTGATGAGACCAATACGGATTGTGGCGGTTCATGTTCTGCATGTTCATCTGAAGTGGTTGCTATCCAAAGTCTAGAAGGGCAGGAAGAAATTAAAGCTTTAGATACAGCAGCTGTAACTTCTTCTGAAAATAATGTTGAGGAGAAAGAACAAAGTCCAGTATCAGTTAATTGGACAGAAAGTCCTAAAGAATCAAGATTGAGTAGAAAAGAAAAAACATTGTACTTTATAGGGTTTTTATCTTTAATGTTGCTTGCTATTTATTTAGTCTTGTTGAAGCGTTAAATATCAAGATATCTTTTATGGGACCACCTAGAACTATCATATAACTATCATAAAATCATCATAGAACTATCTTAGTAGTTAGCGATATAAATAACGCATAAACTTTTGCTTAAAAATATGTTTATTCCAGAACAACTCTAGAGACTCTTGCATAACTTCAATTGTCTTGAAATATTGGGATTTTGTGACGGCATTTCTAGTTACTTTCCAACAAGTTTCAATCGGAT
>JAHJGQ010000015.1 GCA_018824365.1 Nanobdellota archaeon | reverse complement strand
TCTAATAAGAAATAGTTATAAAGAAGCTAAGAAAAAAACCAAAGATAAACTTTTATTTGAGATGGAACAAAAAATAACAATCCCCTTAGCTAAAGACATGATTTTTAAAGAATATGAAATGGCAATAAATTTACTGAACGAAAGAACTTCCTAAACTATAATTTGATTTAATGTTTTACTTTAACTTCCATTTTACTTCAATTTCTATCATTAAAAATTCACAATATTATTAAAGACAAATCTTAAAACCAAACTATGTGCGGTATTATAGGTTATATCGGAAAAAAAGAGGCTAACCGAATTTTAATTTCAGGATTGGAGAGATTAGAGTACAGAGGTTATGATTCCGCAGGCGTAGCTATCATTGATGATAATAATAACAATGAAAACAATGATAATAAAATCAATACAAACAAAGTAAAAGGCAGGGTTGAAAATCTTAAATGCAAAAATATTCCCGGCATGATAGGGATTGCACATACGAGGTGGGCAACTCATGGAAGACCTTCTGATGCTAATGCACATCCTTTTGTAGATAAAACACAAGATTTTGCTATTGTCCATAACGGCATCATTGAAAATTATCTGGAATTAAAAGAAGAATTAAGGAAAGAAGGAGTTAGTTTTACTTCAGATACAGATTCAGAAGTTATTGTTCATCTGATTGCCAGGAATTATTCTAATAACATAAAAGAAGCAGTAATCAAGACAGTAAAAAAATTACAAGGAGCTTATGCTTTTTGTGTGATTAAAAATGATAAAAAAGAGATTATCGGAGCAAGAAACGGAAGCCCTTTGATTGTTGGGGTTGGAGAAGAAGAAAATTTTCTGGCCTCAGATGTTTCAGCAGTGGTTGAATATACAAAAAAAGTAATTTATCTTGGTGATTTTCAGATAGCTGAAGTTAAAAATGATTCATTAAACATTTATGATTTTAATGGTGATGAAAAAGAGATAGAAATAAAGACGATCGACTGGAACTTAGAATTAGCGCAGAAAGATGGTTATAAACATTTCATGCTTAAAGAGATCTTTGAACAGCCGAAAGTAATTGAAGATACGCTTAAGGTCAAGATGGATATCAAGAAAGATTTCTCAAAAATAATCATGGTAGCTTGCGGCACAGCCAGTTATGCAGGATTGGTAGGTAAATATCTTATTGAAAAGATTGCCAAGATTCCCGTCACTTATGAAATTGCATCTGAATTTAGGTATAGAGAACCTTTGATCGATGAAAATGATTTAGTAATCGCTATCTCTCAAAGCGGTGAAACTGCCGATACTTTAGCAGCAATAAGATTAGCAAAAGAGAAAGGTGCTAAAACTTTAGGTCTCATCAATGTTGTTGATAGTACCATCGCCAGAGAGGTTGATGATGTCTTATATACAAGAGCTGGTCCTGAAATAGGAGTCGCTTCAACGAAAGCATTTATTTCTCAACTGATTTTAATTTACAAATTAGCATTTAAGTTAGCAGGAAAAGAATTTTATTTTGATTTAAATAAGTTCAAAGAAACTCTTTCTTTAAATGAAAAACTAAAAGAACTGGCAAAAAAATATTTTCTTTATCAGAATTTTCTTTATATTGGAAGAAATACAAGTTTTCCATTGGCATTAGAAGGAGCTTTAAAATTAAAAGAGATTTCTTACATCCATGCTGAAGCTTATCCCGCTGGTGAACTTAAACACGGACCAATAGCTCTTGTATCTGAAGATATGCCAACCCTGGCTATTTGCCCTATGGATGAAGTTTATCTCAAGACTTTCAGTAATATAGAAGAGATTAAAGCAAGAGATGGAAAAGTAATATCAATCGCTACTGAAGGAGACCAGAAAATCAAAGAGATAAGTGACGACATAATTTATGTTCCTAAAGTTGAAGAAATTTTCTATCCGCTCTTAATCACTATCCCGCTGCAATTATTTGCATATCATATTGCAGACTTAAAGGAATGTGACATTGATAAACCGAGAAATCTTGCAAAATCTGTAACGGTAGAATGAATAGATCTCTTAGAAGTTTGGTTATAAAAAAAATACTTAAGTTAAAACTAAAAGAAAGCAAAATTGATAAAAAATAAAAATCCCAATCGCAGCAAGCTGTGGGGTATTTTTAATGTTTGTTGATGACTACATTCATTAAATGTGAAAGTCGCTTCAAGGAGCTGGGAATTAAACCCAACAAACAAATCAACATTCCATAACAATAATCAATATAAACAATCAATAATCAGATTATTTTATGAAATATGCTCATTTAGCAGACCTGCATCTTGGCTCGTGGAGAGAGCAGAAGATGAGAGATATTTCTACTAAAGCATTCTTAACAGCTATAGATCAATGTATAGAAAAAAAAGTAGATTTCATCTTATTTGCAGGCGATCTGTTTAACACTTCTCTTCCTTCTTTAGAAACTTTAAAAATAGTCACAAAAAAACTTAAAGAATTGAATGATAAGGATATTCCTCTTTATGCAATTGCTGGTTCTCATGATTTTTCTCCCAGTGGAAAAACAATGTTAGACGTCCTAGAAAATGCAGGGTTGCTGAAAAATGTCTGCAAGGGGACAATCAATCAGGAAACAAAACAATTACAGCTTCAGTTTACCATAGATGAAAAAACCGGAGCAAAGATTACTGGAATGCTAGGAAGAAGGGGGCTGCTTGACAAGACATATTATCAAAACCTTGAAAGAGAACTATTAGAGAAAGAACAGGGTTATAAAATTTTTATGTTCCATACGACGCTAAGTGAACTTAAACCAAAACATTTGGAAATGATGGAATCAAGTCCGGCTTCTTTCCTACCAAAACATTTCAATTATTATGCAGGAGGACATATTCATCATCCAACAAAAATAGACCTTCCCGAATACGGAACTTTAACTTACCCCGGAGCTTTATTTCCAAATAGTTTTTCAGAGATAGAAAAATATGAAAATGGCGGTTATTATATCATTGAAGCGAATAATGATGTACAAGAGATAGAATGGATTCCATTAGAGATAATCAAACACTATTCATTTATCATGGACTGCAACCACAAATCTCCAGAAGTAATCTCTTTTGAAATAATCAATCATTTTCATAACAGAGATCTGAACAATCACTTAATCACAATAAAATTGAACGGAACTTTAGAACATGGAAAAGTACATGATATTAACTTTAAAGAGATCATTCAGCAATTATATTCGCAAGGCGCTTATTTTGTAATGAAAAACACAGCAAAGCTTAACACAGAAGAATTCGAAGAGATTAAGATTTCTAATTCTAATCCTGAATTGATTGAAGAAGAAACGATAAAAGAACATTTACAGCAGATAAAAATATTTAGTAAAGAGACGGAACTTCATCTTACTAAAGAACTATTAAATTATCTAAACAAGTCTAAAAAAGAAGGTGAAACAATCACTGACTTTCAGAACAGGGTTGAAGAAGAGTTGGATAAATTACTAAATCTTGATTAGGAAGTTGATTATTTTACTTTATTAAAAATGATGAGGGGAATAATATTATAAAAAAATAAAAAAATATCATAAAAATGCTATTAAAACCTTCTCTAAAAAACATATTAAAATTATATTTTTCTAGTGCTTTAATCTATTCTATTGGAATTTTAATGTTTAGATATATACCCTACTATCAAAAAACATTAAGTGAAGAAACACAAAAAACATTATTATATCTTTATCTATGTTATCTAGTAATCAGCCCAATTTATTATTTATTATTCACTAACAAATATTCAACAAATAAACCTTATCTTT
This sequence comes from Nanobdellota archaeon, assembly GCA_018824365.1. GTDB lineage: Archaea > Nanobdellota > Nanobdellia > Woesearchaeales > GW2011-AR9 > JAHJGQ01. The sequence continues at coordinate 6,134 of JAHJGQ010000015.1, read as the reverse complement.
TTCTTCAGGGAATTAAGAATTATCTCATCAATCGAAGGATAGAATTCCAAGAGAAAGTTGCAATTCTCTTTGTATTAGTAAAAGTTTTCTTCCTTCCTTTAATGGTCAATTTCTTCTTTGGCAATTATAAAAGTCTAATACATCTAACAGATAATTTTCAATGGTATCATTTCGCTTTGACTTTAATCTTCACTATAGACACTTTAATCTTTGCGTTTGGTTATACATTTGAATTTAAGAAAATTAAAAATGTAGTTAAATCGGTAGAACCAACTTTTTTTGGATGGTTTGTTGCTTTAATCTGTTATCCACCATTTAATGGGATTACAGGAAATTACATTCTCTGGGGAGCAAATGATTATGCTACATTCTGGAATCCTAAAATTACTTTTATCTTAAGAATAATCTTAATTTTCTGTCTCACAATTTATCTTTGGGCGAGTATCGCTTTAGGACCAAAAGCTTCTAATTTAACAAATAGAGGAATCGTCACTAAATTTCCTTATTCAATAGTTAGACATCCTGCTTATATCAACAAAAATCTTATTTGGTGGTTAACTTTATTGCCAGTAATAAATTGGAAATTTGCTTTAGGGATGCTCTTCTGGACATTTATTTATTTCTTTAGAGCTTTAACTGAAGAAAGACATTTAAAACAAGATCCAGATTATTTAGAATATTGTAAGAAAGTTAAATGGAAATTTATACCTTTTATTTATTGAAGTGTTATTAAAATTTCATTGAAAATAGTTAAAAGTAAAAAATTAAACTAATGGATTAATAAATATAAATATACAGATTGATTGAAGAAAATAAAAAAAAGAAAATAAAAAATTATTCGTTTCTTTTATGGTAAAAATAGATACTTAACCAAATTACTATTCCAACTATTACTAATGTTATCCATAACCAGCTTAAGTCAAGAAGAACTTTTCCAGCCTGTGACCAGGCTTTACCCACTAAGGCTGGTGCTTCTTTTTCATCAACTATATCTTCAACTATAACTTCTTTAATTGGCTCAGTTACTGATCCAACTGTCTCTTCCGTTGTTTCTGCTGCCGGTTTTTCTTCAGTAGGCGCAGCTGTAACTTTAAACAATTCATTTAATTTCTTCAAAGTTAATGTTGCTTTTCCGCTAGTTGAATTATAACTAACGTATTTAACAGATAGGTCATAGTAATTGTCTCCAGTAAGCTCATATTTTCCTGTGCTACCCATTGAAACAGAAATCATCTTTCCAGATGAAAGATTTATTTTTGCACTTGAGGAAGATGCAGATACTAAAGTGATAAAATCAGTATCATCATCCAAAGGAAATTTGATTTTATCGGCAACAGCTAGCTCTTTTGTTGTTCCTGCAATAAACTGTTCTTCAGTAATAATATAAGTCAAACCAGTGGCAGCACCGCCTCCTCCACCTCCTCCGCTACCGCTAGAGGAAGAAGATGAAGAACTGCTACTAGGAGTTCCCGGCTCACCACTTGCCCACATCGAAAATTCACAGTAAGGTAATTGCCAAGTACATGTAGTTGCTGTTGAAGTTATCAAACTAGCTTCAGCGGTTCTGTCTTCACAGTTGTTACCACTATCATCACAATGGTAAAGTTTATTACATACTCCACTTGGATTAGGTACGGTAATTTGACAAATTTCTGGATGTAAGTTGTTGATAATCTTATCTCTCGTTGTATAAAACATTCCTATTCCACCAATTGCATTTCCTGCAGCATCAGTTAAAGTTGTATCTAAGATTAAGTCTCCGGCAGTATTAATGCTTCTAGTGGTGCTAGTTAAACCAGTTTTAGTAAGAGTGACATTATAAAAATATAAATCTCCTTCATCACTATGGTTTAATTTAATGTTCGCTCTTCTTCCTGTAGTGTAGTTAGTCTTCATTCCTGCATTAGGACCACAAACATTTCCTTGCCAGTGTTCATAAGTTCCATCTTGATCCAAGTCATAATAAACGTTCCAACCAGTTGGTGCGTTAATTCTCGTCACAAAGTTACAGTATGAACATTCAGCCACAGTTACAGGCGTTGAAAAACTAGTACAAGCACTTACCGCACACTTACTATTACTATCACAAACTTTTAATTTGTAATAATAAGTAGTGTTTAAGGCCAACGCATAATTTAACGAAGCAATACCACCATCATTGTAGAGTTCTCCACTATGCCACAACTTGGAATTCTTAACTGTAGTTTTTATAACCCCAGCATCATAAATAGTTGTATTTACTGAAGTACAAGTTGAATCATTGTAGTAAAAGAACAACGTTCCGTTAGTTGGTTTATTAGTATCGTACATCACTAAAGCTGAATCAGGATAAGTCTCAATTTTAATACCATTAACTTTTGGCATTGACGTGTCTGCATATCCTGCTGCATTAACACCTGTTGAGGCACAATTAGGAGAAGATTCACAATCCCAATCATCACAGTTAGTTAATCCATCATCATCGTCATCTCCTGTCGAATAACAATCCTCGTGCTTTACATAACCATCTTTGAAAATATCTTCATACTTTGACATATCTGCACCAGCATCTGAAAACGAATTAATTGCAAAGTCAACTGCTCCAGCAGTAAACCATCCAGGGCCTGCAGTATCTGTTGGGCTAGTAACATCTGTCGTTAAGTTTGCTGTAGCTACATAAATTCTAAAGTCATTTGTAGTATCATACAAAGTAGGATATTTTTCTAATCCTTTCTTGTTCACAGCTATCATCAATCCTTGAATCTCTGAACACATTTTCTTCTTCCAAGTACTTAAAGTAATGTCTGCTGCTTCCCAGCCACCAGATTTACAACGGTAAGGATTAAACGTTTCGACAACTTTACTTAAATTACCATTCCATTCAGCGATATACTTAAACATAAATTCATAACCTACCGCGCTATTATTATGTGATAAAGCACATCCACCAGATGTTAAACCATCAGTGTCCATGTAAACGTAAAACTTAGTTGTCTGTTGTCCGTTTCCTGAAACTTGGTTATTTCCAAAACCAATCATTTCATTATTACAAACTCCTGCTTGACTGATATCTTTTACTCCAGAACCAAATCCAAATGCGTCACCCATGTCTTTAACTCCTACTCCACAAAGATCAACATAAGCGTTGATATTTTCATTACCACTACAATCATCATTAGCTATGATTGCTGGCGGACCATTTTCCATCCCAACAAACATTTCTACCATTCCAGGAGGATTACACCAACCAGTCATCCATCTACAGCTAGATCCACATGTTGCTTCTGTACTTGCCTGGAAACAGCTAGGCTCACATCTTCCTCCTCCATTTCCAAGACCGCCGAAGTCTTGGATACCCATCCCTTCAAAGAATCCGCCGCCGCCAAAACCATCATCAAATCCTCCGAAAGATGCATTTGTCCAGTTACAAAAAGTGTTAGCATTACAAAGTGTTTCATTCATACTTAAAGTAATATTCATGAAACATTGATCGAAAGTGTTTGAACACCAACCATCAGTTTCACTTGCTCCGTTCCAATAACATCCTCCAATAGTACAATCAGTTCTATTATAATTTTGCCAACATTCAACACTCCAATCTGGTTCACACATTGGTCTAAATTCTTCCATCCATGAACAAGTCATTCCAATTAAAGTGTTATTAGTACAAGCAGTTTGGTTTCCATCATACTTCCAACATTCCATTCCGGTTTTTGAACCACTACCAGAACCACCAGAAGCATCTCCTCCCGCAAAACCTTTTGGATTACACCAACCAGAACCTTTCCATTTACAATTGTTAGTTGCATTACATCCAGTTTCTACTGAAGCATAGTCCCAACAATTACCAGTGCCAGTACTCCAATCTTCCATACACCAGCCTTCACTCCACATACAACCACTTACAGCATTACAAGAAGAGGCGTCATTATTATCTGGATCCCAACATTTTGCTTTACAACTATTCCATTGATCATAAGAATCCCAAAAACAATTACTATCAGCAGCACAAGTTCCCGATGTACTATAATCCCAACACTTGTCAAATTTATTACCACACCAGCTACCGCTTCCACCTGAACTAGTTCTCCAAGCACAATTTGAATCTCCAGCACAAGAATCAGAATCAGCATAATTCCAACAATTAGCAGACCAATCTACTTCACAACTTGGGCCCCATTCTTTGGATTGCCAAGCACATTTATCTGCAGTAGCACAAGCAGTACTATTAGTATCATACTGCCAACAATTAGCAGGCGCAAATGCTGTTGGATTACACCAACCACCATTACTTTGACACCAATCAGTTGTAGAACCTGCACCAGAACACCAAGTATCATTTTGCCAACTGCAATCACCAGCTAAACCACAAGCTGTTTCAGATTGAGCTGAATAACAAACTTCCCCAATACTCCAATCTTGTTCACACCAACTATTTCCGTCTCCAGAAGACCAATCACAATCTGCTCTAGCACTACATCCTGTTGAATTTCCATCTAATTTCCAACAATCTGAACCTGGAAAATCACACCAGCTTCCCCAAGCATCAGATACCCAAGTACAATTCAACCCATTATCAAGTTGAGCTGCTTGACAAGCTGCTTGAGTACTCCAAGCAAAACAATCACCTGAAACAAAACCACAGAACGAATCAGAGAAACAACTTGAATCCGCACAATCAACATCACCATCATTATCGTTATCTATGCCGTCCCAACAAATTTCTGTACTTTCTCCTGCTTTAGTACAAGCACCATCTTCATCACTACCTGACCAAGAACAAGAACCAGTAGCATTCATTGCACTTCTTCCTTTGTTAGCACAATCATCACGAGTTTCACATCTGTCACAAGCATCTGCACAAACTCTCTCACTACTATCAACACAATTGCCGCCTTCTGCTTTATTATCATCTGCAACCCATTTACATTTAACATAATCAAATTCAGAAGCCTGTTCACAGAAACATTTAGGAGTAAGACAAGTTGAAAAACTCTTTGAGCTGCCAGAATATTGATTAGCAGCATCTGGTTGACCCATTCCAGTACAACTTCCACAACTTGTTTTACAATCACCATAAACTCCATTCTTAAACTTCTCTTTAGCTTTACACCAACCAAAACCATTATAGGCGGTAGCATCAGCTGTAAATTCACATTTTGGATTTTCTCCTTCACAATATTGTTTATTGGCAGCAGCAGAACTGTGATTAGTCCCATCAAATTTATAATCACAAGCATAACAAGCTTGTTTACAGTTCGTTTCAGAATTACCTTTTGCTTCACATCTTCCTATAGGTACAGAAACATCCCCATTACAATAATTTTCTGCAACCCATTTACAACCTGCACCTGAACAAAGTTTATCATTATCATAAGTATCACAAGTTTTGTTTTGTAGATCTGCAGTAACTTTACATTCATTTGTATCATTATACCATTTACAAGGCAACCCCACATCAGTTCTTAATTTATTACACATCACTTGCGCAGCCGCATCATCAGCCGCAGTCATCACTACATCACGACAAGCTGGAGTTTTTCCAAAACCTAAATTTTCCAATGATTTTGTAGCTTTTTCTTTACAAGAATTATCTGCTTTTGCCTCAGCACAATTTCCATTAGACCAACTGCAACAACTTCCTAAAGCAGAGATATCATTACACAAAGCAGTAGTATTGATTATTGTACAGTTAATCCCATTGCTATTAATGTAACTTTCATAAGCGTGACCAACTGCACTATTACATTCTCCGTTTGAATATTCACAGCCTATTATAGATTCACAATTAGTCTGATTACCATCATAAATGTAACATCCCGGATTATCTGAGCTAAAAAAAGTTGTATCAACCATACCACCAAAAGAACCAGGATCATTACAATTACCACCAGCACTAACATTATTCCAATCAGTATATTGCCACCAACAATAAAATGTATCCATACATGCTTTTTCAGAAGTGATATTAGCACAAGAAGTATCAAGATTTGGATAACATCCACTATAAGCATCATCCCAGGCACAGTTTAAACCATAAGAATTATTTACACAGGCATTGGCATCTCCACCTTTCCAACCATCCCATAACCAACATTGAACTTCTTCACACCAACCAGAACCATATGAATTTTTCCAACTACAACCAGTAGCAC
>JAHJGQ010000073.1 GCA_018824365.1 Nanobdellota archaeon | reverse complement strand
TACTTGCTGTTGGTTTTTTTGTTTCGAAAGTCAGTTCAACAAAAGTAACTTTGTTTGTGTCATAATTATTTGCATATAAATTGCTTGTCCCAAAAAAAGTTAATTTTCCTAAATCATTTCCCAGATCAGGATTATGAACAATATTAAAAGGGTAGTTAAAACCAGGGACTAAATTCTTTGCCTGCTTAAACTCCAGATAATCTTTTTTATAAAATACTACAAATTGATAATCATGAAAAATGGGATTTTGATTATCTATTGCAGTAGTATCTGGGTCTCCTGAAACTTCTATGACTAACTTCTCCGGAATGCTCCAGTCTTGAGAAGTTAAATTATATTGCACTGCAACTGGCGGACTGATTTGAACTGCAAATAGATGTCCATCAGAAATTGATTTTAGTGGTGGAGATATTATCGGAGTTCCACCAAATCCCCCCATCCCTACTACAGCGTTTCTTTTTTTTATCTGAATACTAATTACTATTAAAACAATGATTAGAATTATAACAAATAATGCGATGAGAATCTTTTGATAAGATAAAGTTGCTTTTCTCTCTTTTTTTATCATCAACATATTAAATGAATTTTCCTTATAAATTTTTCCGTTTTATTATTGCACGACAAAAACTGCTTTATTTGTCTTTAATGAAAAAAGAAAAAAATCGTTAATGCAGGAAATTATGATACTGGTCCTTGCTGCTGGTTATTCATAGGCGGGGTTTCTCCTCCTTTATTCTTTTTCTTCCAGATGAGAAAATAAAATAAGACCAGAGCAGCAATAATAAAGACAGCTCCAAAGATAATCCAGAAGATACTACCCGTACTACTAGGAGATTCTGTCCTCTTTTTAGTTTCTTCTTCTAAAGATTTCTCATATTCTTCTAATACATCTTTAGAAACACAGGTACTTGTCAATTTTTTAGATTGACATACTAAATCCCCGCTGCAAGTACCGCAAGAATTACCGCAGCCATCATCACCGCATTCTTTCCCAAGACAGTTTGGTACGCACACGCATTGATCATTTTTACATAATTGTCCTTCAGGACAACTGCCGCAAGATTTCCCACAACCATCTGTACCGCATTGTTTGTTGTCACAATTTGAATAACAGGAACTTCCCCCACTTCCTCCGCTTCCCCCAGAGTCAGTGATGGTAATTAAGCCATTATTGATTGTAGTAATCAGCTCTGCATTGTTACCTTTATCACCTAAAGAATTTATTATACTTAATTTATATAATGTAATCTCGTTATTGGTAACTGCTTTTTTAGCAAGGAAAGTCATTTTTGCCAATCTTGTCGGCTGATTTTGATAGAATGCTCCAAAAGGTTTTGAAACTGCAAAAGTTACCATTCCTGTTGTGGCACTTTCTTTATCAACATCAAGCCCATCTACAAGATTTTCAACTGAAACAAAATCTATATAATTTGCATCATAATATAAAAGTAGTTCATAATTATTGAATTTATTTGAACCTTCTTGAAGAGTAGAAATACTTGGATAAGCGATAATTTCCACAGTAAACTCATTTCCATTCTGTACAGTGCCGCTACTCGGACTTATTGCAGCAGTTCCCAGAGCTAATGATTCTAACGGAACATCATTCTTTTGCAGAAAACCTTCTGCAAATGCAGAGAAAGTCAAATTAATAATTAAGAAAATAAAAATTAACCTCAAAAAATTATTTTTGGTTATCAATTTCATTTTTTAAGATAAGAATCACAAGTACCAGAGCCTGCATAATAATTCAGTGAGAATGTTGTATCTTTTAAATTAAAACAGCCATCCGGTCTTACTCCTTGATTTTGTGTACCTACATCCCCAGAATAGCAGCCATTGAAGTTAATTCTTCCATTCGATACTGTATATTGCGGGTTCCCATTATTATCTTTTGGATTATCTGTTCCTGGACAGAAATCTTCTCCATCGAGTACTTCATCATTATCAGAATCTTTTTTATTTTTATCATACCAACTGCCAACTGAAGCAGGTGCGTTTTTACCCATACTTGTATTAAGATAATCCTCATAATCATCGCTTAAACCATCATTATCATTATCAGGAGTAGTACAATCTTGTTGAATTGGACAAGTAGTACAATCTTTTGGACAAGTTAACATGTTCTCATAAGGATCACAAT
>JAHJGQ010000072.1 GCA_018824365.1 Nanobdellota archaeon | reverse complement strand
TGAAAATCAAAATCCAAAACAACGGTGTCTCTAAATAATGTTTCACCGCTTCTAAGCATATCTTTAAAGAGAGACATAATCCTGAAGAACCAAGAATCATTTATATTGTTTTTGTGTTTTTAATACTATTAAATAATGTTAAATACAATAAAATTTCCATTTCTTAGAAGAGAAAAACGGGGGAGTTCGTCCTAATGGACATATAGTCTGCTTCGCAGAAATTTATAATTTTTGAGGGGGACAATTTTAAACTGAATGGGGAGTTCCTTATTTCTTATGGGGGAGTTTCTTCTTTTTTTCTGGTTCTTCAAGATAATTTTCTGATGTTGATACTTTCTGTTTGCTTCTATGCTCAAGTTCTTTTCTGGCTACACCTGCAACTGTTCCGCCCTCTTTTGCTGCATCTTTATTCTCAACAAAACCCTGAGCATCTTTATTTCTGGCTATCCTTGTAGTTGATGCTTCACCCAACATTGTAAAGATAAGTTCCAAATCATTCATATGATCTCTTAGATTCTCTCTTTTCAAACCTTTGAATTTCTTATATTCACTGGGAGTCATGCCAAATGTGGCTTTTGAAATCTCTGCTGTGAGTATTGCATACCCTTTTTCCTCAAGCAAACCTCTTTTCTTCCATTCATCAGTGAGTTCATCTCTTACAGCAATACCTCTAACTCTTTTTTCAATCCAATCATCAGAATATCCTTTTGCTTTGTAAAGTTCCCTCATCCTCTTTTGGGCTAGTTCTGGGTTTTCTATTTCTTGAACCCTCTCATACCCTACTTGAGCTAACCATTGCTTAAATGGCTCTGCTTTGGGTGATGGAATTGACTGAATTATCCTAAACATATTTTTTGTATTTGCACAGTCAGTTAGCCTTAATTTTCCATCCTCAGCCCTTAATTTCAACTGTCCGATTTTTTCGGACGGTTCAAAACCCTCTTCCTGTAGCTTAGTTTTTAGGTCAGACCAGTATTTTCTGGCTCTATCGGTTTGGGTTAAAGCCCCCACAATATCAACTACAGAAAACCACCATTCATCATTAAACCAAGTACGCCTGATTTTCTGACCTTGGAATACTATTAATGCTTTGTCTGAATCAGTCATTTTTCAGAAGCACCCCAACTGAATTTTAATAAGCCTAAATATACTTCAAAACCAAAATTTTTCTTAAATTCTGGTTGATCTTCAACAGTATTTATGCCTAATGGAGTTATTTTCTTCAAAATAAAATGTTGAACTCCTTGATGATTGCCCATAGTTAGAACAATATCTATTGCACCTATCTCTTTTAGATATTTGACTGCTCTGTCTATTCTGTTACCTTTCCATTTTGTAGTTTCTAATAACTTTTCTGGATTAACAGAACCTTTGTCATTTACATAGCAATCATACATAAAAAGTAAAATTTCTCCAGCGTCTCCCTTTATAGTCATTGTACACACCCTTTCATTTCAACATGAATACATTGTTTTGAAGCTGAATCATAAGAATCTGCGGTACATTTATTATTATCATCGCAATTAGGACAATCAGAAGTGCCATATTCTCCACTTTCACATATTCCATTGCCTTTACAGTTCAGTTTTAATGTGTTCATACATTTATAGCCAGTTTCAGCACCGCAAAAATCATTAGTGCAAGAATTGTTATCATTGCATGATTTTGGACATTCAGGAGTTAACCAATTGATGAAAATGAATAAAAATATTATTGTTAAAATAACAATTCCTTTTTTCCACCAATTAAACTCAAAATGTTTTAAACGATTATTTTTCTTCTTATATTGATTAAAGAGCTTATCAAAAAATGGAGTCACAATAAAACCCACTAAGAAAAGTGGGATAAGATTTATTTTATTGTTAATTAAAAAATATACACTGAACCAGACAAAAACTAAAACACTTACAACCCATACCGCTGTTTTTGTGTCTTTCTCATTCTTTATCTTCTTTGCTTCACACCCATCAAAATGTTTGTTTAATACATCTTCTGATTTAAATTTCTTATCGCAGTATTCGCAGATAAATTCTGGTTCTGGCTCATTAATTAGTTTATGACCGCATTTTGTACAAAATTTTACATTCTTCTTATTATGTGTTTTACATTTTGGGCAGTCTATTCCATCATCTTCAAATTTTGCACCACAATCAGGACAGAATTTATCTGAATGAGAAACTTTAGCCCCACAACCAGTACACTTTAAAGTTGATTTTTCTTCCTTGGGAGGTTCGCTTCTTGCAAAAATATAGTATATTAAAGCAAAAACACCGAATAAGAGACTTGCAATAAATGCATTTCCGACACTTTTATTTTTAGCACTAGCAATAATCATGCATGGAATAATCCATAATACCACATATATTATCACTAATGTTTCAAATACCATTTTTATTGCTCAACATCTATACTCCAATCTGCTTTACTTGAAAAACCGCTACCTGTAAATGAAGAGCCAATATCAACTTCTAAACGATAATATCCTGCGTTAGATATTGTTTCTGATTTGGTTGCACTATATTCTCCAACCTCATTTACAAAGATACTTTTATCGCCATCTCCATCTATTAAGTACACTTGGAAATTGCTATCACCCTCATAGTTTAATTTAAAAATAGTAAGTCCTGATTTTAAGTAAAATTGCTCAGTAACTGTATCTGAATCTCCACTAAATGATTTCAACTTTGAAATCTTTTGAGATTCGGGGATTACAGGGCAGTCACTTAACTTATCTTTAATAGTTTCGTCGGCACACTGGTATTTCAATACCTGAACGGGTTTTTCAACTATTTTTTCTTGATATTCTATTTTTGCTGGACATGAAGCACAATCCAATTGTGGACAATCAGTTTTACAATTTACTGATGAGCAAGAATTTGCAGAATCCACAAAAGAGCCATCTGCACATTGATACTTAACAACCGTTTGTGAACAACCTGCTAAAGCAATAATAGATATTAGCAAAACTCCAAAAATTAGATATTTCATTTTTTCGCCCCCTTAAAGTATTTTTCATAACCTTCATTTAGCCAGAATTGATTCTGCCTGCCTACTTTTTTGTATTTTACAATCCCTTCATGAAGTAATTTGAGAAGATGAACCTGTGCAGTATTCCAAGAAACTTTTACATCAGCAGCTATGTCCTCAGTGGTTGATGGCCAGTCTGCTTTTTTCAAATAATCAATAATCTTTTGTCTTGTATTAACCATAACGGAACTCCCCCCTATCTGTGATATATCATAAGTCAAGGCATAACTTCTATATAAAGATTACGATTGAAAATTACGAAAACGGAACTCCCCTAAACTGCATTAACTTGAAGAGGCTTCGCCTTAGATTGTCTTAAAATTGTCTCATTAATGTATGTTCTTGAAGGCTCTCCGAGCTGGATAGAACTGAACTCCCCCTTAAACTATAGTCTGCCTTCGGCAGAATTGATTGGAAATGGAAATTTTACTCTGCGGACGCAGGTTTTCCGAACTCCTCTTCGCTCGTAACGGAAAACGTATTTAACAGCGCGCGATGTTAGTTTCAATTGTGTTTAAGTTCTAAAATAAAATGGGGGAGTTCCTAAAACTAAAAAACAATGGAGGGACAATTTCTATTTCTTAGCTACTTTCCACATTTGATAAAAAAAATTTCTAAAAGATG
>JAHJGQ010000071.1 GCA_018824365.1 Nanobdellota archaeon | reverse complement strand
TCCTTTCCCATTACTGTTCTTCTACTGTTCTCTTTAGCTCTTTTTGCTGCATCAAGAATTAGTTGCTTAACTTTATCATCTAAATGGTCCATGAAATCATTAGAAATGTTTTCAACACCTAGACCAGATTCTTTTAAGATATCTTTTATCTGAGTTCTTACGGTTAACATAATCTTTAAATATATAGAGATTATTTAAATTTTGTTGTGATAAATCATTAAAAAAACTGAATTTACAGCAAAAAAAAATAAGTAAAATTTTTATTGGTTAAAATGGAAAACTGTGTGTTTTGTAAGATTATTGATGGTGATATACCTTGTTATAAGATCTATGAAGATGATGATTTTTTAGCTTTTCTTGACGTTAAGCCCCATGCTAAAGGACATAGTGTTGTTATTCCTAAGAAACATGGAGAGACAATTTTTGATTTGGATGATAATTTATTGCAGAAAGTAACGGTTATTGTTAAAAGAGTAATGGAAAGAATACAAGAAGTTCTTAATCCGGACGGTTTTAACGTCGGCTGGAATCATAATACTGCTGGAGGTCAAGTAGTACCTCATTTACATATCCATATCATGCCTAGATGGAATAGTGATGGTGGTGGAAGTATGCATTCTATTGTTAAGAATCCCGGAGATATGAGTGTTGAAGAAGTAGTGGAGTTGTTAAAATAAATAGTAATCTTTTTATATGGTATAACTTCTTTTTAAGTTAAATGGCGAAGTAGCTTAACCTGGTTATAGCGCCACGCTCATATCTGATGAGCTATGAGGCTTTAAGCTGATGAAAAATATGCTTTAATGGGGTTACGTGGAGGTTGGGGGTTCAAAATGTTTTTTATAACATGAAAGTCCCCCCTTCGCCATTTTTTTTCTAATGTTATGTTCTTAAATGATTAGATTTTATCACCTAAATCAATATTAAAATAGTTACAGTTAAATGATATATGAGAGAAAGTATACTTGATTATAAGGGTGCTTTTAGTGATAAGAAATATTGCGGAATTCCAAGAAGAAAACATCCATTTCAAGATACTGAAGATCCTTTGCCAATAAATCCTTTTGTAGGAGATGAAGCCAAGATTGTTAATTCTAAAGCTTTTAGAAGATTGACCGGCAAACCACAAGTATTTCCAAATCCTTCTAACCCTTACGTTCGTAATAGACAGTCTCATTCCTATGAAGCCCTTTCTATTGGTGCGGTCATCTCTGACTTTCTTGGTTTGAATACCGATTTGTGCCGAGCTGGTCTTTTAGGTCACGACATAGGACATGTTCCTTTTGGCCATCATGGTGAAGAAGTGATTACAGATCTTTCTGCAGAAAATGGAAAAAAGAAAGTATTTAATCATGCTGTTTATGGAGTTGTTGTTGCCCAAAAAATTGAAAGGAAAGATGAAATCAGTCTTAACTTAACTTATCCAACATTACAATGCATGCTCAATCATTCTCGCAAAGGACATGAATTGGCTGTTAATCCTAAACTATCTTTAGAATGTGCAGTGGTGATGTATGCAGACAAACTTTCATATACTTTTGCCGATATAAATGATGCAGTAAGAATGGGTAGGTTAAGGATTCATGATCTTCCTGAGGTTTTTGATTTTAGTAAAAGCCATCGCGTTTTAACTACTCAATGCATCACTGAGTTAGTGAAAGAAAGTACTGAAGCCGGAGTTATTAGTTTTCAGAAAAGTGAAACGGCTCAGGCTTTTCTTGAATTAAGAGAATGGATGTATAAGAATGTTTATCATGAAATAAACTGGGATTTACAGGAAGCTGTCTTAAAGAAAGATTTTGAATTTTTCGCTGAAGATCAAAGATTTAAAGATATAGATCCATTAATAATGCTTACTTTACTTACAGATTCTCAAGCACTATGTCTTGCTGATGCAATAAGGTCTAATCGTCCAGTTGGTGATTACGTCATTGAGGAAAGTGGAATTTTTGAGATGAAAAAATACATTCTTGGGAAAAAAATTGATTATTGTAATCCAGATTTGGATGAAGAAGATTTTTTATATTAGGGCTCTGTAGAAACCCTTACGTTCGCACCATCTTTCGATTAACCAATAATTCCAAATTTAAAGTCATTTTCGAAGAAGATGGCATGGCTTGTCTTACGAATAGTCTTGTGCTCACTTGCCATTTGGCAGGGGTTTCTACAGAGCTTTATATAGTTAGCGACATAAATAACGCATAAACTTTTGCTTAAAAATATGTTTATTCCAGAACAACTCTAGAGACTCTTGCATAACTTCAATTGTCTTGAAATATTGGGATTTTGTGACGGCATTTCTAGTTACTTTCCAACAAGT
>JAHJGQ010000070.1 GCA_018824365.1 Nanobdellota archaeon | reverse complement strand
CGGTCGTTAAAAATCTCCAGTCGGGTCTCTTAACACGAATTAAGCGGAAAGTCCCTCAGCTCGGGACATTTCCCAAATTGTTTAATGTTCTTCCGCTTCGCTCCAGAACTTAAACAACTTCGCTTAATTCGGATGTTAAATCCAATAAAATTTAAGTTTTGATAATGCTAAAAACGGACTCTCTCACTACGACGTAAACTCTCTTCTTTAACTAAATATAAAAATAAAAAGAGGGGCAATCTCTAAAAATTATACTGTTAACTAAAATTATTTCGGCACTTTTAACAAAAACTTAATAAACTACTATGGAATAGTAATTTAAATAATGAAAATTGCAATTACTGGAACGCATTCCACTGGCAAAACTACTCTTGCACATGCATGCTCAGAAAGTCTTGGCTTACATTTTGTTAGAGGAGATACAATAAAAGACACCGTTGAAAAGCTTTTTCCAGGTAAAAAATTAGATCAATTATCAGCAGAAGAATCATGGACGTTAGAAAGAGTGGGGTTATCCAATAGAATAGATGCAGAACAGCAACATGATGAATTTGTATCTGATGGATGCACAATAAATTCTGTTGCTTATGCCTTAATGGAATGTGGTGATACAGTAGAAACAAGAGATGGGTTTGATGAATTTCAAAGAACAGCTTTATCTAACGCAAATGCATATACTCATTTAATCTATTTACCCCCAGAAATATCTTTGGAAGATGATGGTTTTAGACCACTTTCAAATGGATTTAGACATGGTGTTGACGAAAGAATACATACATTACTTCAAGAATTTCCTTTCTATGCAATTACAGGAACTGTGGATAGAAGAGTTGAGCAGATAAGAAAAATTGTAGGAGTACAAACGTCTAGCAAATGGGATAATTACGTTGCATTTGAGGGTTTACCTAGAGCAGGAAAAACAACTCAAATTAGACTTTTAGCTGAATATGCTCAACGGACAGGTCAAAACATCCATTTCTGCCAGAGACTAAAAAATAAATTAGCCGAAGAAATAAAGACACTAAGAAATAGTGATCCTTATAGAAATGCTCCTGTAATTGCTGAAATGTTTTGTGAACTTCAACGACAAGAATTTGATGAAAACTATGTTGAAGAAAGAATTTCTGAGGGACAAGTAGTCATTACAGACCGTCAAAAGTTTTCAACTTTGGCTATGTGTAGTTCTTTAGGTGTTCCTCTTGCTGACTTATACAGACTTGCTTACAATATTCCTCTTCCTGGACAAGTTATTTATGTAAGAGTTCCTGCTCAAATTGCTGTAGATAGAGCAGTTGCAACAGACAAAGAATATTCCTTGACAAAAGATTTAGAGTATGTTACTGCTGTCTGCAATAAATTTGATTCTTTAGGAAGAGAACATAGATTTGCATTTATTGATGGAGAAAAATCAGTTCCAGAAGTTCACCAGGCAATTTTAAAATCTGTTTTTGAGGATAAACATGACTGACATCATAAAAGCTTATCAAGATTTGTTAGAAAATGAATGTTTACCTATTCAACAACAAGAACAAGATGGGATTGATACAATCCTAAGCAAAACAGGTTTATGTATTATTGCTGGATATCATGGTTCTGGAAAAAGCTCTTTAGCAAGAAGATACTCACACCACAGAAAACCTCTTAGAAAAGTTTATTGTAAGAACATTTCTGTTCAGGACATCCCAGCAGAACTGGAAAGAGATAATCATGCACTATTTCTTGATTCTGTAACTGATTTGTTGTATGATGAAGATCTTTTTCAAGCAATACATGATAGAGCAAAAGATTCTCCCGTTATTTTAGGAGTTCACATTGAACCACGAAATATAAATTCTCTTTTTCGGGAACATCTAGATAATCTGATTGTTGTTGGTTCCCTTAATTATGAAGATGCAAGATTGTTAGCTAGCTCCCCTCTTGAAGAAGTTCCAGATAAATTACTTCAATATTCGGGAATGAGAAGAAGAGATCTTATTAACTTATGTATTGAATCTTACTCTGTCAGAGGAGATTTTAGCGATGAATCTCTAGAAGAGGGAACAGCCAATCTTGCAGATAAAAGTCAAAGAGTTTACCAACATATATTTGACAAACATTTCACAGGAAAACAAAGAGAATTGATCCAAAGAATCTTTTCTGGTAATGCAACAAGACAAGATGATCTTGATACTGAAGTCCTCCTCAAAACAGGAATGATAAAAGAAAATGGAGGAGAACTAACTATAAATGGAAAATTATTAGAGTTAGTATTTAGGAGAGTTTTGAGTTGATGAAACTAGTAGCTTTCTCTAACAGTGCTTTTTGCTCATCAAAAACAATTAAAGAACAACTATATCCTAAATCCTTCCAGCAAAATTCTGAATGTTCTTTTGATAACTTAATTTCATCATCTTTTTCAACCAAAAAAAAATAAATTGTTTTGTCAGCGATTTCCTTATCAAACTCTTTAACATAAGATATCTTCTCAAAGAAACCATCTATAAACTCTACTGCATCAAACCCAGTCTCTTCTAAAACCTCTATGAGAGCACTCTTTCTAATATCTTTATCTTGTAAATGACCTTTTGCTAATTCCCATTCATCAAACCTATTCTTTAACAACAGAAATTCAAGATTATTCCTTCTTCTAAATATGACTGCTCCTGCCGAAATATCACTAATTCTTCTTTTCATAACACACAATTATAACTCTAACTTTAAAAAATATTCTAAAAAAGTGCCGAAATAAACTAAATTTAAAACTAAAAATAGAGATTGCCCCTTAATGTACTATTCTATGTAAAACGTGAGAGAGTCCTAAACAGTATGAACCCTTCGGGTGATTGATGTAAACTTAAATTTTACTCTGTGGTTTAATGTTCCTTCGGAACTTAAACCTTGTACCTCCCACTTCGTAGTCGGTAGGATTTAACACGAATTAACCAGTTTCGTTCCAGCTGTCCACTCCGTTCGGGTATGGGATGAAGCAAGTGGATGTCAATCCCGAAAAATCCGCTTCTGTAAGTCGCTGTCGCAAATTGTCACCCTCACTCGTAGCCAGCTTCCACTACACCCAAATGCTTTAATGTTGCTTCGCAACTTAAAGCACTTCGGTTAATTCGGACGTTAAATACAATTTTTGAATTACTATTTTGTAAAAGAGGGGGAGTTCAGGTGCTACGCACATATAGTTTTTACTTCGTAAAATAATTTATAATCTAATGGGGGAGTTCTAAAAAAACGGATAGGG
>JAHJGQ010000069.1 GCA_018824365.1 Nanobdellota archaeon | reverse complement strand
TTCTTTCATCATTGAATGTTGGCGGTTGAGGATGTAATATCCCTATCATGTGTGAGTAAGCTAGAATATCTCCCAATTCTCTGCAAATAAGTCCATAAGAACCATCCACAAAACTTAATGTAGATTCAACTTCTTGAATTGTTCTTGGAACATCTCTCTCTTCATATTCTGATAAAGTGTCTTCCAATCCTTTTTTTAAAGCTAAATGAAGATTTCTGGAATTAAAAACTAATTCTCTACCATTTTCCATGCGATAAACAGCGAATAGTTTACAGGTAAAATCAATTAATCTTCTATTATAATTTATTGCTTTATCCTCGGTCATAATCTTAATTTAAGAATAAATTTATATAAATATTTCTATATTTAGGCATCTATGAAAAAGAATAGTAAAATGAATATGAAAAAACTGCCTAAATTCTCTAGTAGAGTTTTTCTTGCTCCAATGGCAGGAATAACCAATCCTGCATTTAGACTTTTATGCAAAGAACATGGAGCGGGTCTTGTAGTTACGGAGCTGACAAGTATTAATGCTATTGTTGCAAAAGAGAGATTGCTAAAAGAAGATAAAAAGAAAATTACTGAATTTATAGAGTTCTCTGACAAAGAACGTCCTTTATCTATCCAGTTGTTTGGTTCAGATTTGAAAATTCTTGAGAAAGCAGTAAAAATAATCTCTCCATATGCAGATATTATTGATTATAACATGGGCTGTCCTGCTCCAAACATTACACAACAGATGGCCGGCGCTGCTTTATTGCAAGAGACAAAGCTTACCAGAGAAATATTCAAAACATTAGTGAAAAATTCTTCTAAGCCTGTAACTCTTAAAATGCGTTCTGGGGTAAATCAGCCTGATAAGTTTTTGAAGATAGCTAAAATAGCTGAAGAAGAAGGTATTACTATGATAACTCTTCATCCAAGGACAGTTGAACAGGGTTATTCGGGAAAATCGGATTGGAGTTTGATAAAGAAACTTAAAAAGTCCATTTCAATACCTGTTGTTGGAAATGGTGATATAAAAACTCCAGAAGACGCTGAAAAGATGATCAAAGAAACTGGTTGCGATTATATAATGGTAGGCAGGGCTGCCGCTTCTAATCCATTAATTTTCAGCCAGATTAACGATTATTTTAATACTGGGAAATACAAAGAAATATCACCTAAGATAAAACTTAAATTATTTTTCACTTATTTGAAATATGCAAAAAAGTATCCCTCCATTAAAGTTTCTGCTATGAGGATGCAGGCTATGAATTTTTCTAAAGGTTGTAAAAGTGCAAGAAAATTAAGAGGCAGCCTTCTTGGTGTTAATGATGTTGATGTTTTGGAAAGATTGATGAAAGAATTTTATGATACTTTATAATCATTTATGATTATCCTAAATAAAGGCGTAATACCTCAACCTTTAGGTTGAGGATGTAGCGCTTTATTGGGATCCTATGATTTATAATTTTGTTGATGGCAATTTATCAAACCAATATTTTTATATACTATTATTAACTAATAATCATAGAGATGGTCAGTTTTGATGAACTTAAAGCAAGGGTTAAAGAATTTTTAAGATTTAGTAAACAAGAATTTGTTGGCCTTTTAGTAGCTATCGTTGTTACTGGGTTTATATTTTCTTTCCGTGATTGGGGAGATGAAAGTTTTAGTTTAGTTATTGGTTTAACAAACCTGTTGTTGGTCTTTATAATCGCAGCCATATCCTTTTTTTTCCGTCTATCCTGCCAGAAAGTTTACGCTTTAAGTCAAGGTTATAAAGCAGAATTTAAAGTGTGGTGGGTAGGATTAATCATTGCTTTGGTTATCGCTTTGATTAGTGCGGGTAGGATTCCTTTAGTAATCATCGGTTCTGTTATCGCTTCATTTATGATAAAACAGCGTTTGGGTGAATTCAGGTATGGTTTCTCACACTCACAGAACGGCGTAATTGCTTTCTGGGGAATTTTAGGAAACATGATTTTAGCTTTGATCTTTGCAACCGGCTTGTTTATTTTCCCTCAAAGTTACTTCTTCAGCAAGGGCCTGTTGCTTAACTTGATCATGGGTTTTTGTTCGTTATTACCTTTACCCCAATTAGATGGATTAAAGATTTTTTTTGGTTCCAGGACATGGTATTTTATAGGTATTGGTACTGTATTATTAGCTGCAATCTTACTATTAAGCCGAACTAAAGTTGGTTTGATTATAGCTATATTCATTGGTGCTACATCAGGAATAATTGCTATTCTAATTGGTTCAGAGGTTTGAGAAATGAAATTAGATGAACAATGGGCAGAATCATTTATGATATTTTTCATCGCTTTGGGTTTTATAATTTCTTTGTTGCTGAAAAATGCTTTTTTTAGTTATTTATCAGTTATATTAGCAGGACTTGTATGTGGCAGAATTTATTATATTAAAAAATACCAAGAGCCGATTTTACCTTTTGTTCTGATAATAATAGGATTTTTATTTGGCTATATTATGGGAAGTATTTGGGTTAGCAGAATTCTTGTTTTATTCTTTTTCTCTTTAGGTTTTGCAGTTTCTTATTATCTGCACATGAAAAATATTTTAGTAAAGTTTAAAAGTGAGAACTTTATAAAATAAAAACATATGGTTACTTACAAAGCCAAGAGCGTAGTTGTTAGCAGAAAACCAGGAAAGGATCGTGAAGGTCTTTGGACAGCTTTTATAGGTTTATTTGATGAAAATAATCCTCATCTGAAAGCAAAAGTTCCTTTCAAAGTACTGGAAATACCAAACGTAGAAAAGATTCGGATAAGAGACTTATTCAATGTTTCTTACTATTTGATGGGCAATGATATTGTCATCAACAATTTAAAAGAGCTGAATCTTGAAACTGAGAATGGTATCACAACACTAACCGGTAAGCAGATTTTAAAATAAAAATAAAGTTATTTTTGTTTCTGATAGTTGTTTTTATCTAGTTTTTTTTGTTTAACTTAACTCCCAAGAAATAGTATTTAGTTTGTTCTTATTAAATCCATGAGTTAGGTTGGAGTGAAACGTATCCGTATAATACACTTATTATGTGAAGTCGAGAACAATCAAAAATTTGATGTTAACCCTTCTTCAATATTTTTTATGCTTTATAACAAAAAACCCTCCAATAGTTATAATTAAAATTAAGAATATTGCATAATCGGAAAATTCAGGTACAGAAGGTGTGATGACATTAACATTATCTGTAGTGTTCACATAATTGAAATTTGTCGCAGAACAAAGAACTGACCAATCATGATTTCCAACTATAGAAAAACCGCCTGATTTTGTATAATTATATTTATCATTGATTGTATCTTCATTCATCACAAAAGAAGTGCTGAGATTATCATCAAAAGTGATGTTACAACTAGCTCCTGAGATATGTACTCCGCTTGTTGCATTTGTATAATTAGCAAAGAAATTTATATCAACTCCAAGATGAGCGGATGAACCCTCTGCGCTGTCTGAAATTACTAGCTGTGCATTCCCATTAGCGCCAACACCAGTTCCTTCTAATCCGTTTAACTTATAGTAAATATCGTCAATAGTGCATGAAATGCTGCTTTTTTCAGTTCCACTTGCACACTCTGGATGAGTAAAGCTTGTTTTACTGGTGCAAAAAGTGTTTACTTCATCTGTAGTCTTAGCATCTGGACAGACATACGCACCATTTTGCCACTCGTTCTCAATATATAATGAATGATTGCTCTGATTGATATTCTCAATTGATTCTACGCTGCTCAAGTCTATGACATTAATTTTTTTGAAATTATCATCTGCTGAATCAAGAACCAGATGAATCAAATCCACATCTCCAACATGAAAATTTAACTTTAGATCAACTATTTTTTTGTCAGCTCTTTTAAGCTGGACGAGTTTTTCTGTAGAAAAAATATCACCCGAGTTAAGAGTGGTATCCAAAGAACTATCTGCAACAATAATACCCGAAGGGATGTTATAAAATGAAGCCCCATTGTAAACTCTGCCAGATACAGAAGCTGTTGTCATTTTATTATCAGTATCAAAAGCTACTGCTTTGATTACAACTGTCTCTCCGTTTGGCAAGTCGCTTACATTAAATGCAGTATGAAAAGGGGCTGAACTGTCTTCATATAAAAATATTGAGCCATTACAGTCTGTCTCTCTAAAAAAACTCACCCTTGTTGGAAGGTGACTGGCATTTGTTCCTGTAACATTAACATCTATTCCGGTGCCTGCAAAATTCTGGTTGGAAATAGGAGTATCCAAACTTATCGGCGGACCGGTATTATCAACAATCACTGTTGTCATCTTCTGGATTGAATTTCCTCCTGAAAAATTAGCGATTACTTTTAGGCTTAGTGTTCCTGCAGGAAATGAAGTTGAATCGAACGTAGTATGGAAGTTTCCGCCAAAATCTGGAATAGTGTCAATGCCTATAGAAGTACCATTAACAAAGAATTCTATACTGTCTGTGCCAGAAACATTATTGGTTGTTGCCTGAAAGTTTACAGATGAACCAGCAACAGTTCCTGTTGGCTGCAATATCGTGACAGCACCAATATCTCCTAATGCTGTATCAAGATCGTTTTCATTAAGGATGTAAGCGTAATCTACTGATACCGACTGCCCTGGGTAAAGAGTTCCGAAGCGGAAAGCTAAAGGTGTGGCGATATCTGCAATGCAAGGGCTTGCGCTGGTGCATTCAGTACGCGGGGTGTCTAAAGGATAATCCGGATCTCTAGCAAAAATACCTGAAGCAATAGGCGATGCTCTTGCTCTGGAATCAATTGTTCCCAATCCAATTACAACATTAGTATAAGTATAACCTTTAGCAACAACGAGAGCCTTGTTACTGGTACTATTAGGAATGTAAGCAATATAGTTTCTCGTTTGGTAACTTCCTGTAGGGATATCTTTATCATTGTCCGGGTCGACAGTTCTCATGTATTCAAAAGAGTTCAATGCTTCAGAACCAACATTTGTCAAGATTGTATTTATTATGAAATAAGCATCACTTTCATCAAAACTGGTGGTGTGAACAACATTGACTTTCTCATTCCCGTTCGTCGCCTGACCGCCCCAGACTACCGATTTGGTTGTCCCTGAACTTGTTTCAGTAAGTGAATTAGTGACAGGAATCTGGGTGGTTGAACCTGCATTAAAATAATGATATTCTGAATCAGTATTCCATTCAACCATAAACCCTTCTTCCCACGACCCGGGCATGAAATAATCTCCTGATTGTGCTGGACTTCCAACATCCCATCCATCTTTACCTATGTCAGCAACAAAACCCAGTTGAGATCTTCCTCCCATCTGATGAAAACCTGCAGGAGCAGAAACGCTGGAACCATAGGCACCATTAGTATAAATGCCTACTTCTATATAAGTTCCATTCAAAAAAACATCAGCAAAAGAAAATGGAATAAGCAAAAAACTTAACAGTACTATCACCAATTTTAGTCCATTTGACTTCATAATGTTGTATGTTTTTTTTAAAATTATAAATCTTTCTCAAATTAGGATATTAAAGAATAAAAAATATTTTAAATTAAAT
>JAHJGQ010000068.1 GCA_018824365.1 Nanobdellota archaeon | reverse complement strand
TTTTTTCTTAATTTATTTTTTCTAATTTTTTTTATTCGTTTTTTTCATCTAAAGTTTTTTCATCTAAATGATTATTACTTACTTCATCAACTTTCCTCTCCTTCCGCTCCAATAAATTTAGGTTCTAAAGCTGCCCTTACTTCTGGTAACCTTGAAACATTAATCAACATTCCAGGCAGCTGCATATCTTCACTTACTCTGGAAGGAATGGTTTCTCCAGCAACTTCAATATGTAAAGGTACAGATGATAAATCCTGAGTAACTACATAAAAGACAATTTCATTTGAAGTGTATAAATCTTCAGGAGTGATCTCAAAATAAGTTTCAGGCGTATCCCAATTAACATTTCCGTTAACATATTTATCTAAATTATTTCCATCAATATCAAAACAATCTTCAGTTTCCCAAAACATCACATCATATGCAAAACATCTTCTATCCTTAGGAATCACCAATGGTTTGGTTGTTTTGGACATGATTGTAACTTTATATTTTCCAGGAACAAGTTCAACTTCAGCAACACTATTTCCTTTTATTGATATTGGTGTATTGAACTCCAGGCTGGTCTCACCTTCATGGAAGCCGGCAACCCTCTCTAAGTTGATAAAGACATCTTCAGTTTCATCCATATCTAAAGCCTTATTGAAAAAATAATAATCATGAAATTTAGCCATACTGCTATTAGCAACAACTCTTGCTACCGGATCACCTAACAACAAAGTGTTTCCTTTATTAAAGAAACATTGCTTCTTTTCTTCTTTACAGGAAATATCTTTGATAAAAGGTGGAAATGGAATAGTTACGGAAGAACAGCTTAAGGGAGTTATACATTTCTGGACATTCTTTTTCTTTACACTGACATTGATAGATTTTATTTTATGCAATTCGATAACTTTTTCCTTCTCACTCAAACCTTCTACAGAATAACCTATCAACGCTTTTTGATCCCTATACTTATATGTATCGATAGGATAAAAATCTGACAGATAACCTTCATGGACATAATTCATAACACCGCCATAAACAGAAGGATAATTACTTTCAAAAGCACCATCTTCATCAGTAAAACCCATCTCACATTCTGCCTGTTCAGGAATGGTAAAACCTATCTTTACTGCTTCCAAAGGTTCTTTGGTAAAACTGTCAACAACAACTGTCTTCAACATTTCTGTATCTTTCTGCTCATTATTACAAGCAAGAGAAGTAATCCTCTGAGGATAAGTTTCTGCCGGCACTCCTGACACACCAGGATCATTATTCCTGATATTTGACTCTAAAGCAAAAAGAAACTTATATCCTTTACCATCCAAAGCAGCCGCATCATTCAAAGTCACCAATACCGGATAACTGATGTCATAATGTGTCTCATATCTTTGCTGGCCGTAAGTAAGTACAAAAGCGCTGATAAAGAGACTTTCCGGCCTGATAATACCATCAGCATCACTATTAGTCTTAAAATAAGGAGTCCAGCCAAAATAATCAAAAGAAACTTCCAGATCTTCTGCACCAACTAAAGGAAGCACCATGTTATCAACAATCCTCTGAGCCAGAAAACCCCTATCATCAGTATTATAATAAAAGTTCTCGCTTCCCAGGAAACGTAAAGCAGGAACATAAGAAGTAAGCAGTTCTTTATACCTCTCTTTTAGATTAAACTCACTCCAGGATAAAGTGGAAACATGATCAAACCTTATTGTAGAGATAGGCGGAAAATAATTTGCATCAACATTTGAATAAGCAGTAAGTATCTCTAAACCTTGTGTTTCAAGAAAGAAATCTTTTGATTGCGCATCTGAAATCATCTCAGCAATCTCATAATAATGCTTCAGTTCTAAAGGAACTTTCACATAAAACTTTTGTAAAGAAGATTCCACATCCTCTTTCTTTGCTTTTATGTTCATAGTAAGCAGGAAATTGACAGTTCTTTCACCAACTTTTGCTTCCACATCCTTCAACTTACCGCTTTTGATAGGAGACACTTCAATATCAAAACCTTGTCCTTCAAAGGAAGAATAATCATCTAAACACCCATCAAGCTTTTCATTTACATATCTGGAAAGCTGCGCTTCTATGCTCATCACCGGATCATCTTTTGCATACAATTTCGGCTTTAAAGAATTATAGACAACATTATACTTAGAATTTTGATTTGTATTATAATGCCAGAACGGAACTTTCAAAGGCTCAAGATTGATACCATCAGCCTCAGTAGAATCAGAAACAGAATATTCGCCAACCAGATCGGGATAGATATAACCGCCTTGCTGACCAAGGACCAATAAACCTTGCTCAGCCACTTTGCTCAAACAATTTTCAGTATAAGTTTGGATTGGCTTAAAAGTTTGCGGAACTGACTCCACAATCGGCTCTCCTTCTGCAGTAAACTCTTCTTTAGTAGTTTCTTTAGTAAGATAAAGTACACCTGAAAATATGAAAAGTATCAAGATTCCAACGATGATAAAAACAGTCACTTGTCCTTTTTTTGAATTTTTTGAAGCAAAAAAATGTTTGAATAAATTACTACCACTGTTCCAACTAGAACTACTTTTACTAAAACCCCTTTTTATTTTCATGATAATAGTTTAAAAGAAAAGAATAAAGGTATATAAAAGTTTTCTTTTCTTTACTTCTATTTTACTTTTATTTTTCTTTAAATTACTTTACTTAACTTTACTTATATTTTTCTTTGCTTTATTTTACTTTTATTTTTCTTTAAATTACTTTACTTAACTTTACTTATATTTTTCTTTGCTTTATTTTACTTTTATTTTTCTTTAAATTACTTTACTTAA
>JAHJGQ010000067.1 GCA_018824365.1 Nanobdellota archaeon | reverse complement strand
TATTCATATGGAGTTGATTTTGAAAAACCGACCAGTTGCGGCAATAAAGAAAATACTGCCTGTATTTGTCTGTTAAAAGATTTTGAGTCTAAGTTTGACTCAACTGGGTTAGGAACTTATACCATCAAACCAAAAGATGCAGCTTGTAATGAACTTAGCATGAGGATTAACTTTTCTTCTTGTGGTATCGGTTCCCCTCACAAAGTAAGTGAGTATTCTTGTAATGATGGATTTATAATAGAAAGAAACCTCATCAAAAAAGCGATATCTTCACCAAAAGATTCTTATTTTGAAGCGCCTCGCAGAGTTAGTATTACCATGAAAAAAGAAGGGAATGTTATTGTTTTGGAAAAATAAGTGCTGATAAAATAAGAATAAATAAATTAATAAAAAATGAATAAAAAAGCAGCCAGTATCCTGATGATTATTTTTGAAATTCTAATAGTTGTCTTAGTAATTTCCATGACTATAAGCATAGCTCAAGCGATGGGAAGTTCTACAACAATCACTAAAATTAATTTAGCTAACGATATGAAAATGATGATAGACACATTTGTTGGAGTTTCAGGAGATGCTGTTATTGAAATACCTTACAATACTTCCAAATTTGTTTTGTTATTTAAAGAATCAAGTATTCTTATCTTCGAAAAAAATGATTTAGAAGTAAAAAGGATAGAGAGAAAAATGATTTTACCTGAAAACTATAAACTGATTGGATTTTTAGAAGAAAAAGAAAAAGTATGTTTGGAGAAAAAGTCAAAAGTAATTGTTTTAAAAGAGTGTAAAGAAACTTATTCAGCACCAGGAATTTCCACTTCAACAGTTTCAACAAGTATTCAAGCTAAGTTTGAACAAGGCTTTATTGAAAAAGAAAATAAAGTGGCAAATGAATTGGGTATTGATCCTAATTATCTTCTTGCAGTAATATATTTTGAGACTGGTGGAACGTTTAGTCCTTCACAGAAAAATGCAGCGGGAAGCGGAGCGACAGGCTTAATCCAATTCATGCCAAACACTGCGATAGCTTTAGGTACTACAACAGAAGAATTAGCAAAAATGAGCCAAGTTGAACAGATGGATTATGTAAAAAAGTATTTTCAAACAGTGGGTGCAGGAAGATTAAGTTCATTATCAGATGTATATATGGCAGTTTTATATCCTAAAGCAATAGGAGAATCTGAAGATTATGTTCTTTTCAAATCTCCAACTACAGCATATAAACAAAACAAAGGATTAGATACAGATAAAGATGGTCAAATAACAAAGCAAGAAGCATCTTCTAAAGTGTTGGCTTCTTACAATAAAATAATTGAAGAAAAAATAAGTTAAAAAATCAAATGAACAAGAAAGCACAATTTGAAGCGGCCAGGAAAACCATTTATTGGATGATTGCAGGAGTAGTAATTACAATAGTAGTAATCGCTTTTGCGATAATAATAGCTAGTTATAGGGGGAAATTAACTGTTGTGCCGCTTGAGTTAAGATCGGAATTAACTTTTTCAAGATTCGTCAATTCTCCTGAATGTTTTGCTTATCAAGATCCAGAGACGGGAAGAGTTTATCCTGGTGTCATCGATTTACAAAAATATTCTTCAGATAGACTTAACTCATGTTATCCTATCGGAACATATAAAGACCTTAATTTCGGCGTGAATTTAACAAATACTAATAATGGTTTTCTTAGGACTAGCGATTATTATTATGTCAATGATCTTGAATTTTCAAAATCGGTGATTGTCAAGGATGGAAATCATTTTAGAAATGATATCTTAATAGTTAAATTACAGGAGAAAGTTCCTAAGTGATAGTTAATATAATATTAAATATAATTTGGATAAATTAAAAAATGAAAGTATAACAAAGATGATAAGAAAAGATAAAAAAGGCATGATGGACGATTTTTTTGACTTTTTCTTTACAGTAATAATTGCTTTCTTCATTTTACTTTTCCTTAACATAACCTTGTCTGGAGGTTTAGAAAGAAGCACAGAGGCTACTTATAGAAAGATTGGTGCAGTAGATGCAAAAAATAACTTATTAATGTATCTAAAAAGTCCAGTAGATGATGGAAATATGGCTGATTTGATAATCAAGTGGTATTATAACAAAGAAAATTATACTGATAAATTAAATTCAGATAGTGAAATAGTTTTGAAAAGCTTACCTGTACCTCATGTTGTTGCTGGTTGGAATGTGAGGATACATTCAATGCCAGAAAACACTGAAGAGATACATATACAACATCTAGATATATCTGGTTATTACGAAAAAAGAAACTCTTTCATAGAATTACCATTAGTGGAAGAAGGCAAATATTTGAACGTAGAAATTTATTTGGAATGTGAGGATGTTAGTTGTGAGTAATAAAAAAGAGAAAAAAATGATGAATAAAAAAGCAGCTTTGTTTCACTGGATAATCTTTGGAGTTTTAGCAGCTTTAGGAATATTTTTAGTCACTATTTCAGATATTGATACTGGAAGTAGAATTAAAGGAGAATGGCAGCTCAATTTCTTAGATAATTATTATCTTGAAGCAGAAAAAGATTTGTTGTATATAGATCAAGCTGCAAAGATTGTAGTTTGGCAGACTGTATTAGAATCGGCAGGAAATGGCGGTTTCATAACAGAAGGATCTTGTGGAAATATAAGTAGTTATAATCTATGGAATGAGTTAAATAGATGGAATGAATGCCTGCCAGACATCAATAAAACAATTTCTTTAAAAGTTAAAGAAGGACTTGCCGAAAGTTTACCAAACAGGGAGTATGATGATATAAAAATTGATGGCAATGGCATAATCGGTAAAGGAAAAAAAAGTTCAATTTTATCTACTTCAGGAAAGTTTGTAAATTACACTTATGATACTAATTTTAAGGTTGACTTGGGCTTTAATATTAAAACGGATTATAATATCTTAAGAATTGAAGCAGTCCAACTTGTAGACAATTGCCGAAATTTTGATGATTTAGAAAGATGTATCAAAGAAAAAAAGAAAAACAATTGGAAATTCAAAAATTGTGGTGTTGAAGAATATCGTGAAGATGGAAAAAAAGTGATATTTTGTGTTGAAAGCCCTCAACAAGCAAAAATTTACAATAATACGATGGTTTTAGTGCCATTAAGATATAAATTTGCTCTTGATTTTTCATCAATCGATTCTTCAGCATATCTTATATCCTAAACCATATAAATCATTATAAATGATTTTTCTAACCTTTTCTTAATTCAAGGGGTGGTTATTATGTATAAAATTCCTTTATCTGAAATTAAAGAGAAAATCATTGCTTCTGGTAAACTCAAATCCGAAGAATTAGAACAAAAGATGAAAGTTAAAATCAATGAGCTTTCCGGTTTAATCAGTGAAGAAGGGGCAGCCCATATCATTGCTAATGAATTGGGGATTGAGCTGGTAAATCCAAACAAGAATAAACTTAAGATAAAAGAGATCTATGCAGGTATGCGTAATGTTACTGCTGTAGGGAAAGTCGTAAGAAAATTTGATGTCCGCGAATTTAAAAAAGAAGATAGGGTTGGCAAGGTTTGTTCAGTAGTTTTTGGTGATGAAACTGGCACGACAAGATTGGTTTTTTGGAATGAGCAGGTAGATCTAATCAGCAATGTTAATGAGGGGGACATAATTTTGGTCAAAGATGCTTATGTAAGGGAGAATAATAATGATAAAGAAATTCATTTAGGTAATAACGGCTCTATAGAGATCAATCCTGAAGGGGAAATAGTAAATATTGTCAGGGAAAGTACATCTTATGAAAGAAAAAAGATTGCCGATCTCAATGAAGATGATAGTAATGCTGAGATATTGGGGACGATAGTACAGGTTTTCGATCCTCGTTTCTTTAATGTATGTCCAGATTGTGGAAAAAGGGTTGCAGAATCTGAAGGTTCTTCCATTTGCAGTACCCATAATGAAGTACAGCCAAACATTTCCTATGTTATGAATGTTATTCTTGATGATGGTACGGGAAATATTAGAGGAGTTTTATGGAAAAGCCAGACAAATCATCTTCTTGATAAGACTGAAGAAGAAATCTCTGATTACAAAGATGATCTTACAAATTTTGAAGAGATTAAGAATGATTTACTGGGTGAGCAATTCAGGTTGGTGGGCAGGGTTAAAAAGAACGATATGTTTGACAGGTTGGAGTTCAATGTACGTGTAGTGGAAAAAGCTAAACCGGAAGATGAGATTGCAAGATTAGAAAAAGTTAAATAAACAAATAAATGGATTTAATCAGGTTACTTTAAATATTCTTTTTATTTTCTTTTGATAATGGTCTTATTTCATACACATATTCTTTTAGGTATAATTGTATTTTTATTCACTAAAGATTTTTTTTCAGGAGGCAACCAAATTATCTTTTTTTTAATGGTTTTATTAGGAAGTATTCTGCCGGATATTGATGAAAGTAAAAGTAAGATTAACCAATGGAGTGGAATAATAGGCAAGATTATAGCTTTTTTTGCTCAGCACAGGGGTTTTTATCATTCTTTGTTATTTTTTGTAATCACTTTCATGTCAGTGTCTTATCTATGGTCAAATTATTATGCTTGGGGTTTGTTATTAGGATATTTAGCTCATATGTTTGGTGATGGTATAACGCTTATGGGTGTGCAAATTTTTTATCCTTTTTCTAAATTCAAGATTAAAGGCCCCGTTAAAGTTGGCGGAATGGTAGAAAGTGTTATCTTAATATTTTTAGTAATTTTAATTGTTAAAAAATTTTTGTGAATTATCTTGTTATATCTCTTAATAATTCTAAATCCCTGAAAGCACTATATCCTTTTTCGCCTTGATATATACCAGAAATAATTGGAAGTAGTTTATTTAATTTAAAATCGGTAAGTAAATGTCTGGTAGCGTGAACTTCAATAGTTTCATATTCATCTTTGCAAGCCTGGGCATGTTCAATAAGACCGCTGAAGACATATAAGATACTATTTGAAGACATTTTAGATTCAAGCCCGATTGTTGGAACTTTCATGAACGGTTCAATGATTTTTCCTTTACCTTCTTCTAAAACTCTTGCTATCCTAAGCAATTTAATGGCTTCATCACCATAAGAGATATCTGCCCTGATGACTTCAGCAAGATTCTTTCTTTCTTTATACTGGTTATTAACATCAATTTCTAAAGAAAACTGATGATGAGAACCATATCGTGCAGTGCCTATCTCTTCTGAGGATAAGTATAATTGTACTTTATCGTCCTGTTTCAGATTTAGGTTTTTTATAAAATCGGTAACGCAAGGATGAATCATTTTAACACCAACTACTTAAAAGTAGTAATTGGGTCTTGTTTTTAAATATTCTGGAACAATTAAGCAAAAATTAGGCAACAACAACCCTATCTCTTCCCGTCTCTTTAGCTTTGTAAAGGGCTTCATCGGCTTTTTTTAGTAATGATTTCCCATCAGTGGCATCGCTAGGACATTCAGCAACACCAATACTTACCGTAATTAGCCCGCCTGTTTTCGGGTTTTTTGGTTCTTGATTCTCTTGCGATACGACTAATCGTAACTTTTCTGCTAATACTTTAGCGTTACTTTTATTTGTATTTGGAGCCAATACAACAAATTCTTCCCCCCCATAACGGGCAACGTAATCAATTTCACGGCTTTTATTCATTATTGTCTTAGCAACATTTCTTAGAATTCTGTCTCCTTCTTGATGGCCATAAGTATCATTGAATTTTTTGAAATAATCTATATCAATCAAGATTAAAGAAAAAACAGTTTTATATCTTTGATATACAGCTATCATCTCTTGGAGCATTTCATCCATCGATCCTCTATTGAAAGCACCCGTAAGAGCATCTCTTCCTTTAAGAACGATTTCTCTTTTTAATCCTTTTTTCTGTCTGCTTCCCCGAGCAATGAGCATTCTTCTATTTTTTTGGATAAATTTTTTTAAACCAGAGCTTATATATCTTGGCCCTAATTCTTCTATTGCTGCCAAGTAATCTTGAACTTCGTCTGGTGAATGGGACATGGTGTGATAATCTAATACAAAATCTTTTCTAGTAAGTTTAGGGCCAGTTCCAAAGAGATGATACCATTTTCTCTTTGTATTGAGAACGCTTAGAATCCTTTCTTCAACTTTAAACTTTTCATCAATAAAAGATTGTAGAGGTTCATAGAATTTTTCTTTCAATTCTCTTATTAATTCTTTACCATCATTTAATTCTTCATTTAATTCTTTAGTAAGTTCTTTAAGTTTATTTATTTCCTTTGCTACAAAAACTTCTTCTAATAACTCTTGCAAGGAATTTAATAATTGCTCTTCTTTTCTTACCCTGATCTTTTGCATATCAATTAAATTGCGGAAATTATCAAGAAGAACATCTATTTGGGTGTCCATTGAATACTCTGATTTTTCAAATTCTAATGTACGTTTTAATCTTTGTTGTATCTCTCTTATTTTTTGTGTAATTTTAGAAGAATCAACAATCTCTTTTTGATTATCTTGTTCGGCTCTTTTATCAGTCTTTTTTACGCTAACAATTTTATCAAGAGATTTTTGTAGTGAATCGTAAAGATCAAAAGTCAGTTTTTCTTCTTCTTTCAAAAGTTCTTTCTCCTGTTGTACTAATTCAGAATATTCAGTGCCTTTGTAAGCTTCTTTGCCGATCGTTCCTTTTCTAGTGTCTAGTTCAGAAAGTAGTTTATCCACAAGATGGCTTATTTTTTTTTTATCTGCCCATTTTTTTTCTTTAATGGATTTTCTAAGAAGATTTAGTAAATCGGATAAATTTCCATGATGTAATACTCTTCTTCTAAAAAAGTCAGGTAAATCTTTGATTATTTTTCTTTCTTTTTTTGAAATAGAAGCTATCTGCTTGATTACTTTGGCAATTTCTTTGTCAACTACTTGGCTTCCTGTTTCTTGTTCTGCCATTATTATAATTACATTTTATAATTAT
>JAHJGQ010000066.1 GCA_018824365.1 Nanobdellota archaeon | reverse complement strand
GAAATAAGAGTGAAAAATAAACAAAACAAAAACATATTCAAACACGGAGGTGTGTTTAATAATGGAAGTAAAAAAGGTGTTTAAACGGCTATTTGCAATTGGTGCTGGAGTCACTATGTTAGGTGCTACAGTAATGGGAGCGATGGCTGCGAATCTGAATAACTACCCAAATATGTTCGTTAAAGACGGAGTTTATAATGGTTTGTTAGTTGTTGGGGAGAATGCAGCTTCAGTTGATAACATAGCTATAACGGATATTGCTGGAGGAATGATGTATCTGAAAGCTGGTACTGCTTCATCAGTAAGTGTTGAAGGAGATGCTTGGAAAGTTGGAACAAGTGCTAAGTACTTAGAAATAGCTAACAACAACGCTACTTCATCATCAAGTCAAGATGGAGAGACTATAAGAAGCATTGTAAGTTTCATTGGAAATGATGAATTGGCTGCTTTGGGAGACGGAACTTGGTCAACTAATGAGAATGAATATGGATTTCAACAGTTTTTATTCTTTGACGATGCAACTCTAACGTCTGAGGTTGTAAAGTATGTTGAGAATGATGATGATGTAACTGCAGACCATTTCTATGTTAAGAATGGACAACCTATTGCTAGATATAAACTGGAATTTACTTCAACAGCTCAGTCAGATGTAACTGATGCAGTTGGAACTGCAGCTACTACTGGTGTTTATCTAGACGATTTTGAAGATACTACACTTAGCTTATTTGGTAAAGAATATACAGTAGTACAAGCTAGAAGGACAGCTACTACTGGTGGTGGTGTTAAGTTAGTGTTGATGGTTGGAGCTACTAGTGACACTTTATTAGAAGGTGAATCAAAGACTTATAGTGTTGGTGATAAGACTTTTGACGTGACTTTATCTTATGTAGATAGTACATATGCTAAATTTATCGTTAATGGTGAATCAACTAATAAGATTAGCGATGGTTCAACTTATGTGTTAAAAGATAAGACTGAAATTGGAGTGAGTGACGTGCTTTACCAGGGTTATGCGGGCGGTATTCATTCAGCAAGTTTCTTTTTAGGAGCACAGAAAGTTGAATTGCAAGATGCTGGTGTAGCAGCAGGAGGTAGTTCATATGAGTTAAAAGTTGGTTCAGAAACTATTGACGGTGCAGATGTTATTATTACTGGTACTGATGACAATACAACATTCTCTATCAGCACTATTGAACTGAACATGACTGCACAAGATGATTACTTTGTTGGTAGTGGTGAAAAGCTGAGCGATGTAATCTTAGCTGCAGGAGACGAAAAAGAGTTGTTATTTGGCAATGCTTTTGATGTTGAATATAATGGTTTATCTACTGAAGACACTCATGACATCATATTGAAGAAATCTTCTTCAAAAAGATATGAATTACATGTGTTTGACGGAGATAATAAAGCAGTCGATCTTCCTTTAGCTTATGCAGATGCACAATATAATTTATCTTTGGGTAAAGAAACTGATGCCGGTTCTGATAACAACCGTAAGGCTTTGGTCTTAAGAGAAGGTACAGATATCTACAAAGATGACTATTTTGTATTGACTAGTGGTACTGATAGCTCTGGTGCAGCAAAATCTTACTTAATGCAGTATATGGGAGTAGATAAAAGTTCTAAAACTAGTCCAAAAATTAAGTTTAAGAACCAGGGAAGTGGCGAAACTTTAGAATACTCTGCAACAACACAAACTGCTACTGGAACTGTAGCTACAATTAAGCTTGGTGGTTACTCGTTCTTAGTACAGAACGCATCCGTACAATCAACAGACGACTATCAAGTTGATATTGATTTGGATGGTGGTGGAGCTATAGGAACCAATATTGTAACTTTTGTTGATTCGTACGGACCTACATTTACATTTAATTGGAGTGTAAGTTCGCCGGCTAATTCATCAAACCAAGACTACGTGCAAATAACTCAGTCAACAACAAATGTTAATGACTATGACGACCAGGCACCATCTAATTTGATAATGAATATTACTGGAACAACTAGTGACCCAGAAGTTAGATCTACTTTTAGTGGTTTAACATTGTTGACACCTAGCGGAGAGACCGAAGTAACTTATGGTTATACGTCGATGGGTACGTTCGTCAAGCTTGCTGCACCATCTAGTGACCCACAAGAGTTAACTTTAACTTACCCTAAGAAGCAGCTATTACCACAGTTATACTTCACCAGCGGAGCAACTACATCTACAACCACAACTGGCGGAACTTTGACATCAGTTATGACTGTTGGTGCAACAAAGCTTGACAGTGAAGTCTCTTCTATGGAAGCACAGAACTTAATCGTTGTTGGTGGACCATGTGTTAACACTGTTGCAGCTGAATTGTTAGGCAACCCAGCAGACTGTACAGAAGGTTTCTCACCTGGAAAAGCAAGAATTAAATTGTTTGAGCACGCAAATGGTAACATAGCTATGCTTGTAGCTGGTTATAGCGGTGCTGACACAAGACTTGCTGGTAGTGTAATCGCTAATAGGTACGGAGATCTTTCCGGAACAGAAGTTGAAGTTGAAGGTACAACTTTTACTGATGCAACTATCGGTGCACCTTCCGCAACACCTGTTGTTGAAGAAGTAGTTGAAGAAGAAGTAGTTGAAGAAACAACTGAATAAGCCTAAAAAGCTTTTTCTTTTTTCTTTTTTTTCTTTTTTTTAATGTTAATGATGATATAATCTTCTTTTTCCACCAGTGTTTCACTGGTGGCCTACATCCATTAGCACAATGATTGGAAAAAGAAGGGTCAGAAATTCGACCGAGCCGTAGGCGAGCATGCCCCTAGTCTGTGACTAGGGGTGTCGGATTTCTTTGACTGACTAAAGAGTTGGATTTTAAAGTTAATGCTGAAGGCAGATTGTGCAAAAAAGAACCAATGGCTTGCATTTGTTCCAGAATATGCAAAAGATTCTAGTGGACAAGAATTTATGAGACCTCGCGGTAGATCTGTTGTTTACAGAATTGTTAGTGAAGATGCAGAAGGAAATGAAACATATACTTGTAACGATTGTGGTTCAAGAATAATTTCAGCAACAGTTGCTCATCCTGTTTGGGACGGACCCAGTTCATTTAAAGGATCAGGCGGAGGGAGCTGTCAATACGAACAGGTTCCTTATTGCTCAAAATGTGAGAAGAAACCAACTGGTTCTGGAATTCCAATAAGGGTTCCTTTCCAGTTTTAATTCTCTCTTTTTTCATTTCCAAGAAGTTTGTTCTTGATTTGTACTGAAAAATGGATTTCTGCATTTGAAGCAAGTTTGGAGAAAGCGCAGAAAGATCTTAAATACATCTTATACAATTCCATAATGCTTAAAAGTATTCTTTATCGTGAAAAATAGTAATGGGTGAGTTGGAATTAAGCACGGTTGTAGAAAGAGAGTACGTCGTTAGACGAGTCCATGCTCAAGATTCAGCTGTGAGTATGGCGCGTTCTATTTTTGAAGATGCAATTCATGCTATCGCAGAATTAGTTGCTAATAGTCATGACGGTGACGGGCATAATATTCATGTAAGAGTCAGCCCTGAAGAACTTATCATTGAAGATGATGGATGCGGTATGAATGAAGATAAGGGAATTCCCGAATTCTTTGCAATTGGCGGCAGTGAGAAGAAAGAGTTGAAAGCAAGGGGTAAAAAAACTAAAGAAGGGCGTACGCCAATCGGGAATTTTGGCTGGGGATCGCTTGCGGTACGGTATTTAGCATTAAATCACAGGCTTGATTCTTGGAAAGATGGAGTTCATTCTTGGGTCGAAGAAAAATTCTCTCCCGATGATAAGAATGATGATCCTATCAACGTTAAAGCTGGGCCAGATCCTGCAGATAAGCATGGAACAAGAATTCACCTAACTAACCTTCACTATAAGCTTGGAGAAGACGGTTTCACCATCGGTGCTTTAATGGACAGATTAGGTGATGAAATGCCTGTTAAAGAGTTGGTTGATTTTGATGTTTTTGTCAACGATCAACTTGTGACACCACTGAAGCTAAAAAATGCAATTGAATATGTCGTTGAAGTTGATGATCCCTTACTTGGAAAGGTAAGTGGATCCATCTTTTATTCCACAAAATCGTTAGGAGATAAAGCAGGTGTTCGAGTAAAGGTAAATAATAGAGGGGTTGGGGGTTTAAACAAACACTTTCAACAAACCCTTAAGGCCGGCCTTGGTTCCAAAGTGTATGGAGTCATATATGCAGATATAATGGATCCGTTGGTGCAATTTAATCGGTCAGGATTTAGTAAAAGTGAAAATGGAGCCAGATTAGACCTAATCATTGTAAATGCTCTTAAACAAATAAGGCAGGATCATGAAGGCGGTGCCAAAGATGAAAAAATATGCAAAGCCGGTGAACAAGTAAGAAATATGCTGCCAAAAATGGGAAGTTTGGTGGCGCGGGCTTTAAATGATAATCAACCATATAGATTTGTTTTTGACGAAACACGAGCAACAGAGATTCTTAATGTAGACAGGGAAGAAAGAACAGTGTATGTCAATCCAAACTCTTCTTTATGTCAGCTCGCAGGTTATGGTATTAAAGACGTAAAAATGATGATGGCTCGTCTTGTGACGCATATAGTTGGATCAGCAATGATTACTGATAATGAAGAAATAATTAAGTTCGATGAAGTAGCGCAAGATTTAGCAAAAATCACTTTTCCGAAAAGAAACAAGAAGAGAACGCCAACATTAGCAGATATTCTGCCGAAAGAAGATATGGTTGATGTTGGAGATAACTATGACCCAAGCTTAAAAATAATCCCAATACGATTATACACTCTACCTGAAGTGACAAAGAGAACCGGATTTAGTAATGGTGTTTTGAAAAGAATGAAAATGTCTGGTTTTCTTACCTCGAAAAAAGAGAAAATATTAGGAGAAGATGCATTAGCAGCGAAAAACAGATTGGCGGGTAAGATCACACTTTTTGATGCAGTTCGAACCATTTCCATCCCTGAAGGAAAAAATGGTTTTAGTATCTGGCATAATAAGGAAATAGCTACCGCTAAGAAACTCAATGATATGGAAGCAGGGGGACATATCCTTAAATATGTCGCCAATATGGCTTTTTTAGGAAGACCAGCTTTTTATGTTGTTGATAAGATGAGGTTAAATTCATTCAAACAATTCTTACAAACGTGGGAGTTTTCGGAAAGCGACTTAAGACCAACTTCCCGAGATCCAACCAAAAGTTATGAAAAGCCTGCGCTGGAAACACACTTAGCAGACGGATGCCCTCCAACAAAGCCAAGTCAAGATTTAGTACATAAAGGATATGTTGCTTCACCTGAAGATACTAAATATACTGACCTTAAATTTAAAATAGGCGATTCGGTGTCATACTGTAATGAAAGCGGGAAAATTGTAGGTGTTGAAACTGAATTTATAGATGATATATTCCATGTATTCTATCGACTGAAGACAGATGGAAACTATCTTATTAGAGTTGATGTGACAGATGAGGACATACTCTCAATTAATGATAGGGATTCTTTGATGTTAGAGGATATATCCAAATCTACAGAAGCAGTCCCACCAAAGAGAGATCAAAGCAGCTATAGAAGTCAGGACAGAACCACAACAGACTTAATTCGGGCAAGTTATGAACGTCAAAGGGCTAAAGCCGGTCCGGAAACTTCTAAAGAAAATGCAGCATATGTCAGCAGACCTAAGAAACAAAGAGCAAAAAGGAAGGCTATTCCTAAACAAGAATCTCCCTCAAAAGCAATTGAAATCTACACTTCAGGGTTAGAATCAGCAGTAGGAGGCTCAGCAAATGATGACATTAATCTTTTTGAAGATTTTGATGGTTTCAGAACGAGCATTGCAGCAAGGGCAGATGAATTATTTTTACCGACAAGCATGATCAAAAAAACACAATCAGATAATAATGGTTCTTCACCAGCGGTAGAAATTGATACGACTTCACTTTCATATCAGGCTGGTGATTTCGCAGTATACCCAAAACATGGAACAGTTACGGTTACTGGTATTGAAAGAAAGGAAATTAAGGGTCAATATCAAGACTTATATGTACTTCGCGTACTCGGCACAGAACAAAAAATAATGGTTCCCATAGGTAATGAAGAAATGGTTGGAATGAGGCATCTTATGTCAGAAATAGACCTAAACAACGTCTTTGACATCCTCCAGGAAAAAGTTGCAGCAGTAGATGCCATACCTTGGAATCGCCGATATCGTAGCTTCATAGATAAGCTTCAGACTGGAAGTATTTATGATGTGGCTGAAGTCGTCCGAGATCTTTATCGACTCAAGGTTGACGAACATAAAAGACTTTCCTTTGGTGAAAAGCGTATGTTTGATGATGCACGTCGCCTGCTTGTGAAAGAAATTGCTACTATCCGTAAACAACCGGAAAAAGATGCCTTAGCCAGTATCGAAGCAGTATTTTATGTTTCAGCGTAGAATTAAAAGAACGGAGAGTTATTTATTACTTGAGTGTTAATATTTAATCTTGTTTATGTTTTCCTTTTTGTTATAAATTAAATTATCTGATAAATTATTTTTTATATAATTATCAAATATTAATCCATACGGATCATAATTACGCCTTGCTATTCTTTCCGATTTTAATGCTAATTTAATTGAACCATTTCCTACTCTGATATCTAACGCAGGCTTTTTCTTCCACCAATTCTGAGTTGCAAAACGAGCTGGCACAAACAAGTTATCTCGTCTAGTGAACCTACTATCATAACTTACTTTTGGTGCCATCACTCTAATAACTTCCCCATAAGAAGAACCATCATATTCAACATCAACAGTTCCTTCAATGACATGCATAATTCCAACTAAATGAGGGTCAGTCACAACAACGTCTGCTTTAGGAGATTTAAAGTGAACTTGCTGGAAACCTGCCAAATAAGGAGAAGAAAAACGATTAGCATCATCTTTATTCCCAATAACTAATTTTATTACATTCTTACCCACCTCTTGAGAAGACAAATCAAATTTCATTAAAGTAGGTAATGTGCCGAAAGTAAATCGACCCCCTCCAGTATAAAGAACATCAAGTACCTTAACAGAATAGTTAACAGGATTACTTTTTAACTCTTGTTCTAATTTTGCTGTTTCCTCTTCATTTCTTTTTCTTTGTTCTCTTCTAAATTTTTCCATCTCGGCAATTTTCTCTTCTGGAACCCCTTTTGCTCTTGCTGAGATGCCTAGTAATTGATTCAAAATATCAAATCTAATATCTGAATCTTCTGCTTGTTGTAAATTATCTAGTAACGTGCAATATTCAGGGAATCTCTCACTGACTTTATGCTTTTCTTCAGCTAGCATCTTGTCAATCTCTAAATTTATTAACAGAATTTCAGACAACTTCTGAGTTCTCTCTTTTCCGTGAACAATATATCCATCAAAAAATCCATCAAAATTAGAGACCGTATCATAATGTTTTCTTCTACTATGTTCAGTGCCAAGAACTCCTCCATCATCTCCTAAAACCTCAAAGATTTGATTTAATGTTTGACATCTCTGCGTATCTCCGCCTGCACGATCAGGATGATATTTTAATGATAATCTCTTATAAGCTTCTTTTATCTGTTCTTGAGAAGCATCTCTAGGAATTCCTAAGAATTCATAATATGCCCAAGGTTTATGGAACTCAGCCATATCTTCGGGCATTCCAAATGTAATGTCTCCTAATGTACTTTTTCTTATTAATTCAGTTAATTCAGGTTCAAACAGTTCAGTCATTATATTTCCTCTCCATCAAACACCCCCAGAACCAGTTCTTATAACTAAAAACCAATGATTTTTTAAAAATATTGTGTAAAAAAAGCCCTATAAATGAACTCAACTTAGGAATAAATCTTCTTATCGTAAAATAATGTTTGCGATGAATAAAAAGTCACTGCAAGCAGTGGGGTACAGAAAAATCAAAATCTATTGATTTTTAGTACAAAAGGGAAAACTATCCCTTTTTGTATTGAACCCATCGCAAACAAATAAATGTCATTTATTCTGTCGATGGAACTGCAAAATAACGTACACTCTCTTCTGCATCAATATTACCGGGAAAGTCGTCTTTCTGATTCTTAAGCGCTGAAAATTCTCTAATTATATAACCCTTTGAGACTAACTCACCGACTCTTTGCTTGATATGGCTGAGCAACGTAGGCCATAAGTCTTGCTGTTCGGGCAGGACGTGTGAATGCCCATCTACATATATTTGAATAGCAAGCGGTTGCCAAGGCTTTCCTAATGGGTAGGTACCACCAAAGACTTTTACTTGTTCAACTGGGAGACACGTCTTTTCTGGTCCTAACATACCTCGAGCTAGTTCATATGTATCTGTTACCCTTGCATATACTTGCTGGCTACTATCAGAGATGGCTTCATCCTGTGTTTGGTCAAGAAGGTCTATCTCCAGATGATTCCATTCTGGGGTAAGCACTTGTACAATATCAACTAATTCCTGATGTTGTTTTTGTTCCAATATAATCTCCCTCTATATAATATGGAAATTATGCAGCTTATTAATTTTGTGAATAATTAAAAAAATCCCTCCTTTCTCTCACAAATTAAACTTAAGAAATATAAAGTTAAAAAATATCGAGAAATTTTAAGTTGAATATTATTCCTAAGTTCATTAATTTTATAAATCTAATTACTTCTAGACAAGTTATGGATTGGATAGCTACTAGATTAACAGATATAGGTGAAGATACAGCACCAACATTAAATGAAGTTATAGCAGAATATGAAGGACAATACAAATTCAACTGTCATGGATGTGAATCAGAAAAATCATTTCCAATTGAATATTCAGTAGTGCAGCAAATTTATCAAGATCAGGAAAGAGGTGCTTTGAGAGAGGTTGTTTTCTTAAGATTTAATTCTCCAAGAAAAATGATACAATGTTCTGAATGCGATTCTGTTTATCAATTGATTGGACCAGAACCAATATTTGATAGAGAAGAGTATGCTGAAATGAAACGAGAGGATGATGAAACTCCGCCTAGGGCACCCGAAATAACTCCAACTTATGATCAAAGTAATATTAAAATCTTCTTTTTCCACCAGTGTTTCACTGGTGGCCTACATCCATTAGCACAATGATTGGAAAAAGAAGGGTCAGAAATTCGACCGAGCCGTAGGCGAGCATGCCCCTAGTCTGTGACTAGGGGTGTCGGATTTCTT
>JAHJGQ010000065.1 GCA_018824365.1 Nanobdellota archaeon | reverse complement strand
AAAGATCCAATCTATCTCTACGTTTCTGGTGTCAATACACAAATAATTTTCCAGGAAGCAGGAAAATATCATGTCATGGGAGAAACTTTAGACATTGGATTAGGAAATATGTTAGATAAATTTGGAAGAATTCTTGGTTTAGGTTTTCCTGCCGGTCCTAAGATTGAAGAATTAGCAAAATATGGTAAGTATGTTGAACTTCCATACACTATCAAAGGGATGGACGTAAGCTTTTCAGGGATATTAACTAAAGTACAACAATTATATGAAAAAGGAATATCAAAAGAGGACCTATGTTTTTCTATTCAAGAAACTTGTTTTGCCATGTTGACAGAAGTAGTTGAAAGAGCCATGGCGCATATCGGAAAAAAAGAATTGTTATTGATTGGAGGAGTAGGTGCAAATAAAAGATTTTGTGAAATGTTAGAAATTATGTGTAAGGAAAGGGGAGCTAAATTCTATAAAGTTCCTATGAGTTTAGCAGGTGATCAGGGAGCAATGATTGCTTGGGAAGGTTTCTTGAGAAAAGATGAAAAAAGGGAAATTGAAGTAAATCCTCATTGGAGAGTTGATGAAATTTAAATCCAACTATTTTTTCTTAAGAAATAATAACCGGTTGGTGATGAATACTTTGTTTTTTCTTCTTCTTCGTCTATTAAACGTGTTGATTGCAGCTAATTTAACTGATGAATAAATTCAGAAGATATATATATAAGTTATACATCCCAACTACTACGAAAGAGTCGTTAAAATATTATTATTGTTAAACGGAGGCCATATACAATGGGAGTTGAAAGTAAATTAGGAAATCTTTTTGAAAGAGGGTTTGAGATTGTTAATACTAGTCAAGGATTTGTTGAAAGAGCAGAATTGGCGTTAGTAAGCGCAAGCTCTACTGCATCCGAATGTAAGGTTAGCTTAGAAACAAAATCTGGAGAAATCTCTAGAGATAGAGCAGAATTAGTTGAATTAATCAATCAATTTAGACAAGTTTATGAGAACATCTCAGAGAATAATAATGATCTAGGAGATAAAGACGAAAATATTCAGGATCTTAAGTTTAAATTACAGGATCATGATTTTTACATCAATACTCTTTCTCAACAATTAGCAAATGTTAACGGAATTAGAGATGAACAGGTTGATAATTTAAGTTCATTAAAAGATGCACGTTTAGGAACTGAACGTCAAAAACTTGATTCTTGGCATGAAGATGAGAGAGCACAATATGCCTCTTATGTTGATGGTTTGTGTAAAGTTCTTGTTGAAGATATAGCCAAGTCAACAAAAGATAAAGAGCAAATCACCGAATTTTTTAATGAACAAGAAACAGAAATAAACGATTTAAAAGACACTTACAAAACCAAAGTAGAAAAATTAGTTTCTCTTGAAGAAGATATCGCTCAAAAAGTAATTACAATACATGGTCTGCAAAGCAGTTCAAAAAGGGAATTTAGTTCTTCTGCTGCAAAAATCAGGACAGAAATGAACACAGCATTAGGTTATATGCCGGATGGAAACATCGCATCTGCTGGTGATAGTTCTTCTGGTGAAGCAGCTTATTACCCGAACCTTTCTCTTCTTGAAGTTAGCGATTTACCTAGCGCAGAAGACTTTTTAAGAAAAGGAGAGTTGATTAAACAGACCAGTTCTAGACTACAAGCTGCTTATAATCAGGCTCTTGCTGGAGTTGATAATGCCAATAAAAAGAGAGAACAGTTCAATCAAGCTAAAAGTGAATTAACAGCATTAACTGTAAAATACAATGCTCTTTGTAAAGAAATTGCAACTGATGTTGAATCTATTAGAGAGAAAGAAGGCTTTGCTGCAGATACAGCTTCTCGAATAGCTTCTCTTAATCATAGGATTGAAGTACGTAAAAATACAATTGCTTCATTAGAAGTATTAAAAGAAAAACAGCTTGAAATTACAAATCAACTAAAAGAAACATATTGGAATAGCAAAAGCGAGGAAGGCATTATTAGACCTTACGTCTCTAGAGAAATTACAATGAAAGATATAGTTGATCAAACTGTAGCACCGACTATAGAAGCAAGTATTGTTGAAGGAAGAACTACACTTGAATCTAACCAAAATAATTTGGAAGCTATTAATAAAGCTAGAGAAACTATAAAAGGAGCGAACGAGAGTTTGTACAACAAAGCACAAACCCTCGAGAGTGAAATTGCACAAAAGAGATTACAAATTGACGCAAAAGTTCGAGAATTTTATTCAAGCTTTGTTACTCTTGCATCAGCTGCACAGAGTGACGTTAATAATGTCCTTGAATCAGCATTAACATGGGACAGTAAAGCATTAGAAGAAAAGAAACAAGCTGAACTTGAAACTGCTCTCTATGAGCTGATTGCAAGCAGCATCCCTAATAACTTGAAACTTGTAGAAGGAAAAAATGGGGTTAATAAATTTGTCTTAGAATATCAGAGAGTTATCAATTCTGATGCTGATGGAGAACTACACACAGAGATAATTGAAGATAGAGTAGAACTATTAGAAGTTTACTCATTTTTCAAAAGTATAGGAAATGCAAGCGGAGAGTTAGAGACAGCTTTAAGAGAAAGTGATTACGATAGCAGCAATGGTGTTAATGTTGCTGAGTTAAGAAAAGCGGAAGATAAAAAAGTAAGAAGTGCAGCTGGCAATCTTTATGATATAATTGGAGATTTTAAAAAAGGTTATAACCCTAAATTAAGTCTTAGTGTCCAATTATACGTTTCTTCTAAAAGCGAAGAAGATACTCTTGATGCATGTAACAGATTTGCCAGTGCTAATGAAGAAGATGGAAGCAGACGCTTATGTGCGGAACCTATCGTTAAGAGAAAATTGACTCCTTTTATGGAAACTATTCTTGAAAAAGAG
The DNA here is from genome assembly GCA_018824365.1 of Nanobdellota archaeon. Classification (GTDB taxonomy): domain Archaea; phylum Nanobdellota; class Nanobdellia; order Woesearchaeales; family GW2011-AR9; genus JAHJGQ01. Next base: position 11,946 of record JAHJGQ010000065.1, on the reverse strand, counting down.
CCATATAAGAGATTGTTTTCTGATAGCCACTTTCCTGCTGCTGATAATGTTAATGAAGGAAATCATGAATCATTAATTAGATCAGACATTAACCTTTCAAACATCAGGGAAGAAGCAAGCAGAGTAGTAAGTGCTTTAAGAAAAAATCCAGAAGCTTATTTGAAAGCTATGGATCGTTCTTATAACGCAATCTCTAGTTTGACGGGAGTTAAATAAAAGCTTCATTCCTTAATTTTTTCTTTTTTTCTTTATCTTTTCTTTGTTTTTAATCAATTCTAACATATAAGTAGGACAGCACCAAAAAAACCGTATGTAATAGGTCAGCTTGCACGGCACGATTATTTTTGGCTCAAAGTAAAATCTTAACAACTTGATTTAAACTCAACTTGCCAAAAATGTACCTCCATTGGCAAAGCAGACCTATTATTTACAAAAAAACCAATAGGTTTATAAACACTCGAATTCTCTATATTTTAGCATTTTATCGTCGGTAATCTTGATTGACCAGATGTTAAAAAGCTGTTAAAAAATCAGGGTGAAATTACTTTTTATTTTAACTAAAAATGACACAGGAATCAGAACCAAAACCAGTACCGGCACAACCATCTAGTTATGGTGCAGCTCAGATTACAGTACTTGAAGGGCTGGAAGCAGTTAGAAAACGTCCCGGGATGTATATTGGTGATACAAGTATTAGGGGACTTCATCATTTGGTATGGGAAGTCGTTGATAATTCGATTGATGAGGCTTTAGCAGGATATTGTACAAAAATCATAGTCATAATACATAAAGATAATTCTGTAACTGTTATTGATAATGGGAGAGGTATTCCTGTTGATATTCATCCTAAATTTAACGTACCTGCAGTACAAATAGCTTTAACAAAACTTCATGCAGGAGGTAAGTTTGACAAAGAGAGCTATAAAGTTTCAGGCGGATTACATGGAGTGGGCATTAGTGTAGTAAATGCTTTATCTGAAGAATTAGAGATATGGATTAAAAGGGAAGGCAGGATCTACTATCAAAAATATTCCTGCGGTAAGCCGATAACAGAGCTACAAACAAAAGGAGAAACTGTTGAAAGAGGAACTATTGTCAGATTCAAGCCAGATTCTGAAATTTTTGTAGAAAAAAATTATCATTATGATATTCTGACAAAACGTTTGAGAGAGCTAGCTTTTCTTAATAAGGGCATAGAGATTGAGTTAACTGATGAAAGGGAAGAAAATAAGAAAGATGTCTTCAAGTATGAAGGCGGGATTAAAGAATTTGTAAGATATGTTGATCAAAATAAGAATCCATTACATGAAATATTATGTTTTGAAAAAGAAAGAGATGATGTCATTGTAGAGATCGCTTTAAGATATAATTCTGGTTATCAGGAAAATGTTTTTTCTTTTGTTAATAATATTAACACGATTGAAGGCGGGACTCATCTCTCTGGTTTTAAGACTGCTTTAACAAGGGTCTTGAATAATTTTGCTAGAAAGTTAACTTCTGAGAAAAGCAACATGAAGCTTACTGGAGAAGACGTCAAGGAAGGTTTAACTGCAGTAATTTCAGTTAAAGTACAGGAACCTTTGTTTGAAGGGCAGACCAAAACTAAATTAGGAAATAGTGATGTTTTTGGAATTGTAAGTTCCATCACTAATGATGAATTGAATACTTACTTCGATGAAAATCCTAACTCAGCCAAGATTATAATTGGAAAATCTCTTGATGCTGCCAGAGCTAGAGAAGCTGCCAGAAAAGCAAGAGAACTTACCAGGAGAAAAGGTGCGTTAGATGGTGCTGGCTTGCCTGGAAAGCTTGCTGACTGCAGTAATAGAGACCCTAAAAAATGTGAAGTTTACATTGTAGAAGGAGATTCAGCTGGGGGATGTTTTTCAGGAGATACAAAAGTTGCTTTAGCTGATGGTAGAAATTTGTCATTTAAAGATTTGGTTGATGAACATAAACAAGGAAAGAGAAATTTTTGTTATACTGCTAAAATTGATGGTTCTGTTGGAGTGGAAGAGATACAAAATCCTCGGATAACAAAAAGAAATGCTAAGGTTGTTAAAGCTATTTTTGATAACGAAGAAGAAATAATCTGTACTCCTGATCATAAATTTATGTTAAGAAATGGAATTTATGAAGAAGTTAGAAATATTTCAGAGTTTCAATCATTAATGCCGTTAAAAAGAAAGTTGTCGAAGATTGAAGGAAGAATAACAATTAATGGTTATGAAATGATTTATGACAATTTAACTTGTAAGTGGGTTTTCACTCACCTTTTAGCGGATAGATGGAATCTGGAAAATAAAAGTTATACTTTAAAGCAAGGAAGCCACAAACATCATCTTGATTTTAATAAATTAAATAATAATCCAACTAACCTTGTTAGAATACATAAAAAAGAACATTTACAATTACATCGAGAGCATTGTAATAAAACTTTACATACAGAAGAAGTGAAAGAGAAATGTAGAAAAATAAGACAAAACAAAGAGTTTAGAGAGATGATGAGTAAAAGAATGCTTGAACCAAACACTAGAAAAATATTAAGTGAACAAGCAAAAAAGCAGTGGGAGGATGAGACTTATAAAAAATTCATATCAGAAAAATATTTGGAATTCTATTATGGAAATCAGGTTTATCGAGAGAAATGTTTAATGCGTTTAGATAAAGAGCAGAAAAAATATTGGGCAAATCAAGAAAATAAGAAACTGCAATCAGAAAGAGTAAGAAAATATTTTGAAGACAACCCTGAAAAAAAGGAATATTTAAGAGAATTAGCTAAAGAACAATGGAATAATAAAGAAATGCTAGAGTGGAGGAGTAAAGAAACACAAAAGCAGTGGACTTCTGAATTTAGAGAAAAAAGAAAAGAAGCTTATAACAAAACTTATTATGAACATACAATTAAAGCGTTAAGATTGATTTTTGACGAATTTGATAATATCTTACTTGAAAAATATGATTTGTATAGAAAAGAAAATAAGAACAAAAATTTATTACGCTTTGACACATTTGTTAATAGATTTTTTTCTGGAGATGAAGTAAGAGCAATTGAAGCAGTAGAGAATTATAATCATAAAGTCTTACGGATAGAAGATCTTGAAGAAACTATGGATGTATATGACATTGAAGTTCCAAACACACATAATTTTGCTTTAGCTTCTGGAGTATTTGTACACAATAGTGCAAAGCAAGGCCGTAATAGGGAATTCCAGGCAATCTTGCCTTTGAGAGGAAAGATTCTCAACGTTGAGAAAGCAAGATTACATAAGATAATGGAAAACAGAGAGATCATCGCCATGATTACTGCCTTAGGGACGGGGGTTGGAGATGAATTTGATATTGAGAAATTACGCTATAATAAAGTGATCATTATGACTGATGCAGATGTTGATGGTTCACACATCATGACATTATTATTAACTTTCTTTTATCGTTATATGAAGAAATTAGTAGAAGAGGGGCATATATACATAGCACTGCCGCCTTTGTATAGATTACAGAAAGGGAAGCAAGTTAAGTATGTTTATTCTGATGTTGAGAAAGAAAACGCTTTAGCTGAGATGGGCGATAGTGTTGGAATTCAACGTTATAAAGGTCTTGGAGAGATGAATCCACAACAATTATGGGATACGACGATGGATCCTTCTGTTAGGACACTTAAACAAGTTACAGTAGAAGACACAATCATTGCTGATCAAACATTTACTATCTTGATGGGTGATGAAGTTGAACCTCGCAGAAAGTTTATTGAAGAAAATGCCAATCAGGTAGTTAATTTAGATGTATAGGTGAGAGTGGAAATTTAGACCAATAGGAGGAAATTTAAAATGGTTTTTGATAAGAGTTTAGATAAAGAATTATTTTCGGAAAAGGTAGAATTTGAACGAAGTGTTATAACAATAGCAGTGATGTCATATAATGAAGGTGTTCCTAAATTACAATTATCTAGAGAAAATAAAAATGCAGCTGGCGAACTTGGTTTTGCAAAATTAGGAAGGATGACCAAAGAAGAAGTAGAAGCTGTGCTGCCTTTGATAGAGAAAGCCAAGAAATATTTGTAAGAATGATGGATAGAAAATTAGATTTAACTGTTGCAGGATATATTATTCATGACAATAAAGTTCTTTTAATTCATCATAATAAACTTAATCTTTGGTTGCCCGTAGGAGGACATATTGATTCTAATGAAACTCCTGACCGAGCGCTAATGAGAGAAATTAAAGAAGAAGTTAATCTTAATGTCGAAATTCTTGGAAATTCTCCTGTCCCTTTAATTGGTAATACAAAAGAAAATTTAGCTTTACCTTTTCATACAAACACCCATAGTGTAGGTGATCATGATCATTTTTGTTCATTTTATTTATGTAAGCCAAATAATCCAACAGAGTTAAAAATTAATTCTGAATTAAGAGATTTCGGTTGGTTCTCTGAGGATGATTTAAATCAAGAACATGTGCCCTTGGATGTAAAACACATCGCAAAAGAAGCTTTTAGAATTTATAAGAAAACACTCTAAAAAAATGATTCTTTAATTGTTTTCTAAATCTTTAAACTAGTTATCTTACTTACACTTTCATGCATGCTTACGCCGAATAAAGTGTCAGCTTCAGAGATGATTGCGTCGTTATGAGAAATGACAACATACTGAGCTCTGTCAGCATAATTTCTGATAAGCTTTGAAAGTAATTCTGAGTTGTGTTTATCAAGAGCAGCATCAATCTCATCTAAAATATAAAATGAAGCTGGCTGGTATTCCTGAATTGCAAATATGAATGATAATGCGGTAAGAGTTTTCTCTCCACCTGAAAGAGACTTAATGTCCATAAACCTATTTCCAGTAATCTTTACTTTTATTGTAAGACCATCCTCAAAAGGATTTTCTGGGTTTTCAAGCTGTAGATACGCTTTTCCCTTCTTGAAAAGATCAACAAATATTTTCTGGAAGTTTTCATTTGCTTTATTGAAAGTATTCATGAAATGCTCTTTCTTTTTTGATTCAATTTCGTTCATCAGAGTCAATACGTCTATTTTTTCTTTTTCTAGGTTGCTTTTCTTTTCGATCAATTTGTTGAATTCGCTTTCAACCTGTTCGTAAATCTCCAAAGCTTTCATGTTAACAGAAGACATCTGAGCAAGCATAACTTCAAACTTATTAATTTCATTTTTTAGTTCTTCTATAGATTTATTTTTAAGAATTTCAGCATTTTTATATTTGTTGAATTCTTCTTCTAATCCTGCGAGTCTTGCTTTAATCTCTGCATTTTTTAAAGAAATCAGATTTACTTCTCTCTCATTCTCTCTACATTTCTCTCTTATATTTTCATTTTCATTGTCTGCTTTATTAATCTCTGCACTCAATTTTTCCCTTTTGTTAAACAATTCTTTATATTTTGAATAGAATTCTTTACTTTCTTTCTCTTTTGTTGAAAGCTCTTTTTCATTATTGTTAACTTTTGCACTTAATTCTTTAATCTCAACATTAAATTGTTGTTCTTCTTTGTTGTGCTGTTTAAGAATCTCTTTAATCTTTTCTTTTTCAGGAGCGATCAACTGCTCCATCTGGGAAGTGGTGTTCTTAAGATCATTTTCCAGACGTAAGAGATCTTCTCTACATTTTTGTTTTGATTCTTCAAAAGCGCTTAATTGAGCCAATAATCTTGGATTTCTTAATTGGCTTATCTCTGATCTTAATGCATGTTTTTTTGTCTTTAATTCGGCAAGCTCGTAGTTAATTTTACCTATGTTTTTTTGTATTGAAGAAAGGTTTTCATCAACTTCTTTTAATTTATCTTTAAGTTCTTTTTTGACTTCATTTGATGCATCAAAATCGTTTGTATCTAAATGAAGGGTCTTTTCCAGCTTGATTATTTCAGCTTCAAGTTCAGCTTTGTTGTTTCTTAGGCCAGAAATCTCTGCCATGTTTGTTTCCCGTTTATTTTCTATATTTGCAATAATGCCTTGAAGATCGGAAACTTCATTTTCCAGTTTTTCCAATTCTTCTAAAGAATCTTTTTCCTTAAATCCTAAAGATGGTCTTTTAGAGATAAAACCGCCACGCATCACTCCGCTTGTTTCAGCAATATTTCCATCAAGAGTAGTCATCTTGATTTTGCCAACACCCAGTTTTCTGGCAGTGTCAATATCATCAACAACAAGCGTGTTACTAAATACATAAGCAAAAGCTTTTTTGTATTGCGGTTTGAAAGAAACTAAATTTAATGCAAAATCGTGTACTCCTGGATTTTTTAATAGTTTTGTGTCTTCTACGGAAATATCATTATACCTTATTTTGTTGAGGGGGATAAATGAAGCTGAACCTAATTTATTGTTTTTCAGATATTTTATACAATCAGCAGCAGTTTCGTCATTGTCAACAACAATATTTTGTGTTTTTGAACCGGCAGATGTTTCTAAAGCAAGTGCATATTTTTTGTTAACCTGTCCTAGTTCTGAAATAGTTCCATGAATTCCCTTAAAATGTTTTTTATTATCTAAAATACTTTTTATTGCCTGATTACTTGATAGGCCGGCTTGCAGTGTCATGGCTTTTGCATTAAGTTTAGCAGATTTTTCCTGCAAATCAACAAGTTTTCTTCTGGCGTTGGCAAGCTGAGAAGCAAAACTACTGTCCTGATCTAAACATTGATTCAGTCTTAAAGTAGAATTTTTAAATTGACTTTTGTATTGCTGTAAATTTTTAATCTGTTCTTTATTCTCTTTCTCTATTTCTTTTACTTTATTGATCTTTTGGTCAATCGTCTCCAATTGATATTCTATACGGTCTTTTTCTCTTAATAACTCCTGCTGTTTTTGTCTGATCTGTTGTACTTCTTCCTGTTTTTGTTCAATTAATTTATCTTTTTCTTCAATATCAACTTCTAATTCACGTGAAGATTCAATCTTATTTTTCTTCTTGAATTGGGCAATACTATTTTCGAGATCATGCAGTTCTTTACTTTTACTTTGGATGGTTGACTTGATATCCTTTTGATGTTTAAGCTGTGAAGATGTTTTTTCTTCCAGTTCTTTGATCTCTATACTGAATTGATCTTTTCTTTGCTTGATCTTGTTGATTTCATCTTTTAATGTTGATATCCTTGTTTTTTCTTCAGCAAGAGTTACTTTAATATCTTCTATCTCGCGATGAACTTTAAGCTGTTCTTTTTCTCCTTTCTGTTCTATCTCATGATTGATGTTTTCGATCTCGCTCTTATTTTTGCTAATATCTTTTTTAAGTTCTTCAATTCTTGCTTCATATTTGTTAATCTTTTCTTGATGCTTTTCTATCTCCTGATCGTATCTTGTCTTAGCTTCATCTTTTTCTTTAATCTGTAAATGTAAATATGTTGCTTTATTAGAATCAATCTTATCTTTAAGCTCTTTAAATTTTAAAGCCTGATCACGATCTTTCTTAAGTTCTTTGAGATAAGTCTTTCTTTCTTTAAGAATTATGTCAGCATTATTTAACTTATCTTCAACACTATTAAGTTCAAGCAGCGCTTTATGTTTTTTCTCTTCATAGACAGAAACATCGCTTATCTCTTCAATGATTTTCCTTCTTTCAACTGGAGCCATATCTACAAACCTGGTAATGTCTCCCTGTAAAATGATGTTGTACCCGTTTGGGTTGATCTTAGCTAATGAAAGCAAATCTATTACTTCTGAACGGGTCTTCTTCTTGCCATTTACCCTATAGATACTTGAACCTTTTTTGGTGATGGTTCTGTTGATGACTACCTCATCAGAATCTATTGGGAAAAATTTGTTTTTATTACAGAAAGACATTTCTACAATTCCTGCAGAAGCAGGTTTTTTACTTTTTCCTCCATTGAAAATTAAGTTGGAAGCTTTCTCCGCACGCATAGATTTTGCTGAAATTCTTCCTAGAACAAAGCAGATAGCATCTCCTACGTTGCTCTTTCCAGAACCATTAGGACCGAGAATTACATTGTATTTCCCTTCAAAAGGGATTTCGGTCTTATGGGCAAAACTCTTAAATCCGTGAATAGAGATTTTATTTATTATAGTCATATTAGCCCTCTTTTATACTTAGAATGTTTTGGTTTTGCTTTATAAAGATTACTATTTAAGCTTCTTTATTTTTTGTTTTAACCAACTTTTTAGCAATCTTTCTGGCTAAATAGAGAGGTTCAGGAATTTTGTGCGGATGAATAATTGTTTTAGGTATTATATTAAGCACTGTACCCATGGAAACAAGATATCCTGGCGAGGCAAATATCGGATTTGAATGTTCTTTTGTCTTCATCTCAAATCCTAACATTTCGTCATCTAAGAATATTTTTCCTTTTTCAGCATTTCCAATGATCAGTTTTTCCTGTATTCCTATTGTAGCTTTGTTTAGAGCTAATCCTAGATGTGATGCAATACCTATCTTTCTCGGATGAAGCACTCCAGCCCCCATGACAAAGAGTAAATCTGGTTCTTCTTCAAGCTGATTATAAGCTTCGATGATTGCCGGCATCTCTCTATAAGCTAAAAATCCCGGCTTATAAGACAATGGATTATTGAGAACATAACTTTTTTTTTCTATGATTTTAAATGAGGGTAATCCGCAGACAACAATCATGGCGAGAAGTTTATTTCCTAGTTGTACACAGACAGCTCCGCCGATAGTTTTAATTGTACTGAAATCGTCTTTAAGGCTAATCTTACGTGCCAGTTTTAGCTGCTCTTTTTTTAGTTCAAATAAATCCATATTTTCACCAGTTTTGTTGAATATTTATTTGTTGTAATATGTGTTTTCTATTTCATTTATAAATATTTCTACAAGTTAACTACTTTTTAGTGGATATTTTTTTTGGGGGGTTAAGTGAAAAGGAACTTTTATATATCATTTTTATTTTATTTAATATATGGCAAGTAAAAACTGGTGGTGGGGTAGATCTGCAAGTGTAGATTTGCATAACTGTGATCCTGAATTAGTAAAGAATCCTGAAGAGATAAAGAAGTTTGTCAAAGAATTAACTAAAGTTCTTAAGATGAAGAGAGTTGGTCCAACGGAAGTGAAAAGATTTGGACATGGTCAATTAAGGGGATATTCAATGATGCAATTCATTGAAACGAGTACAATTGTTGCTCATTTTGATGAAAAAGCTAATAGAGCTTTTATTGATGTTTTTAGTTGTAAAAAATATAATGCCAATACTGTAGCTAAATTCTGCAAGAACTTTTTTAAGGCTAAAAGTTATTCTTTATATGTAGAAGAAAGGAAATGATTAGTAATTAATAGAAAGATATTCAGAAAGATATTTATAATCATCTTCTTTTTATTAAACATAAAAAAAGTAAATAATGTTTAAGCTAAGAGAATAAGATAAACATTTCTTATGATCCAATTTAACTTTTTCTTTTAGCAGGTAATGCCGTTCCTAATATTTCAATAATGCTTTGTGCTGCAATCTGTGCTGTTAATTGTTGCACATCATATTTCGGATTCATTTCCATCAAATCAAAACCGATAAGATTTAATGATGCAATCTTTTTGACTAAAGAGAGATATTCATTTCCAGTAAGACCAAAAGGCGCAGGAGTATCTACGCCTGGAGCGAAGGCAGGATCAAGAACATCTAAGTCTATAGACAAATAAATAGGAGTATCACCAATAATTTTTTTTACACTTGAAAAAACTTTTTGAACTCCCATCTCATAAACATCAAGTGCAGTAAAAAAATTAATCTTTTCCCGTTTAAGATTAATTTCTTCTTCAGGTTCAATGGCCCTAATCCCTATTTGAATTGCTTTTTTGTGATTTATTTCTTTTAGGCTTAGAATATCATTAATCACCGATCCAAAATCATATTTTGTAGAGCTGATCAGATCCGGATGAGCATCTAAATGGATTATAGCCAGCTCTTTGTATTTTTTGCTGAGTGCTTTTACTGCTAAATAAGTATTGGAATGGTCTCCACCAAGAAGGATGGTCATTTGTTCTTTAGAAATAGATTCCAAGAAAGATTGGATTTTTGGTTTAGAAATATTACCTGCATCAAATAGTTTTAAATTAAAAGGACCATTCTCTGATTCCACACAGAAGGTTTTTCCTTTTCTTTTGAAACAAAGCCGTTCATGAGAAGCTTCCCTAATTGCATCTGGACCCTTCTTTGTTCCTCTCCGTTCAGCATAACTGCCACTTTCATCCGGAACGCCCACTAGAATAATATCTGCATCAGTTATTTTATTACAGTTATGATAAGCAAACTTTGGCATCGTTAGGCGAACATTTTATGGTTATATAAAATTATCGTAAAATAGAAAGATATATATAAAAAATTTGTATCCCATTTATAAATTTAAAAAAAGGTCTTATATGAAAAAAATTAACCTGCTAGTTATTGGAGCTTCGGGTGGAGTAGCCAATGCGTTTCTTCATCATTTAAGTGATTACAGGAATTTATTTGATAAACTCATACTTCTTGATAAAAATAACAAAGTGTTAAAAGATAAATTCATAGACCATAAAATATTGAACTATAAATTTATTCATAATAAAATTGAACTGCCTAAAAATGAAAAAGATTATTTGAATCTTTTGAAAAAAGAAAAAATCAATATTGTCTTAGATATAACAGACATGAATAGTATAGAAATATTAGAAGCTACAAACAAAGCAGGCGTATCTTATATTAATACTGCCCTGAATGATGATAAAAAAACAGTTAACGAACTTTTATTTGAAGTTTATTCGAAAAAAGATAAATTAAACAAGGCAGCACATATACTCTGTACTGGAATGAACCCTGGAGCTGTTAATATGTGGGTCAGGTATGGTATAGAAAAGTTTGGCATACCTAGAGAAATAATTCATTTTGAGTATGATACTTCAAGAATCGCTAAAGGTTGGCATAGAATGATAACATGGTCTGTGCATGAATTTCTTACTGAGAGCGTCAGAGATCCATCTGGAATAGCAATAGGTAGGGGAAAAGTTAAGCAATTGCTGCCAAATGCCTTGGAAAGAAGAACAAACATGAGTCCAATCCTAAAACCAATTATGAAATTGGATAAATATCCTTTTGGTATGAATGTGTTGCATGAAGAAAATCTTTCAATTTCATACAAATATGATATCCCTTCAATGTTCTTGTACGCAATCAACCCAAAAACAATGGAGGAGTTGACAAAAATATATGAAAAGAAAGGAAATGTATTTAGAAAAGATCTTATTAAATGTGAAAATATTTCCAAAATACTTGAAGGCGCAGATAATATTGGTGTTGTTTTGGATTATCTTGATAAAAAAGTCTATTATTTTAACACAATCCCAAATGTAGCTGTCATTGGGACGAATGCAACATACACCCAAGTTATCATTGGAATCTTTGCCGCAATATTCACACTGATTTTTGATAAAATCAAGCCCAAAACTTATTTTGTTGAAGATCTTTATAATACATATTATAAATCATTCCTATTTGATAATATGAGGGTGCAAGAATTTATATTCAAAAAAACAGGTAAAAATCTTAAACTGATAAATTACAATCCAATGGTTAAAATAAAGAGAAATAAACATTTTAATCATCTTTATATTATCTAGTTAAAATGTACATAATAAAATTTAGAAAAAGAAAATATAAAAGTAATATAATCTTGAGGTGAGATTCATGCAAGTTTTTATCTCTTCATTTGCAGGTTTGCAACATTTAAGCGATGAAGAATTGGATTGTGATCTTAAAAGATTTAAGCGTTCAGGAATTCTGAAGAATATGATTATAGTTGTCCAAAAACGTTTTGTGACAAAGTTTAAACCCTCTTTGGTTCATTACATCTATGATGATTTTAATAAAATCTTCTTTTTCCACCAGTGTTTCACTGGTGGCCTACATCCATTAGCACAATGATTGGAAAAAGAAGGGTCAGAAATTCGACCGAGCCGTAGGCGAGCATGCCCCTAGTCTGTGACTAGGGGTGTCGGATTTCTTT
>JAHJGQ010000064.1 GCA_018824365.1 Nanobdellota archaeon | reverse complement strand
TTGGTCGTCGGGACGCCTAACAGCAACTTGCGACGTTAGTTTCAATTGAGTTTGAGTTTTAAAGACGGGCACGCGCTTAGTCCTTTCAGGACAGATAGTCAAAACTTTCAGTTTTGAAATTTATATTAGAAATAATCTTCCACCCCAAAAAATCATAAAAAAAGAAAAAAACTAATGTCTAATTCTTGTATATCCTCTGTTTGCTTCAATAGTTTTTTCTACATCAACACCAATCTCATTCAAAACAGGTGTTAAATCTTTTGAAGCCCAAACATCTTGAGAGACATACCATTCTTGAGCATTGCTATCTAACAAAATTGATGGCAAATTTGGATCTCTTGATTTTCCTGCCTTTAATCTGTATCCTGATCTAAGCAAATCAAGAGTTATTCTGCCTTCTTGTTCATTAACATTTAAACGAGGCATTACCCAATTTTGAACTCTTGAATTCCACATTTCTTGAAACTCTTCTCCAGAAACCACTTCAATGGTTTTTGGATTGTATGTATCAATCAGTCTCACTCCTGAACCTGCACAACCATATCCAGTAGTTAAAATTGCTCCTTCATTTGCAAATCCAGTTTTCTTATGATCTACACTAGCAGGAATTATATCGTACACATTGAAATCTGGCATTCGCATAGCATCCAATTGAAAGTTTGGTTCTTCACTTTCTTGAGAATGACTTTTTAATATAGTTATAGGACCATAGCAACATTGTCCAGAACCAACATAGACGGTTCTTCCATTCTCTGGAACTCCCAAAAGATTAATTCCGCTCTTCGCAGGTCTATGTGGAACAGAAAATATCACTTTTCCATCTAGGAAAACATCGTCTTCTTTGAAATTCAATCTTTCTATTAAGTTTTGTTCTGTCATTTTAATATTGGTAAAATTAACTCCTTTATAAATCTTTCGGTTAATTTACTACTTCTGAATGACTAATGTATTTTCACCCCCAGATTATTTCTATTTTCTTTTTTAGGAAAAAAGAAACAAAAAAGCGCGCGTGCCCTAAAAAATAGTCTGCTTCGCAGAAATTGATATAATAAAACTCAAACTCAACTCTAAAATTTTGCCTTCGGCATCGTTGCACTAAATTTTAGGTCTTCCCGTTGGTCAGACGAAACTAACAGGACCGATGTTAAATACAATAAAATTTCCATTTCTTAGACGGTAAAGTTGGGGAGTTCCAGTGCTACGCACATATAGTATTTTACTTCGTAAAATATTTTTATTATAGAAAGGGGAGTTCTTAATTAAAGGGGGAGTTCCTTAGTCTTGACGGACATCTACGCTTTTGCTATGCAAAAGAATTAATTATTAATGGGGGCGTTCAATTCTAATTAAATGGCACAATTCCATCATTATACCATCTTTGTGCAACTATGTTAGATACATTGCCTCTATTTCCAAGTTTGGCATTTGTTTCTGTTGATAGATCGGTTAAATATTGTCTGAACATACTATCTATGTTTAAATCCAATCTATTATTATAAGTTCTAAATTGCACTATTTCTCCATCATCATTTAATGCAATCAGTTTTCTACCTACTATTTCTCCATTCATTTCAGCATACAATACTTGTTTATTTGAATCTACAGCATTAGCTACAGTTGAGAAAGTATTTCCTTTTCCAAGCCCTAAACAACTGCCTGATACAACATTACCCATCTGTAATACTTTTAAAGGATCTTTCTCAGCATAAATAGTTACTTCTCCCATTTTGGAATTGTAGGTCTGATTCTCAAGACTTTTTATTGCGTTTAGTTGAGTTTTCAGATCTCGCTTGACATCTTCATCAATATCTGCTCTATGTCTAAATTCTTGGTAGGAATCAAAGATTGTTTCATCAGTTGCTTCTATACCATAATGTGTAAATAATCCGATAGCCTCATCTCTGTGATGTCTAATTTGAGATTCTTTTTCCGCAACAACATCTTCAATCCTTTCTGGACTATAAGTTCGAGTAATTCCTTCAACCCATTTAGATGCATCAATACCCTTTAAAGCATATCCTTGTAAAGCTGCTTGATTTTTTTCATCAGCATATGAAACTGTTGAATTTCCTGTTACTGAATCTTTAATTAGACCAGAAAGTAATTGTTTGTTATCGCTAATTTGATGGTATGTAAGAATGCCATTGATTAAATCTTCATTAATTTCTGTTACTGGAACAGGTTCTCCTACAATATCATCAAGTGCTCTTGAACAAGAGTTTAGCATGGATGAATAAATTGCAGCTGTTCTTTCATTTCGTAATAATAAACCTACTTTATCTTTTCTTTCATCTAATTGTTTTCTCAAAACTTCATTTTCTGGATGCTGCTCTGTTTCTGCTTCATATCTTGATATCTGGCCTTTTAATTTTGCTAGACTAAGAACTCTCTTGTCTTTAATTTTCTTCCCTTGTAATTGAACAAGACTACAATAAGCTAAAATATCTGAATCTTCAGATAATCCTTGCTGTTCGACAGAATGAACTGTTTTTGAACCTAGATTATATTCGCCAATATTTTTACCATTATGAAAGATTCTTGAAATGTCTTCATCAAATTGATCATCCAAAATTGGTTTTACCAAACAAAGATTACTTAGTACATCATATCCTGCATTTGGTTGTTCTTGAAATAATTGATTTACGTGTCTATTCAAATCTTCGCTTTCTTCAATAACTGCTAAACCAGTTTGTAATAAATAGATTTTATCAGGTGATTTTTCTTTCTCAATAGCTTTCCTAACCAAAGGAGTTAGAAGTTCGCTATCAATTGAATAAGCTCTTGATGCCAATCCTGCTATTCCTTGTCTTCTTTGACCATCAAACCAATTAAACCTTTCTGCTGTATCTGTATCATCTAGTGCTCTAAAATATTCTGCGATATATTCAATTTCACCGACTAAATTATCACTATATACTAGACTGTCCAATAATCTTGCCTGCTCTGATTTTAAAATATCAGAAACTGCTGATTCTCCAATTTGTTCATTGGTTGTATCAATAAAACGCCTAAATTCTTCAAAGTTGGAAACAACGTATCCAGTCACATCATCAATTTCAGTTTTATCGCTTCTGAATATTTGTTCTTTAACTTTCCACAATCTTGTCTTGAATTTCTCCCCATATTCTTGATCTTCCAATTGAGTTTGAACTACTTCTGCATCAAACCCTTTCAAGTATGCTATTAAGTTTGGTAAATCTTTTCTAACATTGTGAATATAATTTGAATTACTTTGCATAGATGTTGCTTCTTCGTTAACTCTTTCTGAATCTCGGCTAGTTTGAAGTAGGTCATCAAGATTATCAAAATAATCACTAAGAGCTACCAAATCTCCTCTATAATCACTCAAATTGGTTGATCTTCGTGAATTACTTCCAATATGTCTTGAAAATAAACCATGATTTTTCCTAAAATTTGATTGTGCATTATCATCCAAACCAATGTTCTTTGATAGTATTTCAATTAGAGTCTCTCTTTGTTCACTTGGTTTATCAGAATAACTCATAAACAGCAGGTCTACAGCAACCCCAATTGAGAAATACTTTTCTCGTTCAGATCCATGTTTAAGATAATGACCACAGATTTTTCCTAAAGCTTCTTGCACTCTTTCATAAACAGGATTTTCTACCCAATCATCTCCTTCTCTAAATTGAGATTGTCTAAACGTGGTTGGATTTTCTTTAACAGTATTTATCACATCCATTAATCCAGGTATTTTTAATTGTTCTACAGCTGATAATTGTTCATCTGTTAATGATGCAATATATTGTGCACTAAGAGTATTTTCTGAACTTGAGTGCGTTGATAAAAAAGGTTGTTCTCCTGAATGTCCTGGTTCTCTCCAAAAATTTAGTAGGTTATAAGCAACTGAATGTGCATCTTTAAACCAAAGAGCCTTATAACCAAGCCTAACTGATTCATCTGTGTGTTCTGGTGTTACTAATAATCTATCAAAAACTTCTCCTCTAATTAGTTCATTAAATGAGTCTATTGCATCAACTCCATAAACTTCTCTGACGCCAGTATTATTTCTGAATACATCCCATTTTTCCATATCTAATTCTTTAAGAAAATCAGATTTTTCAGATGATTTCAATGAGCTTTCAATACGACTTGCTGCTCTTTCAAGATCCCTTCTCTGATCAGTAATTGAATAGGGCAAATCATCATCTGATATTGCATTCAATACTTGCTCTTTAGCTGTTGAAAGTGATGTCAATAATTCTCTTCGTTGAATATCAATAGGTACTTGAGTCAGATAATCTGCAAATTCTGTAAACTCATCATTTGTAGTTTTACTACCTCGAATCATACCTCTTTCAACAATATTCTTTAATTCGTAAGGCAATGCGTCAAGCCTATCATTAAGAGATTTAGCTCTCTCTTTTACTTCATCAGCATCGTTCCAATCAGAATAGTGTCTTTGATTTAGACCAACTCTTAAAACAGATAATGCTTCATCTACAAGAGTAGCGTCACTAAGAACAGCAACATTTTTTCTACCATAATGATCATCTCTTTTTTTGTTTGCTTCGAGTTCTGCATCAATCCTTGACATAAAGTATTTTGAGATATAATCCTCAGTTAACGATTCGAGAATTGCAGGAGCAACTGCTTTTTGTTCATCATCAGTTCTAACTAATTGGCTTGCTAATTTATCATATTCAGAGAATAATTCGCTAGCAAATCTTCCAAATAACTTGCCTTGAACATCTTCAAATCGTCTGCTTTCAGAGTATCCAAGTTCTCCAATTCGGACTCCATCATATTGAGTATTAGAAAGATCATATAGTAAACTAATTTTGGAACTCAGATCTTTAATTTGACCTTTAAATCGAAGACCTCCAAGAAATCTTTGTCTTAATGTAGATCTTTGTGATGAGAGGGTATCTATCTGTGTAGAGACGTCCTCATAGCTTTCAAAATCAGATTCAGATAGTAGTCTTTGTTTATAATTTGAATTTAATTGATCAGCTGCTTCTCGGTTAGCATCAATATTTTGTCGTGTTCTTTTAACATCAGAGATAATTTGTGCTACATTCTGAATAGCTGCTGGTGAACTTAATTCAGATGGTTCATCTGTTAATTCCTCTAATTCGGCTACCTTTTCATTTATATAAGCGATATTTTGCTCCGAATCTTCACTCAATGCTTCTAATTCTAGCTTAATTTGTTCAGCTGTTTTACCACCTAGATTTATTGAAACTGGAGTAACTGGATGGCTCGCACTAAAAAGATTTCCAAGACTATTTGCAATTTCCTCTAAGGTCTGCAAATTACTCATTTTGAGCCTCCTTTAAGAATGATTCAACAGCATGTTCTACTAAATGGCTGGTATTTCTGAATACACTTACAGCTACTTTATCCTTTACTTTTTCATGTAATTCCCTTTCCATTGAAACACTAACTTTAATTTTCATACTACTAAGTAGTAAAATTTACTACTATTTAAATGTTTCGCTTTATAACTACTAATAAGTGATAAAATTATGATTTCTGATAAAAATTGAACGCCCCCTATTCTTGTTCTTGATGGCTCACTTTGTTCGCATTGATTGAACGGAACTCCCCTTAATGTATTAACTAAAAGAGCCTTCAGCTTTGATGAAAAGAACTCCCCTA
Organism: Nanobdellota archaeon; assembly: GCA_018824365.1. Classification (GTDB taxonomy): domain Archaea; phylum Nanobdellota; class Nanobdellia; order Woesearchaeales; family GW2011-AR9; genus JAHJGQ01. The sequence continues at coordinate 20,959 of JAHJGQ010000064.1, read as the reverse complement.
GATGTATGTTCTCTAAGGCTCTTACGAGCTTGAAGGAACGGAACTCCCCAGTGCTACGCACATATACACTCCCTGCGGTCGAATTTATTGGAAATGGAAATTTTACTCTGCGGACGCAGGTTTTCCGGACTTCGTAGCGGAAAACGAAACTAACAGGAATTTCAACGTTATGCACAATTCAAAAAATATTTTTCTTGATGTAAAATGAAGATAGGCTTTCAAAATGTGGGTAAATTTGATTTTTTCTTTATTTAAAGAGGGGGATAATAATGTGTTTTCTTCCGCTTTGCTACAGAAAACGATTTATTTATAAACTTTACAATCTAACCTTAAATTATGAATGAAACTTTAATCAAAAACTTCACACAAATCTCCAAATCTGATACTGAAATTGCTGGAGGAAAAGGTGCTTCTCTTGGAGAAATGACACAAGCAGGAATCCCGGTTCCTGACGGCTTTGTAATTCTTTCAAATGCTTTTGATCTATTCCTTGAAGAGACTGATCTAAATTTTGAAATTGACGCTGTTTTAGACTCAGTTAACATTAAAAAAGTTCATACTGTTGAAAATGCTTCAGAAAAAATTCAGGCAATGCTTCTTGCCAAAGAAATGCCTGAAAATATTAAAACAGAAATTTTAAAATTCTATAAAAGCTTAGATTGCAAATTTATTGCTGTTCGTTCTTCTGCAACATCAGAAGATTCTGCTTCTGCTGCTTGGGCAGGACAATTGGATAGTTTTTTAAATACTACAAAAGACACACTGTTAGAAAATGTAAAAAGATGCTGGGCTTCTTTATTTACTCCTAGAGCTATCTTTTACAGATTTGAAAAAAAGTTAAACAAAGATAAAATTTCTGTTGCTGTTGTTGTTCAGAAAATGGTTAATAGCGAAGAATCAGGTATTGCCTTTTCTGTTCATCCAGTCACACAAGATGAAAATCAGATTATTATTGAAGCAGGTTTCGGTTTAGGCGAAGCTATTGTTTCAGGCTCAATAACTCCAGACAGTTATGTTGTAGATAAGCAAGAATTTGCACTTTTAGATATAAATGTGAATGAGCAGACAAAAGCTCTATACAAAAAATCCAAAGGCGGAAACGAATGGAAAGAATTAGGAGAAAAGGGAAAGAAACAGGTATTAACTGAGAAAGAGATTATTGAATTATCTAAACTTATTGTAAAAATTGAAAATCATTATGGTTTTCCTTGCGATATAGAGTGGGCAAAGGAGAAAGGAAGATTCTATATTGTGCAAAGCAGACCAATTACAACATTACAAGGAAAACAACAAGAAAAAACAAAAAGATATACTATTATTGCCAATGATTTTCAGTCTCCGCTTGTTCGTAATGAGATATGGTGTCTTTTACCAAGTTTCTGGGAAAAGTGGTATAACCTTTCTATGCCATCTGTAGGTATATCATCACATAACAATGCAATTGATTATTTTGTTGACCTAAAAGAATGGATACAAACCAAAGAAGAGTTTCAAACAAAGATTAAAAAGAAGCCTTTATTATTGAAAGAAGTCATCGATCTGTCTTCCTCCATGGGTGAGGAAATGAACGAATTTACTTCACAATTGTTAAATACTTCTCTTGAAGATTGGTCTTCGGACAAACTCATTAATTTCTATAAGAAATTTTGTCACTTGCAATCAAGAGAATATGCGATTGGAGTGCTGCTCCCATTAATTGATATACACGGAGTATCTTTTTTAGAATCTTTTCTTAAAAAATATCTCACAAAGCATTTATCTAAAAATAAAATCGATGACGCATTCAAGGCATTTACGTCGCCGATAAAAAATTCCTTTGCTTTAGATCAAGAGATGGACCTACTGCTTTTGGCAGATGAAATATTTAAATCAAAGGAAAATAGAAAGATATTTTTAGACAATGATCCCAAAGATATTCCCTCAAAATTAAAGACAAAAGATATTGCTTCATACAATAGATTAAAAGAACATGCAAAAAAGCATGGTTGGGTTTACTATGTTTATTCAGGACCTGCTTTTGGGGAAATCCAATTTGCTGAATTTTTGAAAGAGATTTTGAACAAGAATACTAATCCAACTAAAGAACGTAATAGAAGAATGAATGAACGTAAGAAACTAATTGAAAAAAGGAACGAGTATTTAAAGCTGTTAATGCCTTCGAAGAAAGACAAAACATTAATTGAATTAATTAGTACATATGTACTATCAAAGCCAAGAAGGAAAGATTATCAATCACGTTCTTATTACCACCTAGAAAAATTCTATAAAGAAGTTTCTAGAAGACTTGATATTCCTTTGGATTTAATTAGATCCGCAACACAAGAACAGATTTATCAAGGACTTTCAACTGGAAATATTTTTGAAAAAAATCTTAAATCACAATACGAACATCACATCTGCTATTTTGACAATGGAAAGGTAATTACACTCGCAGAAGAACAGGCTCAAAATTTTATAAACAACCATGTTACTAAAGAAAAACTTGAGATTGATGACAGCGAAATAATTATGGGAAATACGGCATTTCATGGAAAAGCCACGGGAATTGTAAAGGTAATCAATGACAGAACTACCATGGAAAAAATGGAGGATGGCAATATCTTGGTTTCGGTAGCAACGACCCCAAACATTGTCCCAGCAATGAAAAAAGCAAGTGCTATAGTTACAGATGAGGGTGGATTAACATGCCATGCGGCAATAGTTTCTAGAGAACTTGAAGTCCCGTGTGTTGTGGGCACAAAATTCGCTAGTAAAATTTTGCAAGATGGTGATATGGTAGAAGTAGACGCAAATCAAGGAATAGTAAGAATTCTAAAAAAGAAATAAGGAGTTTTGAAAAATGAAATTCACCCCTAACCCCTCTTTCATTTTTCAAATAGGAAAAAATCAAATTTACAATTAAGAACGAAAGCCTATCTGATAAGTGAGAACGAAAAATATTTTTTGAACTCACTCCGCTACGCTCCGTGCCACGCTGCGCTCTCCTCCTTTCAGTCGTCGGGGCGTATAACAAGGGACCCTAACGTTAAATCCAATCGGAAAAGAGAGCTAAAAAACGGAAAGAGGGGACATTTCTAAAACGACGAAACGAACGGACGAGGGGGAGTTCCTAATCTTCAAGTTTCTTTAAATCTATATGCTCGTTAAATTTGATTATTGCAATAGATAACAAAATCAATGTGTCGTGAGCCATAATATTAACTTTTTCTTGCTTAATTTTTCCTTTTTTATTACCATGAATTGCTTCGTTATAATTTAACTGAATATCTTCATACTTTAATGTGAACACATTTAAGGCTTTATGTTGAATTTTAGTGTCTTTAATAAATTCCTCAATTTTTCCATGAAGCAATAAATTTCGAATCCTATCTTTTCTTTCTTTCAAATCATTCAAGAAAATTAGTAACGATTTATTAGATTCATTATCTTTATCTTCTTTAAATTTCTTGATTAATTGCTCTAATATTTGATTCCAATTATCTGGGGAAGTTCCAATAAATTTTTGATATATATCTCTTGACATTTTTTCTAAACAAACACAAGATAAAGATAGAGAGGCATCGCACAAATTTGCATAATGGCAATAATACGCCTGATTGTACAAATCTCTCAAATAGGTATTTACTGGCAAATACTTTTTCGGAACTGGGTAAATTATTGTGTCAGATTGGTTTTTCAGTATGTCCCTAATATTCTTATTAGCAAAAGTTTTAAGTTTTCTTAATAACCTATTCGGGTTTTTTACTTTTAATTTATACACCCTTTCATCTCCACATTTATGCACCTTTTTGCCCCAACATCATAAGAGTCAGCAGTACATTTATTACCATCATCACAATTTGGACAATCAGAAGTGCCATACTCGCCACTTTCGCATATTCCATTACCTTTACAATTAAGTTTTAATGTGTTCATACATTTATAACCAGTTTCAGCACTGCAAAAATCATTAGTGCAGAAATTATTGTCATCGCATGACTTTGGACATTCAGGAATTAACCAATTAATGAAAATGAATAATAATATTATTGCTAAGATTGTTATGCCTTTTTTCCACCAATTAAACTCAAAATGCTTTAAGCGATTGCTTTTCTTCTTGAAGCGATTAAAGAGTTTATCAAAGAATGGAGTCGTAATAAAACCTATTAAGAAAAGAGGGATAAGATTGATTTTGTTGTTAATTAAAAAATAGATACCAAATCCAACAAAAACTAGAATACTTATGACCCATATCGCTGTTTTTGTGTCTTTTTTACTCTTTATCTTCTTTGCTTCACAACTATCATAATGTTTGTTTAATGCTTCTTCTGATTTAAATTTTTTATCGCAGTATTCACAAATAAATTCTGGTTCTGGCTCATTAATAAGTTTATGACCGCATTTTGTACAAAACTTTACATTCTTCTTATTATGTGTTTTACATTTTGGGCAATCTATTCCATCATCTTCAAATTTTGCACCACAATCGGGACAGAATTTATCTGAATGAGATACCTTAGCTCCACAACCAGTACATTTTAAAGTAGATTTTTCTTCCTTTGGCGGTTCGCTTCTAGCAAAAATATAATAGATCAAAGCAAAAACACCAAATAAGAGACTCGCAATAAACGCATTTCCGACACTTTTGTTTTTAGCACTAGCAATAATCATGCATGGAATAATCCATAATACTACATATATTATAACTAATGTTTCAAATACCATTCTCTAACCTCTAACTCACACTAAATGTTTTTTTCCCTTTTACACCCAAAAAGTCTTTAACGACTAAAGTAAATTGTTTTTCAATTTTTGGAACAACAAAAGCGAGTTCTCCGCTCTTTTTTGAATTATACTCCACAGTTACTCCTGCCATTCCACCCCAATATTTACTTAATTGAGAACTATCCCAAGAGTAACTATAACTATACCCTTTACTGTCTTCTACTAAAACCCAATTAGGATTAAACTCATATCCTTTTTCCAGACCTTTATTATAAATACTAAAATCCACTATGATATATTGTTCGTCAGAACCTAACTCTTCAAGAGAATAATCTCCAATAGAACGAGCAGTTCTAACACTATTAATAGTAAGTATTAAATCGGAACTTGATGTTTCAATCTCTTTTTGTTCAGCAGTCTTACAATCATTAATTGATTTAACTTGTGTTAAGTCTGCACAAACATAAATTGTATTTGTAACAGTTTTGGTTTCCACTTTCGTTTCAGTTTTAACAGGACATGAAGCACAATCTAACTGTGGGCAATCTGTTTTACAGCTTACCGATGAACAGGAAGTAGCAGAATCCGCAAAAGAACCGTCTGCACATTGGTATTTTACAACTGTCTGCGAACAACCAGTTAAAGCAATAATAGATATTAATAAAATTCCTAAAATTAGATATTTCATTTTTTCGCCCCCTTAAAGTATTTCTCATAACCTTCATTTAGCCAGAATTGATTCTGTCTTCCAACTTTTTTATATCTAACAATGCCCTCATGAAGTAATTTAAGAAGATGAACCTGTGCAGTATTCCAAGAAACTTTTACATCAGCAGCTATATCCTCAGTAGTTGATGGCCAGTCTGCTTTTTTCAAATAATCAATAATCTTCTCTCTTGTATTAACCATATACGGAATTCCCCCTTATTGTGATATATCATAAGACTAAGCATAACTTCTATATAAAGATTCCGCTGAAAAACGACGACTAACGGAACTCCCCCAACGACTAAAAACTAAACGACTACGACGAAATGTCCCCCTTGATTCTTGTTCTTAATGTATCGCTTCGCTCATTGGATAGAACGCTCTCTTTTCCGACTTTGCGGACGCAATTTTCCCACACTTGCGTATGGGAAAAGGATTTAACAGGAATTTCCGATGTTAAGTGAAATTGAATTTCTGGACAAAACTTATATACTTTATCGCTTCTTCTAATAATATGACACAAGATTTATACAAAAAAGCCGAGCAATTTGTAATAGATTCATTTACAAAACTTGGAAAAACATCTCAAATCAAACATTTTGAAAGAACAGTTTTTTGGATTAAACAACTAAAAGCTGATGCTGATGAAGCACTATTAATTTCTGCTATTGCTCATGATATTGAAAGAGCTTTCAGAAAACAGGATGTCAAAGATAAAAAACATTCGCATAGTTATGCTGATCCTGAATTCTTTCGCCCTCATGAAGAACGAGGCGCTGAAATTATGGCGAATTTTCTAAAGAAAGAGGGCGCTGAGCATAAATTAATAGATAGAGTCAAAATGTTAATTTCAAAACATGAAGAGGGTGGAAATGATGACCAGAATTTACTGAAAGACGCAGACAGCATCAGCTTTTTTGAAAATAATGTTCCTACATTTTTAACCAAACATGTTTCTGAAGTCGGAAAAGAAAAAGTCAAAGAAAAGTTTGATTGGATGTTTAATAGAATTACTTCTGAAAAAGCAAAACAAATTGCTCGGCAATGGTACGAAGAAGCGATAAAAAAATTAGAATAATGAGTCCAGAAATTCAACTTCTCCCTTCGGTCGACCACGCTGCGCTCTCACTCCACTACGTTCCGTTCGGGTCACTTAACAGCGATTCGCGATGTTAAATACAATAAAATTTCCATTTCTATGACGACAAAAACGGGGGAGTTCTAGTCCTTCGGACATTTAGTTTTTACTTCGTAAAATAATTTATATTTTAAAATGGGGCACACTCGTCAGACTATTCTTATTTATATCCAACCACTATACCATGAGGTGTCCAAGTATCACATTTAATCTTTTGTATTCTCTTAAAACCAATCTCTTCTAACATTTTTTCATACTCTTTATGCGGGTAAATCATCCCATTTCCAGCAGCAACAGACCTGAAATATACTGTATCTAATGCTGCCATTAACGGCCCTTTCTCATCATCATCAGACATTGAACTAAAAATTACAACTTGACCTCTTTCGTTAAGAGATTGATATGCTTTTTCCAGTAGTATTCTATTTTCCTCCAAACTCCAAATTACTAACTGATGAATAAACACGACACAATCTTGGTTGTTTGGAAATTTATCTTTGAACATATCCCCTTGAGAGAATCTTATTCTTTCAGTAAGTTCATTTCTTCTTATATTTTCTTCTGCCAAAGATTTTGCTGTTGGAATATCGAACAAAGTAATATTTGTATTGGGATACTTCTTAGCTATTTCTATTGAATTATTTCCCCCACCCCCGCCAACATCAAGAATATTTTTTACATTTGATAAATCCAAGTTCTTTAATAAATGTGGGAGGGCATAAGCAGAGTATGCTTCCATGTAGTCATAAAACACTTTTTTTAATTTTTGGTCATGGTTAAGTCTTTCATAAATTGTTTTTCCGATTCCAAAATATCTTTGAACACCAACATTTCTATTTTGTCTTAGTGATTCAACATAATCTACTTGACCTACATACATTATATGTGCTTGAATTAATGTCATTTTTTTGAAAAGATCATATTCTTTGTTCTCAAACAATTCTTCAATAGCATCACAATTTCTATAATTTTCTTCTGATTTTTCAATTAACCCTAATGATGTCAAACCAAATGCTAAAGTTCTTGCAGGTTGCTTCATTAATCCTGTAGATTCCACTAATTGGTCTAAACTTAATAACTTTTGTTCGTGTAATAAATCAAATATTTTAAATTCAACTCCAGCATGCAAAAGTTGAAATGCTGAAGCACCATGAAGATACAAAATTAAATTATTCCTATCAATTCTCTTGTTTTCTACGATTTTTTCTCCCATTTTCAAAATTCCTTTTTAGGATTAATTTTTCTTCCTACTGACTCAATTGTTCTTTTCATTTCTTCAAATATTGGATCTGGATGAAAGAATTGTTGGTTTTTTCCTCTTTGAATTTCTTCCAGTTGCTTTTTCTTTTCATCAGAACTAATATCCCCTCTTAGAATTTTTACTAAATTAGGATAACCACCCACATTTGTAGAACAAGTATGATTAGTGAATGTAGCCCCAGTATAAAGAATCTGCCTGATAACATTCTGTGGTTCTCTTGTTGAAGCAACGATATTGGCTTGAGGAAAACATAGTCTATATACAGCTACTATCTTTAATAAATCCTCATCAGAAATTTTATCTCTTTGTTTAAGTGTCCCCGCTTTATCTACATCTGCTTCCTGCATTCTTGGAATCCCAATTACTGATGGTGCAATACCATATTCTCTTTCAAGATATTCTCCATGAGCTATGACACTCATAACATCTTCAAAAAAATCATCTGACAAGCCCGCAAGAATTCCTAAACCAAATTTTTTGCCGCCAGCAGTTATCCATTCTTCATAGGCATTCATACGTTTATTCATATCTGATTTTGTTCCATTTTCGCCAACCATTTGTCTATATGTTCTACGGTCATAAGACTCCTGCCATTGAATAAGTGTTAAATCAGCATCTGCAAAGTCAGAATACTCTTTTTCGGTTAAAGCATCTATGGAAAAAGCAAGATTTTCAATCTTTCCTGTTTTCATTCTTTGCTTTGCATATTCAATCAATTGTAAAAATTTCTGATAAATTTCTGCGTTTGGTGTAAAAGATCCGCCCACTAATTCTAGCGTTAAATACCCTAATTCACTTATTGCTCCTAACTCGTCTTCAAATTCATCTAAACTCAATACTTTTCTTTCAATTTCCTTATTGCTTCTTCTATAATTACAACCTTCACAATCGTTTACACAATAGCTGGATATATACAGTGGTGCAATCAAACCTATAGAATCTCCATGATGTTGAAGTGTTCTACGATTTGAAATGTCACATAATTCATGATACTGGTCGTCTTGAGCATTAAAAAGAATTGCAGCATCCTCTAATCTTGTTATGCCCTCTTTTGCTTTAATTAGAGCTTCGTCTACATCCTGTGTTCTAATTCTTCTCCTTAATGAAGTTATATGTTCTTTATCCTGTTTTAAATATCTTGAGTACATTTTGAAAGCAATTTATTACTAGTTAGTAGAAATTTATCAGTATAATAATATTTGCCGTCAATTTTCGACAACTAACAGAAAAATTTATAAAGAAAGACTTATCTAGAAACTTTATGGAGCAAGAATTGATTAATTACGGGCTTTCTGAAAAAGAAGCAAAGCTGTACTTATTATGCCTAAAAATAGGTGAAACTACAGCAAATAGGCTTATTGAACTATCTAAATTACCCAGAGGAACTGCATATGATGTACTTGAAAAATTAAAACGCAGAGGCCTAGTCAGCTCCATTATAAAACAAAAAACCACTTACTTTTCAGCTAACGATCCAGAAGTGTTAGTTAAAGAACTAGAAGAAAAGAAAACAAATGTTCAAAGTTTAATACCAAAACTGAGAAAACTTAGCAAAACTATTCCAAAAGCCATGGAAATACATGTTTTTGAAGGTTTTGCAGGCATTAAGAAAATTCTTGATGAAGTTTTAGAGAATAGTTCTGAAGTGGTTGTGATGGGTAATGAAAGAGATGCAAGAGAAATAATAAAACACCACCCAGAAAATTTCAGAATGAAAAGACTCGAAAAAAAGATAAAAATAAAAAATCTTCTTGAAGAATCAGAAATAGCTCGACAACTCAAAGATGATAAATACTCACAGGTAAAGCACACAGACAAACTTAAAGATTCTAAAGAAGTTTTAGTGATATACAATGATGTCACAGCACATATAATAATGGGACACCCCATAACAACCATAAAAATATCTTCAAAAGAATATTCAAAAACTCAAAGAATATTATTTGAAAATCTGTGGAATAATGCAAGAAAATAGTCCTATTGACGAGTGTGCCCTTTATTCTTGTTCTTGATATAACGCTTCGCTTTCTAGATAGAACTGAACTCCCCCAGTGCTTCGCACATATACACTCCCTACGGTCGAATTAATAGGAAATGGAAATTTTACTTTGCGGACGCAGGTTTTCGGAACTTCGTAACGGAAAACGAGTTTAACAAGGCTGATGCTAAACGGGAAAATCCCTTGCAGGAATTTTCCCAAAATTCCTCCGCTTCAGCCGAAAATTTCCATCTCTGTTCCGCTACGGCTGTCCACATTAATAATTAGAGCCCCAGAAAATCTAGTATGCTTTATCATGATGTTTCACATAATGGACTGTAATCAACTCTCCCTCTATGTCAAAGATAAGAACAAAAGGGCCAAGCTGTGCTCTCCTATTCCCTTTTAAGACATTCCTGAGAGGCTTATAATGTTCTGGATTTTGCCTTAACTCCTTTAATTTTTTAATCAATCTTTCAAACAAGACTTTATCCTTTCTTTTTAATTTCTTTAGTTGATTCTCGAAAAAAGGAGTAAATTTTATTTTATACTCCATCTTTATAACGCCTCAAAGTACTCATCCATCTCCTTGTCAGATTTCAAGACTTTTCCTTTTCCAGCTTTAGCTTCTTTCATGCTTTGTTTTACTCCAGCAATTAATTCTTTATCGCTATAAATAGCTCTCTCATGGAAATCTTCAATCACAGGTCTTAATTCTTTAAATTCTTCTCGAATTCCACTTCTAATTAAGTCACTAAAGTTAGAAAACAAACCACTTTTAATTAAGTCCATTCCTTCCCGGTACAGATTTTCCGGTATAGATACAGTAATTTTTCTAAAATCCATTTTTACTACCTCAATACCACTTAAGGTAGTACTCATATATAAATATTTCGGTTAAAAACGATTTTCTGGGGCTCTTTTAACTGATCTTTACTTGTGGACAGCCTCCACTTCACGGGGGAAATTCTCAGGGTCGCTACGGAACTTCGTTTAGTTGCGATGTTAGTTTCAATAAGCGGGCGAGCTAAACAATAGTCAAATTTCCACAAAATTTGAGAAATAATAAAAAAGATGTTGGTGTCTTACCTTAGTTTTCTCTCTAATTCACCGAAAGCTCTTTCCCAAAATTCGGGACTTGCTTTGTCATCTTCTCTATTTGGGCCACAATCTACTAATCGCCAACCTTTGCTTGAAGCATAATCTTGTACTGGTTGAGTTAGTATATCGTGATGATGTGTCGAAGTTGCTAAAACTAATGGTAAACTTAATTCATCAGCTTTTTCAGCAACTAATAAACCAAGAGGTTGATTCGCTTCTGATTCTTCAATTGCTTTCATAAGTGCACCATAATAATCTTTCGGAGCTTGATTTTCTCTGTAAACCATTCCAAGTGTGTTTTTAGCAATCATAGTTGCAGCTTCTTTACCTAGCATACTGACTTGTTTAACTACTCTAACTACTGGGCTTTGTGAAATGTCTCTTTCCTGTGAAGTTCCAATCAAAAATCTTGCATATTTTCTCATATCTTGGTCTTCTAAATCCACATATTGTCCTAGCACTTCTAGGCCTTCAACCATTTTTCTTTCACGAGAATCTGATTTAGCCATTCTTTCAATCAATTCTTTCCCAACAGCAGTATTTCCGCTACCAGTAGTTTCAGGGAAAAAACAATCACTTATAACTCCATCAAAATCAGGATTTCTCAATCTATCCATTGCTTGAGAATAATCTTTAGCTAGAGCTACAGCTTGACTTCTAGAAGCTAAATATTGCTCTGCTGAACTTGCATATTTGGGGTTGTCTTCAACCAATAATATTTTTGACATTTTTATGCACCTTACTTTAGGTAACAGTATTAAGTATTTAAAGCTTTCGGTTATTTGTTACTGAAGAGTTACTATTGATGAAGACGCCAACCTCTTAAAGACGCCCGCCCTTGATTTTTTGACTTTACTTCAAAAAAATAAAAAAGATCAGCTAAAATTATACCATTTGTTCTCATAAAACATTTTATTGCCTATAAACTTAGCAAACCCGGCTGTAGGAATAATACTTTCATGCTCACGAGTAACTGAGAATAATAATGCATCAATAATAAATGAATGAGATATCCCAACAACAATTGTCCATTCTCCAGCATTGCTTTTTGCTTTTTCATCTCTTACCCAAGCAGCAACTTCTTCAATCACTTTTTTAGGATCTGGTGAAAGTTTATATTTTCCAGCCATCCAGCTGGAAAAGGCATGAAATTCACTTTTTTTGTATTCTTCAATTGTTTCGTTTAGCGCTTCTTTAGTAAATCTAACATATAATGCGGGATGCTCAGTAATTGCCTCTATTTTAACTTCCTTATCATAAAAATGCATCAACTGATTAAATTTCCTTTGAATTACTTTAGCGAATAAATAAGTCCTTCTGAGATCACTGCAAAATAAATATATATGTACCGGTTTAGGGCAAAGCAGAGCTTCTTCAGCCAAATATTCAGCAACTCCTTTAGCTTGTCTCACTCCATGGAAAGAGAGCTGCCTTGTTTTTTCTGTAGCCTTCTCTGGATGCCTCATTAAATAAACTGGCGTTAAAGTATAGATATCTTCAAATTCTTTTTTAATAATGGAAAAATTGTTCTTTAATTTTTCTGCTGAATAGCTTTTTAATTTGTTAAGCTTATCTTTAACTTTCTGTAATTTTGCAACGGTATTAGGATATGTTGATTCGTGTCTGCCGGTTACAAGAGCGATATAATTGCATATAATTTTTACTTCATGTCCAATTAAATTAATTTCATTTCTTCTAATTAAAGTACCTACCCTATTAAGATGTTCCTCTACATTTACAAGACTTGTAAAAAACATATTTTTCACCCCAAATATTTTATCTTCTTTTTATAATTTTAACTATGCCTTCATTGGCATTGACTTCCACATAATTTCCATCTTTTAAAACTTTCGTTGCTATCTTAGTTCCGATTATGCAGGGCTTATTCATCTCTCTCGAAACAATTGCTGCATGGCAAAGAATGCCTCCTTCATCCGTCACAAAAGCGGCTGCTTTTTCCATAGCAACAACAAAATCCGGAGTAGTCATGGGAGCAACTAAAATATCCCTTTTATTTACTTTTTTTAATTGAGTATTATCCATAACAACCTTAATCACCCCCTTTACTATTCCTTTGCTTGCAATATCACCCTTAATCTCTGTTACCTTCTCTTTTTTAAATTCCTGAAAATGTTTTTTGACATATTCTAAATCTTTTTTTATAAGAACAGCCTTACAAGTTATAACAAATCCTTTTGCACGTTCATCAAGAATCTCTTTTGAAACTTTGATATCGTTTAAGATTTCTAATCCAGTCATAGAATTAATTTGATGAAAATTTAATCCTCTTTTTATTGCAAGTGCATTTAATAAGTTAAAAATATTTGCAAATGAATTGGAAATTATATCTGTTCTAAATGTTCTTAAGTAAACATATTCTTTTATAATATCAATTAATCTTTTAAGTTCACTATTTATATTAAACTCTTTGATTATTTTATTAAATTCTTTTTTAACTTCTTCTTTTTGATTGAGCATACCATTTAATTCCTCTTTTGGATTTTTTATGCTCTTTATTCTTAAAAGAAAATCCTTTTCATTCCAAATTTTACCAACACCATATTTTACCCCCATTGAACCATATTTTTCTGCATGGGCTTTCAATTTCTTTGAAATATCTTTTTTATCCCTATAGTCTATAGCTATTCTTAATAAATCGGTTTTTTCAAGAAAGCCCAAGTTATATTTTTGGGGGCTTATCAAAACTTTGTGATATCTTTGATATTTATCCATATTATGATGAACCAATTCCAAAAGAGTTTTATCCAATCTGTTCTCTAAATAAGATTGTATTGAAAGCGGAGCCATGAGAAAAGGCATAAAATCCAGCATCAAATCATGAAATTGACCAAACAATTCAACTAATTCTTTTTCAGACTTTTCAGAAAGATTCTTCCTTTTTATTTTAAAAGAAAGGCTATAAAGTTCATTCCCTAATTTCTCGCATTTTCTTGATAATTTCAAAAAGAATCCAAGATCTTCTTTTGTTTTTTCAAGAATCTTCTTTTTTTCATGGGCAATTTCATCTAGATCGTAATAAATATCTCCATCAATATAAAAATAAGTTGGATATGCATGATTATAACCTAAAATTTTATTATATCTTTCTCTATCAGCAGTCCCAAAATGAAAAAAATAATCTGCTAAGACAGAACATTTTCTATGCACTACTTTTTCAAGTTTAAGACTTTTTTTTAATAATGATTTCCACTCCATACTATTCATTAAATAGTATACTGTATATAAAACTTATCAAAAACCCGGCTAATATGAAACCCTCTCGTTCGTGGCTGTCCAAAGGAAGGAAATCATTTCTTTAATGGACGGCGTTCGGTGCAGTCTGACGAGACACCAGACGCACTCACTGGCCAATTGGCGAGGGTTTCATATTAGCCCAAAAACCCGCACTTTCTTTTAATAATTACCTCCACTACGTCCCTTACCTCTATCTTTAAAGATAATTTTTTAAACTCTAATTCTTTTCTTATTAAGGAGGCAGTTAGATGAAAAACTTAGAGCTGGCAAAGATTCTTAATCAAATTGGAGAGATTCTAGAATTGCAAGGAGTGGAGTTCAAGCCAAGGGCCTATCAGAAGGCTGCCCAGACAATAGAAAACCTTTCTGAGGATATTGAAGAGATTTATAAGAAAGGAGGATTAAAAGGATTAGAAGAACTGCCTGGAGTAGTTCCTTAATCTCTTTATTTTCCTTTCCCAAGGCTAGTTTAGTTGCTTTGAGTTTTCTTAGTTCTATCAAAATATGTCTGTTGTCTTTAGTTGTACCTTTAAGTTTAGTGGTTACCTCTTGTCGTTTTTTAGATTGTAACTCTTGCAGGTTTTCAATTTGTTCTTGCAGTTCCTTGTTCTTTGCCTTTTCTGTGGTCAAAAGAACATTTAGTTTTTTCTTGTGCTCTTCAATATATCTCTTAGCAGACCCTTCCAACTTTTTTCTTTCTATCATAATTCTTTCATTAGTCTTTTTACGTTGGTTTTTCAGCAATTGTTCCATACGTAATTTTTCTTCTTCTAAATGTTCCTTTTCTTCTTTCAAGGCTTCTAGTCGAGTCCTGCTGAAATAAATATTTATAAAAATAATGTGGCTATTGTTCTTTGGTATAAAACCCCTTTAGCTATCTTAATCAGAGGAGAGGAAATATCAAATAGTTTCAAACAATATTTTAATCTAATGTGGAGAATGGCAAAATAATTACTTTATTTTTTGAGTGTGCCCCTTACTACTTGTTCTTAATGTAACGCTCCGCTTTTTAGATAGAACTGAACAGACCCCGTCCTGCGGACATATAGTCTTGGCTTTGCCTCGGATTGATTGGAAATGGAAATTTTACTCTTCGGAATTTTTTTGCTTCGCAAAAAACCGTCTTGCAGACTATTCCTCGTCACTACCGTGAGTATTTAACAGCGCGCGATGTTATATCCAATCTCTAATTTTCCTTTGTGGGAACGACAAAGTAACCTGAACACTTAACGGGGCTTGGCTTCGCATAGACGACAAAAACAAAAACGAGGAAATTAAAACTTCCTATAACATTGTCTATGCGGTTCATTTCATTCTCCCAAATTTTCACTAACTGTAAACTAACGGGGGAGTTCTAAACTTTTAAAAAACTAAATTTAAAGAGGGGGGAGTTCCTAAATATAACTAAAAACTAAAAAAACGAGAGGGGGCGAGAAAACTAAATCATCATATAAATAACAACAAAGAATATAAACCAATGAATTTAAATGTAAAATATGGCTGGAGATGTAAAAATTGATGTTGGTATTAGCACTGTAATTCAAGCATTTCATCAAGAAATAAACCGATATAGAGACGCAAAGAAAGAGGAAAAAGAAAAAATCAAAGAATCATTCTTGAAAGTTAAAAAAGTCTTAGATTCAAGCTTAATAAAAGTCGGTTTAACAGAAATGTTTGATGGATTTCACGATCCAATTAAATTAAGAGAATATATCCCAGAGATTGCTTTAGAATTAAATAAAGTGGCTAGGGAAACAGCAGATTTCTTTCCCACAGATATTTATAATGGATTAAATGCTATATCTCACAAATTTGTTGAATTTAACAAATATGCTTCTATAATGGGTATGTGTAACTTACAAAATCCAAAGAACATAACACCTATACCAAATAATTCTAGCTTTCAGAATAATCTCACATTAAAACAGTTAGTTGAATATTTGAAAGAATTAAGAAACACTGTTGAATTAATTGAAAAATGAGTTTAATTTTTAAGAAACCAAATTCCCAAACCTATCATACTTCTTACGACCACCAATAAAAACTTCATCATCAGCTAAATGATAGAAATTAGTAGAATTACATTTTGGGCATTTGCCCGGCTCACCAAATTTCTTTCTTGATTTCCATTCGTATCCACAGTTATTACATTTAAAATACATAGTTAATCAACCTAAATCATTTTTCCAATATGAGTTTACCATTATCTTGCTTTACTACATTCTTTTTGAGTAAATGCTTCACAGCTTCATCAATTTTCGTCTTTATCTTATCGCCAGTTCTATTATTATGATAAATACCCTTTGCTATATCTGCAACAAGTGTCTCTTTTGTTGCACTGAAAGTATTTTTTAATATATCAACAATTGCCCCCGCAATTTCTTCTTTTGGGATTAATGTAAATGGTCTTTGTTTTTCAGTAGAAATTCTTACAGGAGAATAAGCATCAATTTTATCAATAGATGCTGTTCTATCATAGAGGTAAACGTTGTTATATTCACTTTTGAGATCTTTTAATAAATACACAAATTCCTCAGTTATTCGTTTTCCAAGTTTCTGAATCCCAATAGAAGCAAGAATCCTCTTAAACAGTAACTCTATATCTATTGGGGCTTCTACTTCCAATACTTGAAGCATTCTTTTTTTTATTAAATCTGAATGATAATCTATTTCATTATAATCAATTCTTCGTTGAGATAGTTCAACAACCTCATATTTGTCATATTTCTCTTTTAATGAAACTTCCTTAAAATCCTCAACATCTTCTACTTTTTCAAATTTATCTTCTTTTCTAAAATTATCTTTTTTTGATTTCAATAATGAGTCCACTTTTTCTTTTATTTTCTTAATTTCATAATCTCTATTATTTAGCCAATCATCAGACCAAATTCTGTGAATATTCCAACCAAGATTTTCTAAAATAAGCTGTCTAACTTTATCCCTATCCCTCGCAAATCTTGAAGAATGATATTGTGCTCCATCACATTCAACACCTAAAAGATAAACTCCTGGGTTTTTAGGATGTTTTATTGCTAAATCAACTCTATATCCTGAGCAACCTATTTGAGTGCTAACAGAAAACCCCTCATTAACTAATGTTTCATAAACTGATTCTTCAAAACTGGAATCAAAATCTAATCCTTCAGTAGTTTGTAAAAATTTATTAAAATCTTTATTTTTGGCGTAATCAAGATAATATTTCAAATAACGAACGCCATCAACATTAATTTTATCTTCGTCCAAATCCTCAGGAGAAATAGAAGATATAACTACTGTTTTAAATCTAGATCTTGTTATGGCCACATTTAATCTTTTGTAACCACCATCTCTATTAAGAGGCCCAAAATGATAACTTAACTTTCCTGAAGAATCTTTACCATACCCTATACTGATTAAAATTATGTCTCTTTCATCTCCCTGAACAGTTTCAAGATTTTTGATAAATAAATCTTCCCTATAAGAATCTATTGATTCATCTATATTTATCCCTGCAACTCTAAACTCTTCCCTAATTGCATTTTCTTGTGCTATGCTAAATGCAATAATCCCTATAGATTTTTCAGAAAATTTCTTTTTTAATTCTTTATATTTTTTTACTATTTCTCTTGCCTCAACTCTATTCTTTCTTGATTTTCCCCTATCATATACTCCGCTTTTAACATGAACAAAATCCAATCCCGAATCATCTTTAATTCTTGCATTAGGGAAAGTTATCAGTCGGTGTTCGTAGAAAAATCTATTTGAAAATGCTATCAAATGTTCATTTTTGCTCCTATAATGCCAAAGAAGAGGTTTAGTTCTAAATTTAGTGCTACATTCACTGAGGAAACTTTCTAAATCTTCAATTTCTTCTTCAACAATTTCATCATCTCGTCCACTCATGAAAAATGAGGTGGGGGGCAATTGTTGAGTATCTCCAACAACTATGGCTTGTTTTGCTCTAATTAAGCAAGATACAGCATCTTCTGGCATAATTTGGGATGCTTCATCAAATATAACTACATCAAACTTTATTGCATTTGGATTAATGTATTGGCTAACAGAAAGAGGACTCATCATAAAACAGGGTTTTAATGTAAATACAAGATTAGAAATATCTTCCAATAAATTTCTGATTGGCTTCAATCTTCTTTTCTTCTCATTTTCTCTTTTTAGAATTGAAACCTCATTTGTTCCACGACTATGATAATTAACAGATGGTTGGTTTTGTTCTATTGAATCCATAATTTTATATCTTTGAATATCTCTTACTTCAAAATCTTTTTCCCTAAACTGTTCCACCTTATTTTTTGGAGAAGATATATTATTTTCTTTTAACAATTCTTCAAGTAATTGTAAATAATAAGATTTTAGAAAAACAGAACTTAATCTTGAAATTATATTCTCTGTAAAGTATTTTTTAATGAATTCTTTCATTTCATTATTTAGAGAATCATATTCTTCCTTAAAAATTAAAACATCATCTAAATGGTTTATGTTTTCTATAAATTCGTGAATTTTTTCCTCAATTTCTTCTATATTCTCACTATTGCTCAAAATTGATTTAGACAAATAATCATCAACTTCATTTATTACTTTTTTCAGATATTCAAGAGAATCCTCTTTGGGTTTTTCAGACATCCAGAAATGAATTATTTTAACAGATTTTTTGGATAACTTTTCTGAATTTTTGTGTATCTGTGCGAATTCATCAGCTTTTTTATCTAATTTATCTAGGTTTTGTTCAGAATAAATATTTCCCAAATTCTTAACACATTTTTTATTTTGACTTTCTAATTTTTGGTGTTTGTCTATAGTTTTAGAATATTCTTTCTTCAATTCAAATAATTTAACCCAATCATTATGCCCTAATTTTTCATCAGAGAATCTTTGCAATTCTTCTTTGGCATTTTTATAATCTTTATTGAATACTCTTGCTAAGAAAGAAGTTTCTCTAAATACTCTTTCATAACTATCTGTTTTTTCTTCAACAAATTTTCCTTTTGTTTTTTCAAGAATCTTAGACTTTATCTCGTTAATTTCTAAGAGATTTTTACTTAAATCAGAAATTATCTTTTTATAATTGTCAAATTCATCTGAAATAAAGAAGTCTGGAACATCTTTTATTTTGTTTGCAGAATTATGAAACTCACAAAAATCTTCTAGTTCTTTCAATGTTTTAATATCAAGCTTTGTTTTATTTTCAATATCTTTAATAAACTCTAAAATTTCTTTTAAAGTTTGATGTGTGCTATCTATCAAAGTTTTAAACTTGTTTCTTGATAAAGTAGTATTTTTAGAAGCTTTAAAATTAAAATAAATATTTTCCATTGGTCTTGGAATCTTCTCAATAACTAGATCCAAATTTTGTATTTTTGACAACAATCTTGTAAATTTTTCTTCATTAGAACTAATACTATCATTAAGATTTTTATCCAGAATTTCAATAGAATGTAGCTTTGCCAATTCCCCCCTAATATCATAAATTGATAATGATCTTGGTTTATGTTTCTTACATAGAAAGTCGTAAAAATTGTTTAAATCTTTTTGATTCTCAATATAATCTGCAAAAGAATATCTTTTTACACTTTCTTTTATTTTAGGAGATGTTTCTAATTCAGAAATTAATTGTCTTATAACTTCTTTTTTGTTTCCCCTGTAATTATGCAAATTTAAACAATATCTGCCTAAACCAACTTCTTCTAATCTCTTATTAACAACATTAAGAGCTGCCATTTTTTGGCTCACAAAAAGAATTTTCTTTTTCTTTTCTAAAAGAGCAGCAATTATATTTGAAATTGTTTGGCTTTTTCCAGTGCCAGGAGGACCTTGTAAAACAAAAGTAGTTCCTGCTTTTGCTAATTCTATCGCTAATTTTTGAGAAGAATCAGCAGGTAAAACGTCTATATCTTGAGTATCATCAAATTCATTCCTTTGAGTTTCTGCGATTTCGTCTTGTAATGCACTCCTATCTCCAACAAATGCTTTAACTAAATCACTCTCCTGAAGAAGTTTATTATGTTCCATTAAATCTTTATATATAATATATTTTTGATAAGAAAACACATCAATATAGATTTCTTCAGTGACTTTCCAATCTTTCATTCCAGAAATAACTTTTTTTACAGATTTTAGATATTCTTCAATAGATTGTTCTTTGAATTCTGGAAAATTTATATCAAAATCGTGTGATAGTTTTTCCATCAAAGCAGGATTAACCTGAATATCTTCTGAGCCTGAGACTAATTCAAAACGATGTTTGTCTTTTGATGTTGAAGAAAGCCTGTTTAATGTAATTGGATAAAGAAATATTGGAGCTTGTGAATACATCTCTGAATGTTTAGCTTCTTTATATTTTAAAATACCTAAACTTACAAAACATGTACTGATACCTAATTCTTGAAAATTCTCTTTTGTTTTTAAGTAGAGGTTAGTAAGTTTTTTATCAACTATGTCCTCTTCTTCGGTGCATAACCAAAACCTTTCTTTTGGTTTTCCATTCTCTTTTTTTAAGATATTTACATTTTTTTCATGATTTAAATCTTCAATAATTTGTTTAAAATTAGGCTCTTTTATCTGTAGGGATTTTGATTTAGTGAATCTATAATTTACAAGATTATTTCGTTTAGATAAATCTATTAATTTTTTCTTCCAATATTCTGATTTTTTGTCTATGAGTTGTTTTACTTCCATATTTATTTTTTCTCCTCATTAAGCACGTAATAAGCTCCTCTAAAAGAGCCAACTTTTTTAATATATTTGAATTTTAACAATTCAGTGATATCAGCAATTGCTGTACCAAAAGAGGTATTATTCATTTCTTCATATTTCTTCG
>JAHJGQ010000014.1 GCA_018824365.1 Nanobdellota archaeon | reverse complement strand
TATTATTAAAATAAAAAAGATTAGTATAAAAATATTAAAGAAAAATCATAAATAGTGATAAATTAATCTGGTTTGAGGAACGAAAATGAAAATCCTGACAATACATGCTGATTTTATTGAATTTGAAGCAAGAAAGAAAGCTTTTAAAGGAGCTGAAGAAGGTATCAAAGAGGGAAAGCAAAAAGTAGATGAATGTTTAGTAGTATTTACTGCTGTAGAAAAAAGAGATGAGAAAGATACCAAAAAGATAGTTGAGAGATATATAGAAGAGATTAAAGATATTGCCAAAAAAATTGATACAAAAACAATTGTTCTTTATCCTTATGCTCATTTAAGTTCCAGTTTATCTAATCCTAAAACTGCTGAAGAGGTTATGAAAGAAGCAGAAAAAATTCTTTCTGAAGATTATGATGTTTCAAGGGCGCCTTTTGGCTGGTATAAGAGTTTTAACGTAAGTTGTAAAGGACACCCATTATCAGAATTAAGCAGAGAGTTCAGCGTTGAAGAAAGCGATGATGTAACCAGTAAAAATAATGATAATAAAGACATTAAAGATAATGACAATAAAGAAAAACCTGAAGAAGAAACCAAAAGAGGAGAGACTAAAGAAGTAAAGGGTGAAGCTAAAGAGAAATTTCATTTTTCTTTAAATCGTAAAAAACTAACTGCAGAAGAAAAAGTTAAATTATCGACGGCTGTTGTAATCGCTAAAGCAGTGAAAGAACTTTTCCAAAATGCAGAAGTAGGTATCAGCGATCTTTATCATCAAACAGCATTTGTAGATATTTCTGGAGTGAAATTAAAGACCGATGATCTGCCGCGTATTGAGAAAAAAGCTAAAGAGATCATAAAGAATAATTATGTTTTCGGTAAAGAAGCATATCATTCAGTTGAAAGCAAATTTCAAAAAGAGATTCTGGAAGATTTAGGTAAAGAAGCAGAAGTTTATTTTTTATCAGGCATGTCATTTGTATCCTTATACAAAGAACCTTTTGTATACTCAACAAAAGAGATCGCTTCTTTTAAGATACTTAATCTAGCAAGTGCTTATTGGAAAAACAATGCAGATAACCCGCAATTGGAAAGGATCTATTGTGTGGGTTTTGATTCTAAAGAAGGACTGGAAGAATTTAACAAAAGTCAGGAAGAAGCGGAAAGAAGAGACCATCGTAAGTTAGGCAAACAATTAGAATTGTTCTCAGTCCATGAAGAAGCTCCGGGCATGCCTTTTTTCCATGATAAAGGCACTTTCATTTTTAATTCTCTTGTTGAGTTCATGACTGAAGAGATGAAGAAACTTGATTATGAGATTAATAAAACACCAATCATCCTTAACAAAAGATTATGGCTACAATCAGGGCACTGGGACCATTATAAAGAGAACATGTATTTTACTAAGATTGATGGTGCTGATTTCGCAGTCAAGCCGATGAACTGTCCGGGAAATATTCTAATTTTCAAATCCAAAGTACATTCTTACAAAGAACTGCCGATAAAAGCCGGAGAGTTTGGTTTAGTACATAGGCATGAATTATCAGGAGTTTTATCTGGCCTATTTAGAGTGAGAGTCTTTACTCAAGACGATGCTCATATATTCTGTACAGAAGAACAGATTAAAGACCAGATCATAGAACTTCTTGATTTGGTAAAAAAGATTTATTCTACTTTTGGTTTTGAATATAGTGTAGAACTTTCAACAAAACCAGATAAAGCGATGGGAGATCCAAAGAAATGGGAAATTGCAGAAAAAGCACTTGCTGATGCTTTAGATGCTAAAAAAATTAAATATAAACTAAATCCGGGAGATGGTGCATTTTATGGACCAAAGATTGATTTCCACGTAAGAGATGCTTTAGAAAGAAGCTGGCAATGTGGAACGATACAGTTAGACTTCCAGATGCCAGAAAAATTTGATCTGACTTTTGAAGGAAATGATGGCAAGAAACATCGTCCAGTGATGTTGCATAGAGCAATCTATGGTTCTGTTGAAAGGTTTATGGGGATATTGATCGAACATTTTATAGGAAAGTTTCCTTTATGGTTGAACCCAGTACAGATTAAAGTTTTAACAATTACAGATAGAAATATTAGTTTTGCAAAAGAGATAGTTGAAAAACTTAAAAGTAATGGTTTCAGGACAGAGCTGGATGACCGTACAGAAACCATGGGAAAGAAAATAAGAGAAGCGCAAATAGAAAAAGTGAATTATATCTTAACTATTGGAGATCAAGAGCAGGAAAAGAAAACAATTGCAGTCAGGAGAAGAACTGGAGAAAATAAGTTTGATGTTAATGTCGATGAATTCATCAATCAGCTATTGGAAGAAGTTGAGAGGAAAGATATCAAGTAAAGTTTTTTATTTCTATGTTTTTTTATTTATTTTGTTTTTTTATTTATTTTA
>JAHJGQ010000002.1 GCA_018824365.1 Nanobdellota archaeon | reverse complement strand
TCTCAGAAATCGGTGTCAAGCCTAACAAAGCTTGTTTAACACAATATCTCTTTTTTCTTAGTGTGTATGCCATTTTTCCTCCTAATTGCAACACACTTGACAGATATATTTGTAACTGTGACATAATTACGGTTCAGAACAGATTGTTGCTGGAAGGTAAGATTTAAGTATTCTTTTTCTTTTTGATTGTTGTATGAGAAAATCGCCAGTTTCAAAAAGTAACCAGAAAGATATTGCTAAAGAAAGGATCAAGATACTCTTTAAGCAAGCTGAAGAAGTTTTTTCTGAAAATAAATTTTTAGCTAATCGTTACGTTACTTTAGCAAGAAAGATTGCCATGAAAGTTAAGATTGGAATTCCTCTTGAATTAAAAAGAAGATTTTGTAAACATTGCTATAAATATCTGATGCCTGGAGTCAATTCTAGAGTTCGGACTCGAGATGGTAAGGTAGTTATTTCTTGTTTTGAGTGTAAGAAGTTTATGAGGATTGTTGTAAAGAAATGAGACATTTAGATAATTTTACTAATCAATTTTGGTTCACATTTGCATCCCAAGAAGACATCCGGCTGATAGTCTTTGGTGATTTTTATGCATTTATTTAAACCATCTTCTAGAAGTAAATTACGCGTAATAACTACCACATTTTTTTTATCATTTAAAGTTTTATCAACTGAAGTATAACTAGGAAAAGCGTATATATATTCACTATATAGACAAGTTAACTGCCAATCAGGAGAACATGTTCCTCCTACCAACTGAAATTGTCCATACTTAAATCCTTCAGGTAGCTTCACTTTATCAAAATTATTTGCGGCATCTAAATAAGGTGGACAAAGAACTTCTGTTGGATTAACAAAAAATCCTCTACTACCAGCTTCCCCAGCCAAAGCTCCATCAGAAGGTCTGTAAGCAATTATCAAAACTACAATAACAAAAACTGCAACAAAAGTAGTTAAACCAATGAAAGAATCTTTTCTTTACTGATTAACTTTTTAGATTTTTTCTTAGACTTCTTTTTTGCCATCTTTTTATAATAATATTCAACTCTTTTCTTCCAACTCTTCCCTTTCTGCATCCAACATTAGCTTCTTCTCAGTCCTGGCAACAACTTTTCTTATCTCATGGACAGCATCTGCATTTGCACTGATAGAATCAATACCTTGATGAACTAGGAACTCTGCCATCTCAGGTCTGCTTCCTGCCTGACCACAGATGGAAGTTGTAACATTATATTTTTTACATACTTTTATCACTTTAGCCAACTCTCCTAAAACTCCCGGATGCATTTCATCAAACAACTTTGCAATTCTTCCATTATTCCTATCAATGCCCAAAGTCAATTGTGTCAGATCATTTGTTCCAAAACTTACAAAATCAATTCCTTCCATGCACAAATCTTCGATAATCCAACACGAAGCTGGCGTCTCAATCATTACACCAAAATCAACATCTTTATTAGGTTTTAAACCAATCTCCCTCATAATTTCTTTAGCTTTTGCAACTTCATCAGCTCTGATTACAAAAGGCAGCATCACACCGACATTTTTCAACCCCTGATCATGCAACTCTTTAATAGCTTGAAATTCTGCTTTCAAAATCTTAGGTTCATCAAGCAATCTTCTGATTGCATGCCAGCCAATCATCGGATCTGTTTCTTTAGGTTCTTTATCTCCACCCTCTAAATTCCTATACTCATCTGAACGCATGTCTGAACATCTCACCCAGACTGGTTTTCCACGGAAGGCTTTCGCAATCTTGCCTATGCCACTTTTTAACAGATTAACATAATCTTGTTCTCTTCCCTGCCTAACATACTCAGCTGGATGAATACCACCATTAGCGATCATTATCTCTAAACGGACAAGACCAACACCATCTGCCCCAGTAGCTGCAGCTTTTTCTGCTAAATCAGGAAGGTCCATGATCACTTTAACTTCTGTCGCCGTGATAATCTCTTCTCCTGCAGAAACTTCTTCTGTTACTGCTTGAGCCAGCTCTTTTTTTACTTCAAATTTTCCTTCGTAAACTATTCCCCTTGTAGCATGAACTGTTATAATTTCACCTTCTTTCAACACTTCAGTAGCATTTTCCGTTCCAACAATACAAGGAATACCCATTTCACGAGATACAATCGCCGCGTGGCAAGTCATCCCACCTTCATCGGTTACTATTGCTCCTGCACGTTGCATTGCCGGAACCATGTCCGGAGTTGTCATTATCGTAACAAGAACATCTCCCTTTTCAATTTTATTCAGCTCAGAAGGATCTTTGATAATCTTTACAACTCCAGAATATATTCCTGCAGAAGCTGTTTCCCCTTTGACAAGTATTTTTCCTTCTTCTTCAGCAACTTCGGTAATCCCTGCTTTATCTTCGCTTGTTTTAGCTTTAAATGTAGTTATTGCTCTTGCCTGCACGATAAATATTTGATCTTTCTCAATAGCCCATTCAATATCCTGCGGCTTACCATAATGTTCTTCAATTTTTCTACCTAATCTGGCTAACTCTTGAATGTTTGTCTCAGGTATAACTTGCCGGGACTGTAAACTATCTTCAATCTTTCTTTTGATATTCTCTCCGTTTTCATCCCTGAACATACCAACTTCTTGTTTTCTTACTTCAATCTTCTTAATTTTCCTATTAGTCTTATCAATGATATAAAGATCAGGGTTCACCTCTCCTCCGACAATCATCTCTCCTAGCCCATAAGCAGCTTCTATGACTAACTCTTTATCATTATTTGTGGAAGGATTGATTGTAAACATTATACCTGATTGATCGGAATTAACCATTTTTTGTACTATTGCAGAAATTAAAACATCACTATGTTTAAAATGATTTTTTTCACGATAATATATCGCTCTTGCTGTGAACAATGAAGCCCAACAGGCTAAAACCGCACTAACAACTTTATCTTTTCCTTTAACATTAAGGTAAGTTGCCTGTTGTCCTGCAAAACTTGCTTCCGGCAAATCCTCTGCTGTCGCTGAACTTCTTACAGCTACAAAAACTTCTTTTGCTTCAACCAATTCATGTGCATTTTTTCCTGCACCCAATAATTCATAACTATCTTTTATTTCTTCAGTAATCTCTTCAGGGATTGGAGTAGAGATAATCAGTTCTTGGATTTTTTTTGCTGTTGTTTGCAATTGTTCATTATTTTCAACATCTAAATCTTTAAGAAAAACCATGATCTTTTCTTTAAGTTCAGTTTTTTCTAAATATTCTTTATAAGTTTGTGCAGTAACACAAAAACCTGGAGGGATCGGAAGACCGATATTAAACATTTCACCTAAATTAGCACCTTTACCACCAGCAACAGCAATACTATCTTTAGAAAGATCCTTAAACCATGCAATGTAAGACATTTTAATACACCTCTTTTTTAATATAGATTAAAAAAATGATCAAAAAGACGTAAGTCCATTTGCTCACTTTCCGCCAGGAAAGTTCAAAAGAACTTGTTCCTTTGCTCACCTCTTTTCTTCATAGAAGAATATTCTACTTTTAATCTTTTTGGTATATGGATTAAGAATCATGAAAAATCTGCCGAAAGTGTTCTTCCCTACCTTAAAGAGTAGAGTTGGAACGAACACTTTTTTTTTGGTAGATTTTTGTGATACTAATCATAAAAATGCGATAAAAGTGTTCCACCCCGCCATAAATGACGGGGTATGGCGGAACACTTTTCAAAACACCACATTTTTAGGAGCGGAGAAATGGCAAATACCATTTCTGGCTCCAAGAAATGCTTTTCATGCATTTCTTTGGATCCCAATAAAGCGCTACATCCTCAACCTAAAGGTTGAGGTATTAAACCCCACCAAAAAATTCCTGTTGAAATTTTTTAGTATAAAGAAAAAAACATCATTCTACATAGATTTCCTTTTTGATTTTAGGAAATTCTTCTCTATTGTCTTTTTTTCTTTTTTAGCTTCTGAACAACAATTGTAATAACTACTGCGATAACTATCACTACTAATATTAACCAAAGCCATAGTAATTTACTTTCTGGAACTTGTTCTTCAATCTCTTCTTTTTTTAGAGGCGCTTCTTGAGGAATTTCTTCCTTTTCTGCAATTTCCTCTGGAACTTCTTCAACTACTTCTGGTACGCCTGCCACTTCCAACATCTCTTCTAAAATATTAAAAGTGAATTTACCCCCTAACTTATTTACCTCTAATAAAGTTGCTTTGAAATCATCTAAACCATTTCCATCTGTATCCACTGTCTGACTTTCCCCTTTTTTTAAGGTTAATTCCATTTGATTTATTTTTATAGTAATCACATCTCCCAGTATTTTTTTCACAATAATCGTATATCTTTTATCTTTAAGTGTAAATACAAAAACATCTCCATAATTAAATTGAACTGTCTGCTCACCTTCAGTCATACCTTCATAACCATCACCTAAAACATATCCACCACCACCTCCAGTAGTAGTGGTTGTAACTTCTTCCTCTTCTCCCTCAGTTGTTGCTGGTGTTCCTTTTATTGCAGAATGTTTCAAATTCTTAACTTTTATTCTTGTCCCTTCATCCGTACAATTTATTCCATTTAATGTCACACCAGTGTTGTTGCCCAAACACGTTGTAAAATCTGTTTCATTTGCGCCATTGCAACTAGAACTCACATTGGAAATAGAACTTATTTCAGCATCTTTCACACATAAAGCTACAAAATTATTATCATCAATATACAGGGTTTTATTATAACTTGCTTGTAGTTGTTCAGATAAGTTTACAATTATTGAATTAGCTGCTTTGATTATCGTAATTTGACTTAAATCTAATTCAGAAGCAGTAAAGTTATGAGTAAAATTAATCATTATATCAGCTGAATCATAGAATATTATTTCTTGGGCACCACTATAAGTTCCCGATGTTGAATTTCCGCCGACAGTGATGTTTAAATTAGTGATTCCAGTAGTGCTAACACTAAATTCATTTCCTTCAAGTAAATCATTATTGTCTGAAACTCCATCATTATCAGAATCAGTGAAGTTCATGATAATGCTTCTATTAGTATATCCCCAATCACTATTACCTCCTGCATCGTAAGCCAAACAGTTCCAGATGTAATTACCTACCGATAAACTTAAAGTCCAGTTAGAAGAGTTGCTTGTTCCATTGATATTCGTAGTTTGATTGAGCGAAAAACTGGTATTCTGACTGTTTGTTATGTACAAGCTGATATTAGCTAATCCGGCATTAAGCCCAACTGTATCTGTTGCAGAGCAGTTGAATGTAATATTTTCAGAAGCAGAGCTGTCATTATAGTAACCAGCAGAAGGTGAGTTGAGAGTGACTATCGGATTAATCGTATCGAATCCTAAACTAATATCTGATGCATTAAGCTGATAAAATTTGTTGTCATTACTTCCAATATAAACATAGTCATCAGCTACAGCGGGAGAGTCAGCAATTAAACTTCCAGTAGTATAATAAGCAAGAAGTTGGGAAACATTGGAAGCGTTAAGTTGGTATAATTTAAAATCATAACTTCCAACATAGATAGATCCACCAGCGACGGTGGGAGAAGAATAACGAATACTTCCACCAGTAGTATAAAAAGCAACAACCTGGGACACATTTGAGGCATTAAGCTGATATAATTTATTATCATTACTTCCAATATAAACATAGCCATTAGCTACAGCGGGACAAGAAGCAATATTACCACCAGTAGCATAAAAAGCAATAAGCTGGGATACGTTGGAGGCGTTAAGTTGGTATAGTTTATGGTCATCACTTCCAATATAAACATAGCCATTAGCTACAGCAGGAGAACCAAAAATATTACTTCCAGTAGTATAATTAGCAATATGTTGAGACACATTGGAAGCATTAAGTTGGTACAAATTATCGTCATCACTTCCAATATAGACATATTCACTAGTTACAGCAGGAGAAGAATAAATCCTATCTCCAGGGCTAAAATTAGCGATCTGTTGAGAGATATTGGAAGCGTTAAGTTGGTAGAAATAGCCAGTAGTATTCAAAATAGCCGAATTTCCAAAATAGATGTAACCATTAGCAATTGCTGGAGATGAAAAAATAAACATATTAGTTCCAGTACTATAACTAGCAATCATTTGCGAAACATCCGAGGCATTAAGCTGATATAATTTGTTATCAGAGCTTCCAACATAAACATATCCATTGACTACAGCAGGACGAGAGTTAACATCATTTGCAGCAGTATAACTGGCAATAAGCTGAGAAACATTAGAAGCATTAAATTGATACAATTTGTTATCATAATTCCCTACGTAGACGGATCCATTAGCGACAGCAGGAGAAGAAAAGAAATCATTTCCAGCAGTATAACTAGCATTATTTAATCCTGATATCGTTGGAAAGGCAACTCCATCCCAAGTAGTATGGTTAAGATATCTGCCAAACATCCGCCATTCTGAAAGATTTCCTGATTCAGAGTTTTCTGCAGAAACAAAACCAACTAAACCTAATAAAATTAAAACAGATACAATAGTTAATTTATTCATCCTAAACGCCCCTTTTTAATAAATAAATAACTAGAACTTATTTAAAACTTTTCTTAAATCATCTACTTCAAACAATCATCCCAACATTATCTCTTCCAAAACATTATACACAGGACCTTCTGAAGTGAGCTCACTTTCATACAAAATAAATTTATCAACAACCATCTCACCAAAATCCAAATCTTTATTTTCTGCCAAAACATTCTGTAATAACTCTTTATTCTTCCCCGACTTAACTCTAGCGATAGTCAAATGGGGGATTTCTGTCTGATGCTCATTCTTCCGGATATAATTTAATAATTCATCTACTTGTTTCATTAAAGATATTAACTTAGAATCTTTGATTCCAATCCAGACAACATTTATTCTTTCTAAATTAGGAAAAACACCTATTTTTTCTAAAGAGATAGAAAAATGTTCCTGTTTTATCTTTAATAAAATATCTTTAATACTTTCAATC
This sequence comes from Nanobdellota archaeon, assembly GCA_018824365.1. Classification (GTDB taxonomy): domain Archaea; phylum Nanobdellota; class Nanobdellia; order Woesearchaeales; family GW2011-AR9; genus JAHJGQ01. Next base: position 616 of record JAHJGQ010000002.1, on the reverse strand, counting down.
TTACCCTCATTGACATCTCCCAAAAACTTAAGTGTGAAATGAAGATTTTCCAAAGAAACAAAATTAAAATCTGCTCCGGTCTCTTTAAGCTTTTTGTAAAATGGCTTAATCTTTTCTTTTATGCTTAGAGAAACAGGAACAGCAACAAACAGTCTTTTCATCATTATTTTTCTTCAATGTCATCTCCAAAGTCTTCCGTCTCTTCATATTGACTTTCTAACTCTTCCTCTGGTTCATCAAACTCTTCTGCAGAAACTGTTGCAAATTTTGATTCTTTTGGTAATCTTTCTAATCTTTCTATAACTTCTGCAAAACCGACACTCTTAAGAACTTTCGTAATCTTTAGTTTTACATAATCACCTTTTTTAACGCCAGGTACAAACAAAACAAAACCTTTTACTCTTGCAATACCGTCTCCTTTTTCTCCAACGGCACTTATTGTTACTTCATATGTCTCCCCGACATTTACTGGAGCACTTTGTTCATTCATTTATATTTACCTCCGTTTAATGTTCTAGAACAAGAATTATACTTTATTTCTGAAAATATTCTTTCTAAAATTATTCTTAAAAATTCTGTACTAATCATAACTTAACTTATTATTTATTTTAATATT
>JAHJGQ010000063.1 GCA_018824365.1 Nanobdellota archaeon | reverse complement strand
TTTGAACTTTTCTAGATATCAGAATTTCACCGCTAATATAACCATAAACAACACTAACTTAAGCACATACATCTTTAGTACTAATGCTTCAGGAAGTTGGGCTAATACATCTGCAAGAGATATTTCTGGTAATGCACAATACAATGCCAGTGAACAGGCTAACATAACTCTCGCTAAAAACAATCATATCTGCTGGTATTACTGGGCTAATGATACTTCCAGTAATAATGCCACTTCAACTACATATTGTTTCACTGTCCAGAACACTCCTCCTGCACAAAATACTGCCATTCCAAACGTTAGTCTTACTAATGGCGATTCTACAACAATAAATTTAAGCCAGTACTTTACTGACTTAGATGGTGATGAGATTAATTACTCCATCATCAATGTTTCTATTGCTACTATGACTATTAATAATTCAAATAAAAACTTAACCATTACTGCAACTTCAGTAGGCAGCGGCAGTACTTATGTCAATGCAAGTGATGGAACAAGCACAACTCAAGGAAGTAATTTTACCATAACTGTTTCAGCTGCTGTTAGTCCTCCTTCAGGAAGCAGTAGTGGTGGAGGAAGTTCAAGAGTGGTTGAAGTAATAGAAGAAGAAGAGGAAGAAGAGCCAACATCTGTAGTAGAAGAATTAGTTTCGCCTAAACCAATTATTCCTGAACAAAAAAAGATTTCTGCTGAAATCATCAGTCAAGAGCGTATCTTTGGAGAGATAGAAAAAGGGAATGAAGCATTGAATAGGATTGCTAATTATCAAACCATTAAATTCAGAATCACAAACCCTACGGATGAAGTACGAGATGTTAATGTTAAATTGGAAACTAAAGAAGCTTTACCAAACGAAGATAGATTACGTAAGAGGTTTGCCGAAGATGGTTTATCGCTTGAAGAGATTGATGATAGGATACTTTCCATAAAACGGATGGAAGAGGTGAATGCAAGGCTAATAACTCCTAAGCTGTTTAGTTTATTTGAAAATCCCTTTGGTTATTCCAATAGTCAAAGCTATGGAAGACTTTTTCCAACAAAAATCCTCGAAGGAAGTGAATTTAAGTTACAGCCGCACGAAACAAAAGAAGTAGAACTTAAGGTGCAAGGCGGAATTTCACCAGCACCTCTTGCAGCTGAACTTATCATTAGCTCGAATGGAGACGTAATCAAAGAAAATGTAATTTTACAAAATAAATGCGAGGTTTCAGCTGGTGTTGATAATATTATTGGAGAGAATCGAATGGATGTATATCTATTAACTTATGGTGAAGAATCTGGCAGATACGATTTTGAATTTAATCTCGAGAAAGAAGCTGAAGAAATTCCAACCAGTCGGGTTAATCCAACAGGTACTTTAATGGAACTATTTAAAGTCAAAGACAAAAAAGTTGTATCAAATGAACTTTATGGTCCATATCCTGAGAATTATATCTTAACTCAGCAGCTAAAGTACAATCCGGAACTAAAAGGAAAATATTCAGTAAGAATAGTCACATATAAAGACGGAAAGAAATATTCAGAATCTATTCAGCAGATTGAATTTAAATAGAAACAGCAAAACTTTTCCGTTGCAAACGGCTTGAAATTTCTATAATTTTTCCGCAACCTTTATAATACCTAAAAATTTATCTATTCATAAAAAGAAGGTGATGAAATGTTAGTATTTAATTTTGATATTCCGTTAGTTGAGGTTATATTAGTTCTAGGTTTGATTACATTTATTCTTTTGGTTGAAGCTTTAGTGATTATTATTATGTTAACAAGCCAGACCAATAAGACTAAAAAATTGGGAGAATTGATTGAGAAACTTTCTGAAACTCTGCTGGAGATAAAAAAAGTAGAGATAGATGAGTTAGATAAATTAAAGAAAAGAAGATGAAATCTAATTATAAATTTATTCTTATACTAAAAAATAAATTAGAAATAAACAAAAAATAAAAGAAAAAAAATAAATTCCTACTTCTTACCGCCTTCTTTCTTCTCTTCAGGCGCTAATTCGTCAATGATCTGCATTGGTATGCCTGCTTCTGCCATCTCTTTACGGGCTTTCTTAGGTTCTTTTTCGTACTTTTTCAGGATATCTTTACCTTTAGCCTCAAACTCTGCACGTCGCTTCTCAATATCTTCTTTTAATCTCTTCTTCTCTTCTTCCAATTCTTTCTTTTCTTCTTCACTCAATTCAGTCTTACCTGAAAGAATCTTTTCATCAAACCTGCCTGCATTGATCTCTTTGATCGCTTCAGATATCGGCATCCCTTCTACAAGAATTCCCATAGATTGACATGTTCCGACAATCTCTTTTACCTTAGCTTTCAAATCTGAGCCTAGCAAGGAATCTTCTTTAGTTTTTGCAATCTTGATAAGCTGTTCAATCTTAAGATCTGCAACTTTATCTGTAAGTGGATTACCTGAACCTTTCTGTATCCCTGCTTCTTTCTTGATTAAAGCAGCAGCAGGCGGTGTTCCAATTTCAATAGAAAATTCTTTAGTATCTGAATCTATCGTAACTTTTACCGGAACCTGCATTCCCTTTAAGTCTGCAGTTTTCTTATTGATTTCAGTAACTACTTGACCTATATTTACACCTGTTGGACCTAAAGCAGGACCTAATGGTGGAGCTGCGGTTGCTTTGCCTCCTTCAATTAACGTTTCAACTGTTTGTTTTGCCATTATAATCTTTATCTTATCATTTGCATCTGATAAATCTTCCTCCATATCATTTATAGAGTGCGTAACTTTAGCTTAAAAATTAAAGCTATTTATAATGGTTTCCTTTCATTTAATCCGGATAAGTTCACTATAAAAAATAAGTTTATGATAATTTTTTTATAATTTTTCGATGTATTTATATGTCTAATTTAATCTATCATTTAAAATATCTTTAAGATTATTAACTTGATTTTCACAACAAATAATCAAATCAAATATTTTAAATAAAACAAATAATAATCCTTGTCCATGGAAAAGAAAATTGAACTGATGTGTCCTGCAGGAAGTCTGCCTAATCTAAAAGCAGCAGTTTCACAAGGTGCAGATTCAGTATATTTTGGATTAAATAAGTTTGGAGCCAGAGCATACGCTAAAAATTTCAATGACAATTATTTTCTTGAACTGATAAATATCTGTAAATCTAATGATGTTAAAACTTATCTTACCATGAATACTTTGGTAAAGAATCAAGAACTGAAACTTTTCTTTAAGCAATTAGAATTTGCTTATCTTAACGGCCTTGATGCAGTAATTATACAAGACCCTTCTTTCATTGAGGTTATCAAAAGATCATTTCCCGGCTTAAAAATTCATATCTCTACTCAAGCAGGGATCATGAATTCATTACATGCTAATCTTTTCAAAAATGCTGACCGCATAAATCTTGCCAGGGAATTGAGCAAAGAAGAGATTAAAGAAATAAGAAAGAATTGTAAGCTTGAACTGGAGATGTTTGTTCATGGAGCACTTTGCGTTTCTTTTTCTGGTTCATGTCTATTTTCAAGTTTTATAGGAGGAAGGTCTGGTAATCGGGGAAGATGCGCACAACCCTGCAGAAGAAAGTATGGTCCGGATTTTTTTCTTTCTACAAAAGATCTTTGCCTGATCAGAAGGATCCCTGAAATTATCAAATTGGGTATAGATTCCCTGAAGATTGAAGGAAGGATGAGAACACCTTATTATGTTGCCGCTACAACTTCAGTATATCGAAAAGCTATCGATAGTTATTATCAAGGAAAATTTGAAGTAACTAAAGAAATGGTTCAGAAATTGAATGATGCTTTTAACAGGGAGTTCACTGAAAGCTTTTATTCTTCTGAAGCTGTATTTAATCGGATTAAGTCAACGGGAAAAGAATCTTCATCTTTAGAAAAGTATGAAGTGAAAGTAAAAAGATTTAATCTGCTAAAAAGAGAATCTAAACTTCTTATACCAAAGATAAATCCAGAAAAAAGTCAGAAAAAGAGATTGTTGGTAAGGGTTTATTCAAAAGAAGATGCACTTAAAGCAGCCGATGCCGGTGCTGATGTGATTTACTTTGACCTCTTTGATGATAATTTTATTGAAGTCAAGAATCAGATCAAGATTCCGTTGTATGGAATAACTCCCAGGATATTTTTTGATTCAGATAAAGAAAAGCTGTTGAAAGAGATAGCTGAAAAAAAGCCGGAAGGATTGTTTGTCGGCAGCTTAGGAATCTTAGCCCTTAATCTAAAAATTCCTATTCATTTTGATTACAACATCAATTGTTTTAATGATCTTAATTTACAGTATCTTCCCGGCCTGCCGATAATTTCTCCTGAATTAAGCTTGAAAGAACTTGCCGAATTCAAGAATAAGAATTTTGCAGTTTTGGTTCACGGAAAAGTAAGATTGATGACCATGCGCCACAAGCTTGAAAAGAAAGAGATCAAAGACGAGAAGAATTTTGTTTTTAAGATAAACAAGATCCATAATGGTTATGAAGTATTGAACGAGAAAGAGCTGGGGCTTTTCAACAAATGTAGCGACCTGCTGAAGAACGGAATAGATAATTTTTTTGTAGATACTGATAAAAATGTTGATGTGATTGTCAGGCATTATAGAAATATTCTAGATGGGAAATCTGTTGATGTAAGTAAATTAAAAAAGAATTATGTTTTAGGCTGGTTCTTTAAAGGAGTTGAGTAAACTTTAAGCTGCTAAAGCTATGTCCATACAACTTTTATTCTACTTTCCATGCCGCTTAATTCAAAGAAAGATTTATTTACCATTAAATAATTCTTTACTCAATGAAAAGAGATGAGCAGAAAGTACTGTTATTGATTCTTGATGGCTGGGGTATCAGGAAAGAAAGAAAAGATAATGCAATTAAACTGGCAAAAACGCCCGTTATTGATAAGTTATGGAAAACCCAGCCTCATGCTATCCTAAAAGCTTCTGGTACAGCTGTAGGCTTACCTAAAGGTTATATGGGCAATTCTGAAGTAGGACATACAATCCTTGGAGCAGGGAGGATTCTTGATACAGATTTGGTAAGGATCAACAAGTCTATCAAAGACGGTTCTTTCTTTCGTAATAAAGCTCTTCTTGAAGCAGTCAACCAGGCAAAGAATAAGAAACAAAAACTTCATCTGATGGGGCTGCTAAGCGATGCAGGAGTACATTCACACATCGACCATTTATTTGCATTATTAGAATTAGCAAAAAAGAAGGGAGTCAAAGAAGTTTATGTTCATGCTTTCTTAGATGGAAGAGATACTCCGCCTAAAGCAGCAGGAAAATTTATCCAGCAATTACAGAGAAAGATGGAAGAGTTAGGGGTAGGCAGGTTAGCGACGATGATGGGCAGATTCTATGCCATGGATCGGGACAATAGATGGAATAGAGAACATAAAGCCTATGAATGTATGGTTGATTATGTGGGAAGAAAAGATGAAACTGATCCTCTTAAAGCTTTAGAGAAAGCCTATGCAAAAGGAGAGACCGACGAGTTCATCCAACCTACAATTCTAATCAATAAATGTGTCGTCGATGAAGATGATAGTATAATCTTTTTTAATTTTCGTTCAGACAGGGCCAGAGAATTGACCAGAGCTTTTGTATGGGGAAAATTCAAAGAATTTAAAAGAAAAAAGATTATCGGATTAAAATTTGTAACTCTTACACAGTATGATTCTCTTGTTAAAGTTCCCGTAGCTTTTCTACCAATCATTCCAGAAAAGACGCTGGGGGAAGTTATTTCTTTGGCGGGAATTTCACAGCTTCGTCTTGCTGAAACAGAAAAATGGGCCCACGTAACTTACTTTTTTAACGGATTATGTGAACATATTTTCCCTCATGAGAAAAGGATCCATGTCCAAAGCATCAAAAGAGTAAAGACTTACGACAGGGTGCCGGAGATGAAAGTAAAAAAGATAACTTCCACATTATTGAAAAATATCAAAAGACATGATTTTTTCGTCGTGAACTTTGCTAACTGTGATATGGTCGGACATACCGGCAATTTGAAAGCGACGATAAAAGCCGTAGAAGCAGTAGATAAATCTATTGGAAATATCGTCGATAAATTTCCCGGAGCTATTTTTATCACTGCAGACCATGGCAATTGTGAAGAGATGGGAAAAGACCATGAAACCGCTCATTCTACTAACGATGTTCCGCTTATCGTCGTAAACGGCAGAGGAAAATTAAAAAATGGCGGGCTTGCCGACGTTGCCCCGACAATTCTTGATTATCTTAAAATAAAGAAACCTAAAGAAATGACAGGGAAAAGTTTATATTGAAATCTTAAATTTATTTATCAATGATATATGAATTTATTGAAAATATCCGGGAGAAGATAGCAGATTTTATTTTTAATCATAACATTCTTAAAGAACAGAAATTCTATTACTCTCCTTCTAACTTAAGGATGGTTAGACCCTATGGTATAAGCGATGATCTGATTAAAGTTGTCTTAGACAAAAAACCGGAGAATGATAATGGTTTAAGCGGCTTGATTGTCTTAACTTTTAATGACCGTCTGTAATTTACGTTTTGGCTTATCAACATTGATAAAATATCTTTCTACTTCGACAAATTGTCTTACTTCCTTGTTGATTTTATCTAGCATACTTAATCCCGAATCCGTAAACCGAATCATCCTGTTCTCATATTCAATTAGTTTCTTCTGTTCCAGCGTTTCTAAATTTTTGTATAATGCTCTCTCCTGTTTAGATATAATCTTGGATTCTAAAATTAATTCAATGAAAGCAATTTTAGAAGTTCTTAACTTGACCGGCTTCTCTATCAATGGCTGATTTATCGACTGATAAAACTGTTCCAGCGAGTAGAGAATAAGGCATTGTGTTCTTGTCAACTTCATAATCTTTGCTTATAGTTCCAGAATATAAAAATATTTGTGTTCAAAAATATAAAAACTTAAAAAAGAAGGCTTCTTTGTTAAGGTAATGAAAACCAAAATACATCTTTATGAAGAGCTTAAACAGTTAGATAAGTTCTTTTGGAATGTTCGGGATGCTGAAAGGGTTTTTTTAGAAGTTATAAAAGATGGAAGCATCTCTTTAGCTGGAGTTGTCAGAGAGTACGATTCATATCAAGAAAGAAGCAGTACTTCCATACATTATCATTTTCCCTCCGAACAGTTCCAGGAAGAGGTTGTCAGAAAAGTTTATCGTGGATTGCAACTGACAGAAGGATATGTAATCCCTGGCGTAAGAACTGATCAGGTTTTCGAATTCTTTGTAGCTAATAAGCCTAATAATGAAAATAATAGAAAATCTTTTCAGGATTGGTGTAAGTCAATAAGATCCTTGCCAGGGGAATTAACCGAATTCCGCTCAATAGAAGATGGAGAGAAAATTTATGCGACAGCAATTTTTGGCAATGAATGTTTAGTTTCCATTTTACCGATTGGAAATAAAGGGGTAATTGATGATATTTTTAGTTCTATTCCTTATGATTTTAAACAAAGATTGACTGATCGAGATATTACAAGATTAAATAAACAAGATCTTAATTGGTATAATGATCTTTGTGGAATCTAAATATCCTTAATTTAGTCTTCATTTTGTTTTCTTCAGAAAGACTTAAAAATAACAAATAGTTTAACAGATATTAAGATCATATTTAAGATTAAAAAAATTTAAAAAAAGGTGATATTTATGAAATTAGTTCTTAAAAAAAAACCTAAGAATGTAACATTAATAGAAGGCTTTCCTGGTTTTGGATTGATAGGTACGATTGCTATAGAATTTTTATTGGAACATTTAACGACAGAAAAGATTGGTGCGATAGAAATGGATGAGATTCCAGCTATGATTGCTATTCATCAAAATAAAGTAATTGAGCCGATTTCTTTACATTATAATAAGAAGTATAATCTTGTTTTAGTGCATGCTATAAATATTGGTAAAAACCTTGGCTGGAAATTATCTGATATTATTACTCAGCTTGCTCAGGAACTATCTGCAAAAGAGATTATCTCTTTAGAGGGCGTCGGCAGTCCTAATCCTGGAAGCAGAATTTTTTATTATACTACTAAAGATGGCAATGTCAGCAAGAAACTATCGAGTATAGCTAATCCATTAATGGAGGGTATTATCGTCGGCGTTACCGGAGCATTACTTGCTAAAGAGATTAAAACACCGATAGTGGCATTATTTGCTGAAGCGGAGAGTAGTTTACCTGACAGTAAAGCTGCAGCGGAAATAATCAAAGCCCTGGATGCATATACTGGCATGGATGTAGATACTAAGCCTTTATTGAAACAAGCAGCCGAATTTGAGAAGAAGCTAAGGGGAATTCTTCAAAAGAGCAAAAAGGCAGAAGAACTAGGTGAACAGAAGCATCTTAGTTATGTTGGTTAAATTTTTTATCTATCTTTTTAATATTTTTTCAAAATTATTTTTTGTTTTTTATTAAGTTCCTTAACGTTGGCGTTTAAAATTCCAATTGTTTCTTAAATAAATTAAGATTAAAACTTTCAATTAATTATTTTAATTTTAAGAACTAAACTCTTTCTCAAAAATATAATTTACAATAAAAAATTATTAATTTCATTCTAAAAAGATTTAATCAAGAACCTAATTTTTTAAAATTTTTCCACCACCATTCATCTTTTTTGAGATTTTCTTTGGTTTCATTTACTTCTTCTTCACTTAATTTAAGCCAATCGTCTTGAAAATGATGTATTTGTTCACCGGTTCTATGGTTGACCAATAATGTATCTGGGCACTTTAAGAAAAAATCAACTCTGTCGTCTGAGTCTAATTGATACCAAAATTTTAATTCTTTAATTTCAATAGTCTTTACAAATAATTTAGCATCGTTAACTATGCAAAGAACTTCATCTACTTCTTCAGGATTATGTTTATGTTTTAGAAAGCTACTCGAATACATTTCTATTTCTACCCTTACGTTTTTACCGTCTCTTTGCATGACAAAATCTGGGACTTTCTTCTTATTTTCTTCAATAATTTTATCGTAACCAAGTTTTTTATAATATTTTCTAATCCAGGCAACTATCTCTTGTTCATATCCACAAATTGTGTTTTCAACATTAACCATGATTAGTTATTTATTATTGATTGAATAAAACTGTTTTTCGTCAATTATTGCTTTGTGGGATCCAGGGTATAATTTGCCCCGATATTGGACTTTGCCCAAATAGGTGGGGTTTTTAATGATTTCATATAGGGTGGATGTTGGGATGTTAAATTTTTCAGAAATGGCTTTGTAATTGACTCCTGCCACCCACATATCAAATATGTTTCTAACTTTTTCTGCTTCTTCTTTGTTGATAATTAATTTGTTGTTCTTGTAAGTATAACCCACTGGTGCTCGGTTAAGTACTTCTCCGGAATTAATTTTCTTGTCGAAAGCCAATTCGACTCTTTCCTTAACCATGCCTCTTTCTAATTGTGCAAAGACGCCAATTATTTGGAAAAAAGCCTCTCCCATTGCTGTTGTTGTATCTATTTGTTCAGTAACAGAAGTAAAGTTAACTCCTTTTTTCTTTAGATCTTCTAAAATAAATATTAAATCTTTTAAGTTTCTAGAAAAACGATCGATTTTGTAAACTAATAAAATGTCTAGTTTTTTTTCGTCAATATCATTCAATAAATTAAACAGCGCTGGGCGTTTCATTGATCCGGCAGAATAACCTGCGTCTGTATAAACCCGATATACTTTCCATCCTCTTGCTTCGCAGAACGATTGGCACCTATGGATTTGGGCATCGATAGAAATGCCTTCTTTAGCTTGTTCTTCAGTAGAAACACGTACATAAATACCTACTTTTTTCCCCACAAAGCTTCAACTCCCAATATTTTTAATATTCAAGCATTCCAATAAGGGAACCCTTGCTGGAATGATATGTTGGCCTTATTGGAATAAGTATAAATACTTTTCGTTAAAAATTATCTTGCTTCAGAAATATTCAATCTCTGCTTAAAACTTTTATTCTTTTAGTTGGAAACCGCGTCGAAGCCATTATTTTGTACAAAAAGCCAGGTTTTTTGAAAGAAATTGTTACTTTTTTTAATGGCTTTTAATTTTTTTTAAATTATGTTAATTGTTTGTTTTATTTAATTTTTTAAAATTTTTTTTAGAGTTTTTAAGATATCTTTCCATGATCTTGTTTTCAATGTTAAAAAATTTAGAAAATAAATTCTGTACTGCACCAATGAAATATTTAATTGTTGATTAAATATTTTAGCAATAAAACCTAATAGATAAAGTTGAAATTAAAGTTGGTTTTATAACCACATTTTTTAATTTTATTTTAATA
>JAHJGQ010000062.1 GCA_018824365.1 Nanobdellota archaeon | reverse complement strand
GTGCTGGTGGGTGTGCAACAACAGTCGGCTACAATGACTTTGATACAGTTAAGAATTATATTATGAACCAAGCGGAACATCACGCACTAGCTTAGCATCTCAGCATGGATACCCCATCGTTTACGATGGGGAGGAGGTCATATTATGGATTTGATGTTTGTCATTTGCTTGCTTGTGAAATAGCTTGTTCTAATTTATCGGATTCGTCTGTTCCTATCCTATATACTTTACCATTTTTCATCTTTATCTCAACTGCATCAAAACCAGAAACGTTGAAGATCCACATCCGGGACCATAACCAGAATCTTATCCCCCATCCGTAATACCAATGATTTTTTACAGCTCTTACTGAGATTATTTCTTTAAGCAAAAAACTTTTTCTGAATATGCCATAACCAAATTTTATCTTCAAATTTTTGTTATCAACCGTTACTGTCAGTGTTGAAAAAGATGCAAGAAGAAACATAGTGAAAATCATTACGGCAATAATAAAGGAATTCAAATTGATTTGTGTTAAAATAAATCCAAAATATAAAACAATGATTATTTAGATATTTATAAATGGTTTTGAAAAATTGTGTCTGAAAAGTTTGAATTACAGGAAAAAAAATTCTTTTTTATTTCTCTTTCAAACATTTTTTGCAGGTTCCATGAACATCAATCTGAAAATGACAAATACTTTCCTGAATTTTTAAGAAATCAAGTGATTTAACATCAAAATGTTTTATCTCACCACATTTTTGACAGATAAAATGACAATGGCTGCTCGCATCTTTTGAATATACAATTTTCCTGTTGCATAAGTAAGAGTGAAGTTTTTCTTTTTTCTTAAGATCTCTTAAAAATCTGTAAATTGTAGCAATACCAAATTTATTATCACGCTTCTTTACTTTATGAAATAATTCTTCTGCTGTGAAAAAAGACTCAATTTTCTTAATTTCTTCTTCAATCAATTTCTTCTGCTTAGTTTGTCTCATTTTTCTTATTGATAACATGAATCAATAACCTATATAAATAAGTTTTGTTTTCACTTACAATATGTCAGCAACAATCTATACAATTTTAAGCGTTATTATTGTTTCATTGATATCGGTCGTGGCTGCTTTTCCTTTATTGATTAAGAAAAAAATTTCTCAAAAAACATTACTGATTTTACTTAGTCTTTCTGTGGGAACTCTTTTTGGCAGCGTTTTTATCCATTTCTTGCCAGAAGCAGTTTCTCATGGATATACTTTAGGATTGGCATTTTATTTTTTATTAGGAATTCTTGTTTTTTTTGTTTTAGAGAAATTAATCCACTGGCGGCATAGTTGTAAAAGAAATAAAGAAGATTTAGGTCATAATCATGCTTACCATTTAGCTCCTATAAATCTGATTGGTGATGCAATACATAATTCATTAGACGGGATGGTCATTGCCGGAAGTTATATTGTGAGCCTGCCATTAGGGATAGCAGCCACTATTTCAGTTATTTTCCATGAAGTGCCGCAAGAAATTGCTGATTTTGGCATATTGTTATATTCAGGCATGTCTAAAATGAAAGCTCTTTTTTTTAATTTCCTCTCAGCGGCAACCGCAATTTTAGGAGCGATTATTGGATTGGTTCTAGCAGGGAAAACAGCAGGTTTTACTCATTTTATTATCCCATTTGCTGCAGGAAATTTTATTTATATTGCCGGTTCAAATTTGGTGCCAGAACTGCATAAGCATTGTAAAATAAAAGATACTATATTGCATATTATTGCTATCATTTGCGGAATCGCTATAATGGTTGCAGTTGTATTATTTGGGCCTGAACATACACACTGAAGTGAAATGCTAAAAATTATTACTTGATTTAATTATTACATGATTTTTTCATGTTAAAAATAGAGTGTTTTAAACAAAATGAGAACATATTTTAGAACTTAAACACAAGTTTGCAGACACCCTTTCTTAAGTTCCCTTACATTTGGTTTTACATTGTTTTTTAGAATTCTCAGTTTACTCGTCAGAGTTCAAGGCAGCTCGCGTTATTTTCTTTTCTTAAACCAACCAATAAGAAATAGAATTCCTATAAGAAACGCAATTCCAGAGATTTGTATCACCCAAGGTAGATAATACCATTCAAAACCAGTTGTAATGATCTTTACCATAATAAGCGCAATATATAATATTCCTCCAAGTATAAATCCAACGCCTCCAACAAGCTCATATTTCCAGGATATTATTAAAACAATCAAAAGAATAATTGCAGGAATATTATGCATAAATAATCCTAATATTGTTCCCCAGAATCCATAATTTCCTTCAAAAATATCTAAAGACATCAGAGCTAAAAATAATAGGAATATAATTGCTAATATTCTTGGAATCCAGTATATAAATTTGTTAATCTTTTTTATCATAATAGTAGTTATTAAAAGACATTACTATTTATTCATTATGGTTTTTGAGGTTTAGTTCAACGAGCCGTCTGAATTGGATTTAACATTGCGTGCTGTTAAGTTCCTCGAGCGATTGGGAACAAAAGCTTAATAAACTAGTAATTAAATAATTTAATTATGAATAGAGTGATAAAATTTTTAATGATTTCAGATATTTTAGTTTTAACTAGCTTTGGTTTAATAGAACCAATTCTTGCAATTTTTTTTAAAGATGATCTGGTTGGTGGAACAATTTTAATGGCAGGTTTGGCAAGCACAATTTTTTTGTTAGTTAAATGTTTTATCCAATTACCTTTTTCAAAATATGTAGATTCTTATAATTACAAAACTAGATTAAGATGGTTAATATTTGGAAGTTTCTTAATTTCTACTGTTCCTTTTATTTACATCTTTGCAAAACATATTTATGTAGTTTTTTTTGCACAAGTAATTTATGGTGTTGGAAGTGGATTATCTTATCCAGCATGGCTTGGATTATGGAGTACTCATTTAGATAAGAAAAAAGAGAGTTTTGAATGGAGTTTATATTCCACCCTGACAGGGTTAGGAACAGCAGTTGCTGCTGCAATTGGAGCAGCATTATCCCAGTTTGTTGGATTTACATTCACATTTATTTTTGTAGGCGTTCTATCTTTAATCGGCTGTTTAGTTTTATTTGAATTAGATAGAAGAAAAAATAAATTAGAAATTTTGTTTAAAACAAATTATCATAAAAAAAGAAAGTTGATTAAAGGAAGAAATACGATTTAATTTTCTTCTTCATAGAAAAACCGAAAGCTATTTTAGTTAGTACATCAAAGAAGAGTTCAGTTCAGTCTAAAGAGCTTTAGCGATACATCAAGAACAAATATTTAGGGGGACAATTTTAATTTTCTACTTGTAGAACATTATTTCTTCTTTCTTTTCTTAGCTTTCGCCAATTTTACTAATTTATCAACTTTAGAACTCTTATCTTTCTTGCTAAGGCTTCTATCTTTTTTTGATGACTTCTTGACTATCTTCTCTTTGCTCTGCTTCTTTTTTCTCATTATCTTTTTAACCTATTTTTTCACCTAATGAAAGTAAGTTTGCTGACAACTGAACTCGGTAAATGTTTACCTAAACAACGACCAAATCGAACAGGACTATTGGCTTGTTTTAAAGTGCATCTTCGCAATATAGGAAGCTTTGTAAGTGCAGTCTCATATGGTGAGTTATAGTCCAGACACCATACTAAATGCCGAACACTTAACAGAGGCTGGTATGAATACATCCTTTCCAGGACAACCGAATTACTCAATCTCAGCAAATTATTAATAAAATTATTTTTCCCTTCTTTCTCTGACTCTTCTATCCTCTTTTCGTTCCTCTCTTCTTTCTTTTCTTTCTGCCATTTGATTCACCTCTTTGTTTTTATTATATTTTTACATGGCTAAAAACTTTAAATAATTTAGTATATATCAAGGAATTAAATATATACTAATTAGAACTGTTCATTAATCTTTAATCTAAACAAATTGTACAAATTATCGTTAATTTTTCTAAGGTGGTATAAAATTGTCATTTCTTCAGGATTTATATTTTTAAGATTATTTAGTGACTTTATTTTATCATTTCTTTTTTTACATTCTATTTGGAAACTAATGAAATCATTTTTCTCAAAATTATAGAATAAATGATAAAATCTCCTAATCGATTCATTTGTTTCTCTATACAGCTCTTTCAATTCTTTCCTAAAAGTGATTTTTTCATGTCTGATCAAATCAATCGTTAAATCACCATAATTGTTTCCAAGTTCTTTGATGACCTGCAAAATATTATAAACAATGGGGGTTTTAAAATAGTCTTTGTAACCTTTCTTATTTAATATTCTGAAACAAAAATTAATGAAAATATCAATATCAAGATCTCTCCTCTTAATTCCTTTCAAAGATTCTTTGTCATTTTTTATTAAGTCTATTAAACTATCTTCTGCCATAGAGATGGTTAACAGAAATATTCTTCTAAAAATATTATCAAATTGGGTGTCAGTTGTTTCGCTAATCTCTCCAGCTACACAATAATTTGTTCCCTGCTCAATTATTGCTAATCCAATTAAGGAATTAATAGTTTCTTGAGTAAAAACTAAACTTTCCTGCTTTTTGAAAAGAATTTTAATCTGATCATATCCTCTGATAAAAGCTCCAGTTAAATATTCTTTAATTAATTCCTGATTTAATTCTTCAATGTCAATTTCAATTTCTTTAATCTCTGAATCTTTCATTGTAGAAAAAGTAATTGATTTTTCTTTTTCAAATAATAATAATTCATCGCCCGGCTTTAGATTATGTTGCTTAATCCATTTTGCAGGAAGATAAGTAACTAAAGTTGTGGCACCTAATTTGAATATTTTTCTTTTCATGTTGATAGGAATCAGTTAGAAGTATTTAAAATTTATTATTTGTATATGCTAGTTTATATTTTTTAAGCAAGTATAATTTCTAATAAAAGTTTAAAATCATAAAAATGCGGTAAAAGTGTTCCACCCCGCCATAAATGACGGGGTACATAAAATAGAACAGAGATTCTATTTTAGTACTAAAAATCAATCGTTGTTGATTTTTATGTATGACGGAACACACTCAATAAAACAACGATTTTATTGGTGTCCCAATAAAGTATTCTCTTTATTGTGGAATTTTCAAAACACCGCATTTTTAGGAGCGGAGAAATGACAATATCATTTCTTGCTCCAAAAAACGATTTTTTCGTTTTTTGTGGATCCCAATAAAGCGCTACATCCTCAACCTAAAGGTTGAGGTATTGCGCCTTTATTTAGGATAAAAATTACTTGTTTATTTTTGGAATAATCATTGTTTTTTAATCAATAACATAAACTTTTAAGGGAGGAAAACCATTAAAACCAATAGAACTAACTTGATATGTATACGCACCAGCAGTAAGAAAATAAATTTTTGACCATTCTTTTATATTTGAAGGAAGAGAATATTTTTTCTTTTCATATAAAATATCGTGACTATCACAAGTTGGACCAGCAATAACAAATTTGGTTCTACTTAATGATTTTTTACTTGTTTCTATCGGATACTCTAAAGATTCGTTGATACATTCATCAAGACCTTGATATAAACCAGCGTCAAGATATAACCATTTGAATGGGGCAGATCTAAACTTTTTTGATATTAAGATTACTTCTGTAACTAATATGCCTGCTGAACCAACCATATATCTTCCTGGTTCGATAAAAATTTGAGGTAGGCTATCTCCAAAATGATTTTTAAGGTAAGATTTTATCCTCTTGCAATAATATTTTAATTTTGGAGTTAAAATTAGATATTGAGACGGTAATCCACCACCCAAATTTATCATCTTAAGTTCTATACCTTCTTTTTTCAAAGAGTCAAAAATGTATTCACATTGAGATAAAGCTGAATCCCATTGGCCGACATCTCTCTGTTGAGAACCAACATGAAATGATAACCCATAAGGATTCAAACCTAATTTTTTTGCTTCTTTGGCGAGAAGAATTATTTTTTCAGGGTGTGCACCAAATTTTTTTGATAATTCCCAATCAGCACCAATACCATCTACCAAAATACGGAAAAACACATTTGAACTTGGAGCATTAATGGCAATCTTTTTTAAATCAGAAGTAAAGTCAGTAACAAAAAGTCTTACTCATTTTCGATAGAAGTAGGCTATATCTTGAGATTTTTTAATAGTATTGCCGAAGCTTACTTTGTTTGCAGGAACACCGATTTTTAGAAGCTCTTTGAATTCGTATATTGTAGCAACATCAAAATTTGAGCCTTTTTTGTTTAGTAAAGAGATCACTTTTGGATGAGGATTAGCTTTAACAGCATAATAAATTGTTGCGAAAGGCATTTCTTTTTGGAGTTCAGAATAATTTTTTGCAACTTCTTTTAAGCTTAACACTAGAAAAGGAGTCTTCTTATTTTTTGAAAAATGTTTAACTTCTTTTAAGAAGCGATTTTTTGAAACCATTTTTTTTAATAAAGTATTATAATTAGGTATATAAATATTCTTCTTTGAGAGCGAAATATTTTCACTCTCAAATTTAAAATTGTCTCCCATTTATTTTTGAGAACTCCCCTATTATTTTTTAGAACTTAAACACAATTGAAACTAACATCGCAATCGCTGTTAAGTTCTCCCGACTACGAAGTGGGAGGGACGTTAGAGTCATAAAATCCGCTAAAAATAGTGTTGTTGCCGTAGTTTTTTCTTGTTAATTTAGCATATATCTCCTGTGTAGCAGAGTAAAATACAGAATTGGGGGCTAAATCGTAAGATTTAAATACATATTGGTGTTCACCAATATGTTATGGATGAAACATTGAAAATAATGAAATTACTTTCAGATAAAACAAGATTGAATATAGTTAGATTTCTTTTAGATGGAGAAAAGTGTGTTTGTAAAATCTTTCCTCAGGTAAAAAGGACACAATCGACAACTTCAATTCATTTAGGAAAGTTAGAAAATGCAGGAATATTAAAATCAAGAAGGGAAGGAAAAAAGATTTTTTATTCTATTCGTGATTTAAGAGTTTGTGATGTCTTTAAAGCAGTGGGAGATAAGAAAGGCAAAATTTTGAAGAAATGTTGTTGCATGGAAGGATAAATGAAAATTGAAATACTTGGGTCGGGATGTCCCAATTGTAAAAGATTGGAAGAAAACACAAAAAAAGCACTAGCTGATCTTGGGAAAAAAGCAGAAGTTGTTAAAGTTACAGAGATTGATAAGATAGTAGATTATGGCGTGATGTCCACTCCAGCTATTGTAATTGATGGAGAAGTAAAAAGCTATGGGGAAGTTGCCAGCGTGGAAGAGATTAAGGAGATGTTGAAATGAAAATTAAATATTCTTTTTTGGTTTTGGTTATTAGTCTTATTTTTTTAAGTGGTTGTTCTAGTAATGAATCTCCTGCTACTGGAAATGCTGTTTTTGATAGTCTTGTCGAAGTTAATGTAGATAAGTTAGAGATTTATCATTTTCACGCCACAAATCAATGTTATTCCTGCAAAACAGTTGGTGCTTATGCAGAAGAAACTGTGAACACTTACTTCAAAGATGAACTAAATGAAGGAAAAATTATATTTGACCATGTTAATGTAGATATTTATGAAAATAGAGATTTAGTCATTAAGTATAGTGTAACTGGTTCTTCATTATGGTTGGGAACTTACAATGAAAATGAATTTAACGCTGAAGAAAATACTAATGTCTGGTATAAAATAAAAGATAAACAGGACTACATGAATTATCTCAAAGGAGTTATTGAGCAAAAACTAGCAGGAAATTAAAATGAGTTTTATGGCTTTTATGGAAGCAATGGGAACAAGCAGTATTCCAATAATTGCGGCTTTCTTTATTGGTTTAATGACTGCAATAAGTCCCTGTCCATTAGCAACAAACATAACTGCCATAGCTTATACTAGCAAAAAGATAGACAATAGTAAACATACACTACTTGTAGGATTTCTTTACACATTAGGCCGAATGTTTACTTATGTTGCTCTTGCTTCTTTAATCGTCTGGTTTGGTATGCAAACACAAACCATCTCATTATTTTTACAAAAATACGGAGAAAGAATTCTTGGTCCATTGTTGTTAGTGGTTGGAATTATAATGTTAGATGTATTGAAATTACACTTCTTTAAGTCGAATGGTAAATTAAATATACTAAAAGAGAAGCTAGCAAAGAAAGGATTCTTGGGAGCATTTTTACTGGGTGTTATTTTTGCTTTAGCATTTTGTCCGTTTAGTGCAGTATTATTCTTTGGAATGCTTATTCCTCTGGCATTAAAAGCAGAAGATGGTTTGATTATTCCTGCAGTTTTTGCATTTGCTACTGGTCTGCCTGTAATAATATTCTCAATAATCTTGGTAAAAAGCGTTTCAAAATTAGGGGAAATAATGAATAAAGTGCAAATTTTTGAATTATGGATGAGAAGAATTGTTGGAATATTCTTTATTATTGCAGGATTATATTACATTTCAATAGTGGTGTTTTAAAATGGAAAGAAAAGACTGGAATTTACTGATCTGGATTGTTATCTTATTTGGATTACTATATTTTGTGCCATCTAGCACAGATTGGTTCAGAACATCAATATTGTCGGCTTTCGATTTGCTTCATGAGTACGCAAGAGAACATGTCTTAACTTGTTTAGTTCCGGCTTTGTTTATTGCAGGAGCAATTGCCATCTTTATCAAAAAAGAAAAAGTAATGAAATATTTAGGACATGAAGCAAAAAAATATGTTTCTTATGGTGTTGCTTCTGTCTCAGGAGCAATTTTAGCAGTTTGTTCATGCACCATATTGCCATTATTTGCAGGAATAAGAAAAAGGGGAGCGGGATTAGGCCCAGCAATAACTTTCTTATTTGCAGGTCCGGCCATCAATATTGCGGCAATTTTTCTAACAATGGGTGTCTTAGGAATCAAGATAGGATTAGCGAGAATCGTATTTGCCATTTCAATTTCAATTTCAGTTGGTTTAACCATGGCTTTAATTTTTAGAGAAAAAGTTGAAAAAGAAAAACTGTTAATTAAACAAACTGAAGAATCAAAGATATCCAACAAAATTTTGATGATTTTTTTTGGTTTGATGATTGGAGTATTAGTTGTGAATGGTTTGCAAATTGATAAGATTATAAAATATTCTTTGATGGGAATTTTCACGGTTGGTGTTGTAGGACTAGTTTGGTGGAAATTTAAAGATCATGTTGCTCAGAAATGGTTGAATGAAACTTGGAATTTTTCGAAAATGCTTCTTCCATTGTTGTTTGTTGGTGTTTTCATTGCAGGATTTATTATGCCTCTTCTTCCTCAGACTTTGATAGAGAATTTAGTCGGGCAAAATACAATTATCGGAAATCTGATTGCATCAATATTTGGGGCATTTATGTATTTTTCAACATTAACAGAAATACCAATATTGCAGGCATTAATAGCTAAAGGTATGCACTCAGGACCAGCTTTAGCTTTGCTTTTAGCAGGACCTAGTTTAAGTTTGCCTAACATGTTAGTTGTCAGAAAAGTATTGGGAACAAAGAAAACTGCAATATATATTGGATTAGTTGTAGTTTATTCTACTATTGCGGGTTTGATTTTTGGTAGTTTCATTTAAAAAAAGAAAGATATTTAAAAATAAAAAATATATATTCAATATGAGGTGACTAAATATGAAAAAAATATTTTTAAGTTTAATTGTTTGTATTTTAATGAGTTCTTTAGTTTTAGCTCAAGGACAACAAGGGATACATGAACCCGGAACAGGTATTGAAAATCCTGAATTAAAAGAAGCAGGACAAGGAACTGGTCAGGGACAAGATAATGACCAAGAGACAGGCCAGGGCACTGGTGATAGTTCAGAGCAGGAAGTAGGTCAAGGTGTACAAACAAACACAGAAACACAACAACAAAATCAAGGAGAAGAAACTCAAATACAAAATCAGATTCAGACACAAAGCAGAGTTAAGTCAGGCAGCTATACAACTGAGAACGGAAAACAACTCCAAATTCAGGAACAGAGTAACAATAAAGTTCAATTGAAATCTGGTAAGGCTTCTGCACAGACTTCTATGGAAATGATCAAGGAACAAGCACAAGATAAGACAAAATTAAAAGTAAAATTAAGTAATGGTAAAAATTCTGAAGTGAAAGTAATGCCGGATACTGCATCAGAAAAGGCAATGGAAAGATTAAGAATGAAAGTCTGTTCTGAAGAAAATAATTGTCAAATTGAATTAAAAGAAGTTGGACAAGGAGAGCAGGTAAGAGCAGCTTATGAAGTTCAAGCACAGAAGCAAGCTAAATTCTTAGGATTATTTAAAACGAAAATGCAGGTACAAGCACAAGTAGATGCAGAGAATGGAGAAGTGATTCGAGTGAATAAGCCATGGTGGGCATTTTTGGCAAGTGAATCAGAAGAATAAATTTTCTATTTTTCTTTGTTTTTTTAATATTATTCAGCCCCCAATTCTGTTAGTTAGTTTACAAGTAAAAATTTGGACGAAGCGAAAGCGTAGTCGTTTAGTCAATGTTATACAGAGTCACGAAGTGATTTTAGAGTTTTGTCTTTTCTGACTAAACGAAGGCAACAACACTTTATATTTTTAGGTACTTTATCATCGAGAAAGCGGGTTTTATGATTGAACTTAACATCGGTTCCTGTTATACTCGTCGACCTATGCGGGAGGGTGAACTGTTACGACATTGATTTACAGAAGCAGATTTTATCGAGTAACACATCCAGTTAGGATATTCATTACCCGACCAGAGTGGGGAGACCAAGACTTAAGTTCTGGAACGAAGTGGAAGAACATTAAGTCGCAGAGTTATTTCAGTGCCGATGCTTTAGGGACTGACGTAGTTTTTTGCTATAACTCCAAGATTAAATTACTGCTTTAGCAGACTAACATTCTCGGGGGCATTACTTTACCTTTTGCTATTCGCAGGGGTTCGGGGACGGAGAATAGCAGACTAATTATGTTGTTTAAAGTTTTCAGTTTTAATAGTTTTTATCATTCTCATCTTTGTTTTTTTAGTTAGAGAAAGTAGTTAAAAAATTATCCAAAAAAAGTAGAAGTCTTAGTAAAAAAGATAAGAGTTCTAAAATTAATAAGTTAAAAAAATTAGCAAAAGTTAAGAAAAGAAAGAAGAAATGATTCTTTAACTTATTTTCTTAAGAAAAATTACTCTTGTAATAGCAAATTTTTATAAACTTTAATAAAATACTCATTGAAGAGATAATATGTTAGAAAGAGTCTTGGATAAATAAAGAGGTTATGAAAATGGAAAATAACAAAATATTATCAGAATTGGAGAAATACGCTCCGTGGATAAAAATAAACAGAATTGTATCAGGACTTATTTTAATAATAAGTATTATTTATATTTTGGTTTATATCGCAATTAGTTTTTATCTCTGGGGTAGTGGGTTTCAGATGACTAACGTTCAGCAGACAGTTTATTTCATTGGTTTGGGTTTGTTTATAATAGCAATTTTTCTTGCTTTAAAAGGATTTATGTTGAGAAGCATAAAATAAAAGAGGACACATAATGGTTGATTATTATAACTTAAGCATATCTGAAACAATCAAATCATTAAAAAGCTCTGAAAAAGGTTTAACAGAAAAAGAAGCCAAACAAAGATTAGAGAAAGATGGTCTTAATGAGATAGAAAAAAGAAAAAGGATTACACCTTTTCAAATATTTGTCAGGCAGTTTACTTCATTTATTGTTCTAATTCTTTTAGCGGCTGTTGGAATCTCTTTGTTATTAGGAGAAAGACTAGATGCCATTGTTATCTCAATCATAATCATTCTTAACGGTATGTTTGGTTTTACTCAGGAATATAAAGCAGAAAAAGCCATTGAAGCCTTAAGAAAATTAACGGCGTTAAAAGCAAAAGTTATCAGGAATGGAAAAGAGATAGAAATTGATTCTAAAGAGTTAGTTCCAGGAGATATAGTTCTTCTGGAAACTGGAAGCAAAGTTCCTGCTGACGCCAGGTTAATTCAGATTGCTGCCTTGCAGGTAGATGAAGCATCATTAACCGGCGAGTCTGTACCATCAAAAAAAGTTATTGAACCTCTTAAAGAAGGCACAACAGTTACAGATCAAGAAAACATGGTCTTTATGGGGACGATTGTAACAAAAGGCCGTGCAAAGGCAATTGTAACTAATACTGGTATGAATACAGAGATAGGTAAAATTGCCGAAATGGTTCAGGAAGTTGAAGAAAAACTGACTCCACTGCAGGAAAAATTGAAGCAGTTTGGTAAATGGCTTGGTGTTGTTACTATTGGAATTTGTGCTATTGTTTTTGGAGCTGGTGTTTTAAAAGGATATTTAGCAGTTGGTTTTTTTGAAACTGCTTACGTCAGCGAAATGTTTTTAGCTGCTGTTGCTTTAGCAGTAGCTGCTATCCCAGAAGGCCTGCCTGCGATTGTCACAATTTCTTTAGCTCTGGGTGTTAGGAGAATGGTCAAACGAAATGCTTTGATTAGGCACCTTCCTGCTGTTGAAACCCTTGGCAGCACTAATATAATCTGTTCTGATAAGACTGGAACTTTAACCAAAAATGAAATGACTGTCCGGGAAATTTATGCTAATAACTCTTTAATTAAAGTTACTGGTGAAGGTTATACACCACAAGGCAAGTTTATTCATGCTGACAATAAAGTACTAGAAATAAAAAATATTGAATTTCTATTAAGAATTGGTGCTTTATGCAATGATAGTAGATTGAATCATAATAAAAAGTGGGAAATATTTGGAGATCCAACTGAAGGGGCCTTACTTGTTTCAGCTGGAAAAGCAAGTTTTGAAAAGATGGCCCTAGAAAAACATTTTCCACGAATTGACGAAATACCATTTGATGCTGAAAGAAAATTGATGACCACAATTCATAAGATTGATCATGAAAGTGTCGCTTACGTTAAAGGAGCACCAGATGTAATTTTAAATAAGTGTAAATCCATCTACATTAATGGTAAGGTAAACAAATTAACTGAACAAAACAAAAAAGCAATTCTTAATATTAATCAAGATATGGCTAATAATGCCCTAAGAGTGTTAGGTTTTGCCTATAAACCATTAACTGGAAAATATAACTCTGCATCAGAGAAAATTGAGACGGATTTAATTTTTGTTGGTTTGCAGGCAATGATTGATCCTCCAAGAGAGGAAGTTAAAGAAGCTATTGCAAAATGCAAAACTGCAGGGATTAAGACCATTGTAATTACTGGAGACCATAAATTAACTGCTGTTGCCATAGCGAAAGAATTAGGGCTGTTTAAAGAAGGAGATAAAGCTTTAAGCGGTGAGGAATTAGATAAATTAAGTGATAAAAAATTAGCTAAGATAGTGGAAGAAATCATCATCTATGCAAGAGCAAATCCCATCCATAAAGTAAGAATATTAAATGCTTTAAAAAAGAAAGGGTATATTGTTGCGATGACTGGAGATGGGGTAAATGATGCTCCTGCTTTGAAAAAAGCAGATATTGGTATTGCTATGGGTATAACCGGAACAGATGTTGCTAAAGAAGCCTCTGATATGGTTTTAACAGATGACAATTTCACTTCAATTGTAAATGCAGTAGAAGAGGGCAGAGGTATTTATGACAGCATCAAAAAATTCGTTCAATATACTCTTTCTTCAAATTTAGGTGAAATACTGGTCATTTTTATAGCTATTCTTATTGGATGGCCGCTTCCCTTGATTGCTATTCAAATTCTTTGGGTAAACTTATTGACGGATGGCCTGCCAGGATTAGCACTGGGATTAGATCCTTTTAACAAAGATATTATGAAAAATCCGCCAAGAAAAAGAGAAGAAAAATTAATTTCAAAGGATGTTATCCAAAACATTTTGATCGTTGGTGTGGTGATGGGAATCGGGACGTTATTTATGTTCTATCTTTATGGGGTTGACAATAACAAAGCAAAATCAATCGCTTTCACAACATTAATTATGTTCCAATTATTTAATGTGTTGACATATGGGGCAAAGAATTTCAAGATTAATTTTAAGACGAGTAAATTTGTAATAGGTGCTGTAGTAATTTCAATATTAATGCAGTTTTTGGTGCTTTATACTCCCCTAAATGTTGCCTTTAAAACAATACCTCTGGGATTATTTGACTGGGTTAAAATCATTTTAGTATCTGGTACATTATACATCATCTTAGAAGCAAGAAAAATGTATATTAATTATAGGGGAATGAAGGATAAGGTTTTTTAAGAATGAAAAGATTATTAGTTGGTGGAGGATTAATCTATGGGGCTGTCACAGTAATAGCTATGAAAAGAGGTGGTTTTAATATTTGGTTATTGTTACTTCTGATTCTATTCATTTTAAGTGTTGGTGGTGGAGTTTATCTTTACATCAAAAAAGATAAAGACTAAAGATTATTTTTTAAGAACGCCCTATTTTAATTTCTTACACTTTTTGCCCCCGAACCCAATTTAGTTTTTAGTTTTAGTTTAGCCCCCTATTTAGTTTAGTTCGTTGCCCCCGAGAAAACCTTAATAGAGTTATAGGAAAAAATTTGGGAGAGGAGCCACTGCACCGCAACCGTTTATACTTTGTTATGATTAGTCACGAAGTGATTTATAGTCTTTTTCTTAGTCGTATAAACGAAAGTGACATGGCACAAAATCTTCGGAAATAGCGACAGCGTATGCACCCGAAAGGCGAGAAAATAAATTGAAACTAACATCGCGATCGCTGTTAGTTGCCCTCGAATACTTGGAGAGGTCGAGTTTTAGTGCAACGTTGCGAAGCAAAAACTCGAAGTAGATTTTGGGTTTTAATAATATCAATAATCAGCCAAGCTGACAATATTTGGGGTTTGGGGGTCGCCATTTTTTGCTTCTTTTTTCTGAAAAAAGAAGATGCCTTAGGGGTCGCTGTTTAGTCAAGTCAAAAATAAGAAGTTATTTAAATAAGATTATTTATTTAGTCATAATATGAAGAATAGAATTGTAGGATTTACAATCATAGGAATTGCAGCTTTGATAGGCTTTATCATATTATCTTTCAATAGAGCAATGACTAAAATCATTAATACATCTTGCGAACATGGCCCTACTTGTCCCATGTGGGGTTCAATAGACTTTCAAACAAACTTAAGCATTGGAATAATGGTTTTGGTTGTAATAGTCGGGTTATATCTAATATTTTTTGGTAAAGAGGAAAAGATAATAACAAAAGTTAAAACAATAAAACAACAGATAGAGCCAAAGAAGATTACAAAAGAAAATTATCAAAAAATAATGAGCGATTTAAATGATGATGAAAAACTTATTTTTGAGAAAATTTTGGAAGCAGAAGGAACAATATTTCAATCAGATTTAGTAGAGCAGTCCAAACTTGCTAAAGTCAAGGTTACCCGTTTGTTAGATAAATTGGAAGGAAAAAATTTAATTGAAAGGAAAAGAAGGGGCATGACTAACATCGTTATTCTTAAACACTAATTGAAACTAGTTTCATACAAGTGCTTATAAGGCGTTTCATTCTTTATTTCTCTAGGTGATGTTAAAATGAACCAAGAAATAATAAAAATAAAAGGAATGCACTGCAAAAGTTGCGTTGAATTAATTGAAACAAAGCTAAGCTCATTAGAAGGAATTGAAGCAGTTAAGGTAAATCTTGCGAAAGATGAAGCAGAAATTAGATTTGACTCTAATAAAATCAGTCTGGAAAAGATAAAATCAGAAATAAATAAATTAGGCTATTCTACAGAAGATAAAGAAGACCAAGAGCAAAAAAAGAAAGGAAAAAGCTTTTTACAAGGATTGATGTATGGATTAATTCCGCACATTGGTTGCATTGCTTTTATTATCGGTTCTATATTAGGAGTTACAGTGTTAATGAACTTTTTTAAACCTCTCTTAATGAACAGATATTTCTTTCATGCTTTGGTTGGGATTTCATTAGGTTTTGCAACTTTATCTTCAGCATTCTATTTAAAGAGGAATGGGTTGTTATCTTTGGCGGGGATTAAGAAAAAATGGAAATATCTGTCTATAATGTATGGCTCTACAATCGGGATAAACCTGTTGTTGTTTATGCTGATTTTCCCATTATTAGCCAATGTATCTGTGGGCTCATCGTCAATAACAGGAGCAGCTATAGGAATAGTAAGTAATGAAAATACAGACTCTCTGCTTAAACTTAAAGTTGATATTCCCTGCCCTGGCCATGCCCCCCTAATTTCCCAAGAATTAAAGACTATCAAAGGGGTAACTGGGATAAAGTTTAGTTTTCCAAACTATTTTGATGTAACATACAATTCTGCGGAAACATCAAAACAAGAGATGTTAGCATTGGATGTTTTTAATAGTTATCCAGCAATAGTGGTTAGCGAATCTATTGCTGAACAAAATATTCAGGAAGAAAACAATCCTCCTGCTAGCGGAAGCTGTTGTGGCGGAGGAGGAACTTGTGGAAGCACAGGCGGTTGTGGATGTGGAAGCTATTAAATAATAAGTAATAAAAAGGAGGAGATATTTAATGATTAAGATGAAGCAAACAACCATAAAAATCAGTGGAATGCACTGTCAAAGTTGTGTAACTATTTTAGATAAAGCTTTAAACAAAGAAAAAGGAGTAAAATCAGCAAATGTTAATTTTTCAACAGAAAAAGCCGCGATTGAGTTTGATCCCCAAATAACAAACGAACAAAATTTACTACAAACAATAAAAAATAAAGGTTATCAAGGGCATTTAGTTGAAGAGCATGATTTATTGAAAGAGGAAAGAAAGAGGAAAGAAGAATTAAACAAATTAAAATTTAAAGTCATTTTAAGCACAATTTTTGCTATTCCAACTTTTATTCTGGGAATGTTCTTTACAAAGAATCCGATTCCATTTCAGGATTATATTATGTGGCTTTTAGCTACACCTGTTCAGTTTTACATTGGAAAACAGTTTTATCAGGGAACTTGGGCTGCTTTGAAAAATAAAACTGCTAATATGGATACATTAATTGCTATGGGAACTTCGGCAGCTTATTTTTATTCTGTTTATGTTATACTATTTGCGACACAAGGACATCAATATTTTGAGGCCGCCGCAGTATTAATTACTTTAGTTGTTTTAGGTAAATATTTAGAGGCAGTAGCCAAAGGCAAAACTTCAGAAGCGATTTCTAAATTAATGAAGATTGGAGCAAAAACAGCGACAGTAATCAGAAAAGGAAAAGAGATAAAGATTCCCATTGATGATGTGCAGAAAGGAGATATTGTTTTGGTTAAACCCGGAGAGAAAATCCCTGTTGATGGCATAATTATTGAAGGACATTCAGCAATTGATGAAAGTCTAGTTACTGGAGAGAGCATTCCTGTAGAGAAGAAAAAAGGGGATCTGGTTATTGGCTCAACAATAAATAAAGTTGGAAGTTTTAGGTTTAAAGCTACAAAAGTAGGGACAGAAACCACTTTATCCAGAATAATTAGATTAATTGAAGAAGCCCAGACAAAAAAAGCTCCCATTCAAAGATTTGCTGATACTGTTTCTGCTTATTTAGTGCCAATTGTTATTTTAATAGCAATTATCACTTTTATAGTTTGGTTTTTTATAGCTAATGCTCCGATTGATTTTGCTTTAATTGCTGCTGTTGCTGTTCTAGTTATTGCCTGTCCATGCGCTTTAGGGTTAGCAACACCAACAGCAATAATGGTTGGGACTGGAAAAGGAGCAAAGCAGGGAATTTTAATTAAAGGTGGAGATGCTTTGGAAACTGCACACAAGTTAAAATATATTGTTTTTGATAAAACAGGAACAATAACCAAGGGAAAACCAGAAGTTACAGATATTGTTGGAAAAGATAAAAATAAGATCTTAGAAATTGCAGGAAGTATTGAAAAGAATTCTGAACATCCATTAGCAGAGGCGATTGTTGATAAAGCCAAGCAAAGCGAAGTTAGCTTGAAAAAAGTTAGCGATTTTAAAGCATTAGTTGGTAAAGGGGTAAAAGCAAAAATTGGAAAAAAAGAATATT
The DNA here is from genome assembly GCA_018824365.1 of Nanobdellota archaeon. Lineage (GTDB taxonomy): Archaea > Nanobdellota > Nanobdellia > Woesearchaeales > GW2011-AR9 > JAHJGQ01. The sequence goes on along the minus strand of JAHJGQ010000062.1, from coordinate 6,138 downwards.
ATTTGGGAAATTTGAAGTTAATGGAGGAAAGAAAAGTTAATCTGTCTTCTTTTACGAATAAAATCATTGAGTTAGAAAATGAGGGAAAAACAGTTATGGTTTTGTCTGAAGGAAAAATAGCTCTTGGCTTGATTGCAGTTGCTGATGAGATCAAAGAAGATTCTCCACAAGCAATCAAGAAATTACAAGATTTAGGGATTGATGTTTATATGATTACAGGAGATAATCAGAGAACTGCCCGAGCAATTGCTAAAAAAGCAGGGATGAAAAATTATTTTGCTGAAGTTTTACCAGAAGAAAAAGCAAATTATGTCAAGAAATTACAGAAAGAAGGTAAGGTTGGAGCAGTTGGTGATGGTATTAATGATGCTCCTATGTTAGCACAAGCAGATATAGGTATCGCTATGGGTTCTGGAACAGATGTGGCTATGGAAACAGGCAATATTGTTTTAATGAAAGACAGCTTAGTAGATATTCCTAAAGCAATTAGGTTAAGTAAAATGACAATGAGCAAGATTAGGCAGAATATGTTTTGGGCTTTGTTTTATAATTCGTTAGGCATTCCTATTGCCGCAGGTGTTTTATATCCATTTACAGGTTGGTTATTAAACCCAATGATTGCTGGCGGTGCGATGGCTTTGAGTTCAGTTTCGGTAGTAGTTAATTCTTTGTTGTTGAGAAGAAAAAAGTTATAGAAAGAGCGACCCCCAAGTTTAAAACCCAAAATCTATTGAAACTAACATCGCGAATCGCTGTTAAACTCTTTTCCCATACGAAGTGTGGGAAAATTGCGTCCGCAAAGTCGAATTTTCACTTAATCAATCCGAGGCGTAGCCGAGACTAGAGTTTAGGGGGAGTTCTGTTCCATCCAGAAAGCGAAGTGTTACATCAAGAACAAGTAGCGAGGGGAGTTCTTTTCATCAAAGCCGAAGGCTCTTTTTAGTTAATACGTTAAGGGGAGTTCCGTTCATTATTTTAAGCGTTAGCGTTACTTTGAAAACAAGAAGAAAGGGGCGAGAAACACAAAAATAACCAAAAGATTTATATATAACTCCATGTTATTTGGTGTAACAAGGTGTAATTAATGACAAAAATATTAATTGATTTATCGGAACAGGAAGATAAGATTGTGGAAGTTTACAAATTAGTTAATGGTTTGAAAACAAAACAAGAAGCGATAAAGCACATAGTGAGGTATTTTGAAGTTAATATAACACCTAAAAATCTAAAGAAAGATGAAGATTATTATAAAAAATCATTAAAGTTTTAGGAGGCAAAAAAAATGAATTACTGGGCACTTGGTTTCGGAATTGGAGGGGGGCTAGTTGTTATTGGTCTTGTTAGATTTGTTTGGAAGTCATACAATGATTTAATTATAAAAAGAATTAATGTTGAAAAACAAGCAAGTCATGTTGAAGTTCATCTAAAGAAAAAGTTTGACCTGATTCCTGCAATAGTAGAGGCAGTTAAAGGTTATGCGAAACATGAAAAGGGTACTTTGGAAGAAGTTACAAGATTAAGGTCACAATGGGGTAAGACTACAAGCAAAGAAGATAAGATAAAAACAGCAAATATGCTAGAATCAGCTCTTTCAAAATTATTAATTATTCAAGAGAGATATCCAAAACTTAAAGCAGATCGTAGTTTTATGAATTTACAAAAAAGTATTGGTTATGTTGAAAGAGAATTAGTACATGAGAGAAAAGTTTACAATAAAAGAGTCGGTTGGTATAATGGGCAAATCCAAGTTTTTCCAAAAAATATAGTTGCTAAATTATTTGGATTTCAAGAAAAACCATTTTTTTCAATGAAAGAATGAATAAAATAATCGCAATTTTGTTGGGGATTTTTGGTTTTGCTTCTATTTCTTTTTTTCTAATGTGGGGAGCTCTTCATTTAATGGGAGAACATGAAACTGCTGAGGAAGTAAAAAAATTACCAAATACGGTTAATGAAATTAAAGAAAATGTGACAGCAGAGACAGCAAATGTTTTTACAGGTGCAATGGTAGATTTAAATGAAGAAAGAAAACAAGCAGTAGAAAATGAAAAAGATCCCTATTTGAAAATGGTTATTAATCTGATCTTTCTAACCGTAATAATCCAATTTGGAATAGCTATTCTTGTATTATTTGGAATAAAAGTTAAGTAAAGCCCACATCTACCAATAATCTACCAAAAACTACCAAATTGGTAGAAGTTCTAAACTACCAATGATTTACCAAAAACTACCAAATTGGTAGAAAAATATATAAATGAGTAAATTTACCAATATTAAATCAATTGGTAGAAAATGAAAATCCCAAAAAATCCTCCTAAAATTAAAGAAATATTAGATAAGCATCATTCTAAGGTATTTTCTTTGTTAGAAAATGCTCAAATAAGGGACATTATTACAAAGTACAACAAAGAATATGTTCATTGGGAGCAATTGAGATATAAAAAAATCCCAAATGATGAAAAACCAGAATACATTTGGGCTCTTTTAAAAGTTTTTAGAAATCAACAATATAAAATGTTGAAATTTAATGGGTGGAATTTTCCACTAATTTTATTAGATGATAGTTTAAGAAAATTACATCTCTTTGATAAAGGTGCTGCTGGACATCTAGAGACTGGTTTGGAATCACTAAACACAGAAGGACGTGATAGATATATAATTAGTTCTTTAATGGAAGAGGCTATTGCTTCAAGTCAATTAGAGGGGGCTGCGACAACAAGAAAACTTGCAAAAGAGATGTTAAAACTAAGAAAAAAGCCAAGAGATTATTCTGAAAAAATGATTCTTAATGGTTATAGTACTATGCAAAAAATAGTAAGAATGAAAGATAAAAAAATAACTCCTGAGATTATTTTGGAGTTGCATAAAGAAATAACTCAAGATACATTAAAAGATAAAAAAGACGAGGGGTTATTCAGAGATAATAATGAAATTGTAGTTGGTGATCCAGTGATTGCTGAAAATATTTATCATCGTCCTCCAGATTGTAAAAAGATTCAAACACTTATAGATGAATTTTGCAAATTTGCAAGTGATGATACCCACGAGTTTATTCATCCAGTAATCAAAGGAATCATACTTCACTTTTTAATAGGTTATATACATCCATTTAACGATGGAAATGGAAGAACTGCAAGAACTATTTTTTATTGGTACGTGCTTACTAGAGGATATTGGTTATTTGAGTTTATGTCTGTTTCAAGAATTCTTTTACGATCTAAAACCAATTATGGTTTGGCTTATTTATACACGGAAACAGATGATAATGATTTAACATACTTTATCAACTTCAATCTTTCAGCAATAGAGGAAGCATTGCATGAAATGGAAAAATATATCTCCAGAAAACAGAAGGAACAGATAGAAGCAATGAAATTAGTGCAAGGCATGAAAGATATTAATTTAAGACAAGCAAGTATTTTGAAAGAATTCATAAAAGATCCAGAAAAGAACTTTGTAATCAGTGAGATTATGTCAACATATGGTGTAGCTTACGATACTTCTCGTAATGACTTGTTCCATCTAGAAAAATTAGGATACATAAAAAAGATTAAAGTTAAAAACAAATATGTCTTTAAATTAGCTAAAAAGAATATAGAAGATTTAAGTTAGTTTCTCGCCCCCATTTAATTAAATTCTGCGTAGCAGTCTATATGTGCGTAGCACCGAACTCCCCCCGTTTCGTTTTTTTAAGTCGGCAAAAATTTGGACGGAAGGAAATGTAGTCGTTAAATCAATGTTAGAAATAGTCACGAAGTGATTGTTTGAGTTTCCGTTTTATCCGATTTAACGAAGGCACTAACTTTTAGGATTTTCGGGAATGAAGTGAACCTACTAGGCAGTAAGAAAATTTCGTTTAACATCGCAACTATGCGAAGTCTCAAAAGGGTGGCATCTGGGATGAGGTAAACCACAGCCCGAGCAGGTAAGGGTAAATTTATTTTCACAGAATTATAAATTTGGTTTGAGATTTGGGTGTAGTGGAGCGACTTACGTAGTGGGGAGCGGAACGAAACCGTATAGTTGCTGTTATATGACCCTAACTACATAGTGGGAAGGGCGAAGAGTTTTCTTACTGCCGAAAAGCTAACTGGTACCGTAGTTTTTGCCAACACCTAATTATTATTTTTTTAATTTTTCCAATGATAATCTTGTCAAAGAATCAGTATTTAACTTCAAGGCTGAATTCAAATTAACCCAAATATAACTCTGAGCTTCATCATTTAATATTATATCACTATTTTCAGCAATACATTTAAAATTTAATGAAACAAAATGACGATCTGTATCGTGAAATTCGGAAGATTTTATCAATTCATCATAACGTAAGAATTCCACATTATTAACTTGTAAATTTGTTTCTTCTTTCACTTCTCTTTTTACAGCTTCAATTAAAGTTTCACCAAATTCAACATGGCCACAAGGTAGGATGTATCTGTCATGCCACTTTTTAGACTTAAGAAGCAATAACTCATTATTGTTATTAAAAACGACTGCTCCGATTGTAACTCGTGGTATTTTTTTATCCATTAGTAAAGTAAAGAAATGTTATGTTTTTAATTTTTTCTACAAAAATTATTTATATTCATGGATAATTACTACTAAAAAATGAACATAAATTTAATTTATCCAATAGATATTGAGGTTGCAGGAGATAAAAATCGAACAGAGTTACCTCCATTAGGTATGCTTTACGTTGCTTCTTCTCTTGAAAAATTTGGCCATAATGTTAAGGTTATTGGAATTGATGAAGATACAGAAGAATTGCCTGAGAGTGATGTTGATGGTCTAGCTATAACTGCTTCAACAACATACCATAAATTTAAAGCGTTATCAAATCGTGTTTTATCAAAAAGATCGAGTGTTAAAATAGCTGGAAATACACATAGTCACGTTTTTCCTGTTGAGACTTTAAGTGATTTAAGTCTTGACGCTGTTATAAGAGGAGAAGCAGAATTGGTGTTACCAGCATTTTTAAAGAAGCTAGAATATTCTGATTCGATTAGTGAAGCAGCTAGTGGCTTAAGAGGAGTGGTTTATTTAGATAAAGATGGAAATATTAAATCGGATGGATCGGTAAATAAGGTTGAAGATGTTAACTCTTTAGCATTTCCTGCTCGAAGTTTAATGCCTGAAACTAGTATACTTCTGGAAAATCGATTAAGAGGAACAGATAAACTCTTAACCACATTTATCACAAGTCGTGGATGTCCTTATTCCTGTAATTTCTGTGCTAACTTAAATAATGGTTCTGTTAGATACAGATCAGCGGAAAATATAAGGTCAGAAGTTGAAGCTTTATTTGATGAATATGATAGTTTAGGTGGGTTATTAATTATGGATGAAACTTTTACTCTAAACAGAAAACATGTTTTAGCAGTAACATCAGAATTTAGAGAATTAGGAATTAGATATGTAATTAGTAGTCGTGCAGATAGAATGACACCAGAGGTTGTTGGTGCTCTCCAAAGCTCAGGTTGTGTTGAAGTTAAATTTGGTATGGAAACCGGCAGTCAATATCTTCTCAAAAGAATGAATAAGAGAGCTAATTTAGAAAAATTTAAGGAAGGTGTAAGAACAGCATCTGAAGGTGGTCTATATACTAAATTATTTTTAATGCATGGTTTCCCTGGTGAAAACGAAGAGACCACTAAGGAAACTATTGAAATGCTTAGAGAATTAAGTCCATATGTTAGAAGAATTGCTCTATATAGATTTGTTCCATTACCAGATTCACCAGTTTATGATAGGCACTCAGATTTTGATTTACATTTAGGTAAAGATCCAAGCAAATATCACATATATCATAACGAACAACATTGGTGGGGAACTACAGAAGATTTCAAGGTTGTCCAAGAGCAATTCCTCAGACTCAAAGATGAAGTAGTTCATTTATTTGGTAAAGTTAATTAGTGTTGGCAAAAATTTGGGAGAGCAAAGCGAACCGTTTATACAATGTTATACTCAGTTGCGTAGCAATTGTTTTCTCTTTTTTACTCGTATAAACGAAGGCACCAGTTGTAAAGTTTTTCGGAAATGAGCTTGGCGAATGCACCTGAAAGGCAGTAAGAAAATTTCATATAACATCGGAATTATGCGAAGTCGTTTAAGTTGCGTAGCAACATTAAACGATTTGGG
>JAHJGQ010000061.1 GCA_018824365.1 Nanobdellota archaeon | reverse complement strand
TTAAGAGGCTAAAAAAAAGTCGTAGAGGGACAATTTTAAAACGAATAGGAATTTCAAATTATCAATATCTTTTTATTTATACTTACATCTTTAACTAATATGGGAGACTTAATAGAAATATCAATTTAAATAAATTTTTTTCTTCCTACTTTTTCTTGAAACAGAGATTGCCCAAAAACTACGCCAAGCCTAGATATAACCTAGTTTCCTGGATACGATAACAAACATAGAATGAGACCAGCAGAGAGGAGACACTGAAATTTGAATATTATTATTAAAAAATTGTTCTGGGATGTATTTCTTCCCTTTCATGTCATTGATAACTTTATCATAATATTTTAATGCTTTATTTTTATTACCTGCTTCAAGAAAATAAATTGCAATCCAAAAATTCAATAGAGGCCAATATCCTGCACCTTTCTTTCGATTTACTTTTGTATTATACATCCAACCATCATATTCATCATGTTCATAACGATAAACACCAAAATTTTTAACTATCTTATTTTCAATAATTGCAATTGTTTTTTTCATCCTTTTGTCTTTAGTAGCAATTAATTCTGATGGCCATACTAAGCCTAATAAAGATGCATCAACTCGCATATCTTTTATCTTTCCAAAAGAACGATAAAAATTATTTTTAAAGTTTTTTAGTAACACACATCTCATTTCCTTTGATGTGATTTCCCATTTTTTATTTGGAATTAATTTATCTGCACAATCCAGACCTTTAGCGCATATCGCTAATGAGTAGGTAAAATTATCTTTTAAATCTGGGAAACATAGTCGTTCTTCCCATAAATCCTGAGTAACTAATTTGAAATGATCTTCGTCCCAGATATTACACAAACCATTTGCAGATTTTGTAATAAGTTCTTCAAATTTCTTACCTTCTTCTTTGTTATTTTTATAATAATTATAAATTGCAATAAGTATACTTCCAGTTTGATCAGGTTGAAAATGATGCAATGCTTTTTTTCCGTTAATATAATATTTTTCATAGAATAATCCTGTTCGATTCCAGCCTTCTGCTTTCATGCACCATCTAAAAAAATTTTCATGGATATTAATTCCAAGAATTTTAGCTGCCATACAGGCATACATCGCATCTCTTGGCCATACAAACTTGTAATATTTAGCTTCTTTTAAAAAATACTTTTTTGTAGAATTTGCAGCAACAATTGCTCCATTAGATAAAGCACAATCTTTAATCACCTCTTTGCTGGTCATTAGCAATTCTGTTATTTTATCCATAATATGTTTTATATAATAGAATTCATTTAATAAATTTTTGGAACGGCTTGGCTTCAGGGCAACTCTGCAGATGCAGTTATCTCACACATTGTATAGGAAACGAATTTAACAGGAATTTCTGATGATAAAACATTCTTTTGATATTAATAAACTGGCCGGATGAAAGCCATAAAAATCATAAACATTTGTTACTCCTAGAGATTAATACACATATACATTATAAAAAACACATATGAAAGATATATAAACTTATTTCTTATCACTTATTGTGTGTCCAAAAAAGTTTAGTGAAAAAGTAGATTTAAGCTATTTAAAATATTTCTTATTGTTTAAGAAGGGTTTGTTAAGTATAAATAGGCTCAATCCAGATTATTTCTTTAAACAAGGAGGTGACAGATAAAATTATTGATAAAGCACCATTCAACCGTTGTGTAGAATGTGATGATGTAATCACAAATCCGCTGTGTACATCATGCTTAGCAGAAAGGATGGCAATGGTAGTTAAAGAACAAGATAGTGAGTTAGCTAAAGAGATAAAAAGCATTGAAATTGAAGGAGATACTACTTGTATTTTTTGCGGAAAGAAAATGGGCCTATGTGCTCATTGTTTTAGTAAAGATATATATGAATTTTTATTGGAGAATAATCCCAAGATTGCAGAAGATTTCATCAGCCAATTCGATTTTGATTTGCGAAGAGATTTTATATAAAAGCAAATGAAAATTTTTCTAAATCATAGGATTCAAATTTTTATCAATTCAAATTATCATCAGAATCATTCAGGACAGGAATAAAATATTCTATCTGCTTTTAACGTAAAAGCAACAGAAGGTAAATTGGGGTGAGTCAACACTTTACTCTTCTCTCCTTGCTTTAATGCCACTACTTCTTCATTTATAATCTTCCCTGTTTCCTTCGTAATAATATTTATCGGAACTATTGGCAGCTCGCCTTTACAATGGGAAGGCATCTGCAATATTTTCCATTCTAAAGCTCCTACTGCAGTATAACTTCCTTTTTTTGGCTGAAGATTATAAGTTTCACCATCGCTGGTAGAAATTTTTAATGCATAAATATCACATAATTTTGAACAGTCTCCTTTCCCTTCATAAAGAGAAGAAAGGGTACGACAATGGCCATTGATACAATAATTATCTGAAGAGCACTGATAATTACTAGTACATGCATCTAGAACTTTTTCTGTTCCAGTTATAAGATTTTCAATATTATCACAGATATTATTGCTATTTCCATCTAAACAACAATCATCTCCTGCAGGAGTCAGTATATGTGGAGGAGTACATTCAACCGTGTAAATAACTTCCCCAACAGTACCATTAACTTCACCACCAACAAGTTTACCAAAAGAAATTGCTTTGCCTGTAGTTATCCCTCTTATCAAGAATAATAATCCTAAAACAAGCAAGATACTGATTACAACAATACTAATCACTTTGGTTTTGTCTGAAGAAATTGAAATAAGATTAGAGGAAACTTTCTCACTGCCCCTAAATTCTTTTTTTTTAAGAGAATCTTTTTTAAAACGTCGATAATTGTGTTTTATGGTTTCCTGATAAGCCCAAATAATATCCTTTTCAGCCCATCCTGCTTTAAGCAAGTTTTCTTTGATTTGTGGAAATTTTTTACCTTGCTTAATATGATCGCTAATATAGTTTACTACTTCAGGACTAATGGTTTTTCCTTTTCTCTTAATATAATAAACAACACCGGTTGCAGCTACAGCAACAAAAATAAAAAAGATAATTAACGAACGAGTTAAAGCCTGACGTTTGCTCAACGTATCTTCTACTTTACTTAATTCTGTCTGGGTAGAATTCAAATTCTCCTGTAAACCGGCCAATCCAGTAGATATTGAATTTATCTGTGAACCGAATTGGTTTGAAACACCATTAAGCTGCTGCTGAACCGCGGTAATATCTTCCTGCAAACCATTTACAACCTCTTGTAATACATAAAAATCATTTGCGACACTTAACTGATCTAAATCGATGGCAGATACAACATCTTTAATTTCTACAATATTTTTTTCTAATACAGCAATCTTCGTTTTTAAATCTTCAATATCTTTGCTGGAAGTGGATTTAACAGTTACATTGGTAGAAAATGAATTGGTGGAAGGTTGACTTTGAGCAGTAAGATTTTCCTCAACTTTAAAACAAGTAAATGAAACTGGATTACAAAAATAATCAGCTCCATTTAGATAATCATAACAATCCTGATCTGAAAAACAACCAAAACCAGTATCAATATCAGCAAGAGAAAACATAGAAACTAGAATAATCATCCCTAAAAGTAAATAAAAGTTGTTCTTTTTCATCGTTCCTCTTTTTGTTAGGGGAAGAATTAGTTTTTATATTTATATATCTTTGGTTTTTTGAAACGTAAATTATAACAAATTAATCTTATTTCATTCTTATTTTACTCTGAGTCCACATATCGCAATATTTTACAATAATTTACAACATGCAAAAGTTTAGTAATATTTATATAATTCCACTATCATCCTAATTCAGATGTTAGATATTAAATTTGTAAGAGAAAATGTAAAAGTAGTAAAATCTTCTGAAAAAAAAAGAGGTAAAGACCCTTCAGTTGTTGATGAGATTCTTAAGAAAGATACTGAATGGAGGAATAATCTGAAGAGTTTAGAGACTTTAAAACACCAGCGCAATACTGTTTCTGAAGAAATCAACAAAGCTAAGAAAAACAAGAACGAGAAAGAAGCACAGAAAAAAATCAAAGAGATGAAAGATGTTGTAAATCAAATCAAAGAATTAGAAGATGATGTTGGTAATCTGCTCATCAACAGAAATGATCTGCTAAAAACAGTTGGAAATATTCTTCATAAATCGGTTCCAAAAGGCAAAGATAGTTCCGAGAACGTTGAACTTCGAAAATTTGGAAAGAAACCAAAATTTGATTTTAAGATTAAAGATCATATTGAATTGGCTGAAGAACTTGATTTAATCGATCTCAAGACTGCAGCTATGAATTCCGGTGCAAGATTTTACTACCTAAAGAATGAAGGAATGTTATTAAGCCAGGCAATCCAAAAATTTGCCATCGATAGGCTTTTCAAGAAAGGTTATACTTTAATCCAAACACCATATATGCTTAATCGAGCAGCCCTGGAAGGCGGAGTAAACATTTCTGAATTTGAAGATACCATATATAAGATTGAAGGAGAAGACCTATATTTGATTGCTACTTCTGAACATCCTTTAGTAGCTTTGAGGAAAGATCAGATTATTGAAGAGAAAGAACTGCCAATTACTATTTGTGGAGTTAGCGCTTGTTTTAGAAAAGAGCTGGGCACTCATGGCAGGGATGATAAAGGCATCTTTAGAGTTCATCAATTCAACAAAGTAGAACAGATTATTTACTGCAAACCAGAAGATTCCTATAAATTTTTTGAAGAACTACAAAAAAATTCAGAAGAATTATTTAAAGAACTTGAGATTCCCTTTCGTGTAGTTCAGATATGTACGGGAGATTTAGGCAATAAGCAAGCATTACAATATGATATTGAAGCTTGGTTTCCTGGACAGAACGAGAAGAAAGGATCTTATCGTGAAGTTACATCGTGCAGCAATTGTTTGGATTACCAGGCTGTAACTTTAAACACTAAAATATTAAGAAAAGATGGGACAAAAGAATATGTCCATTTGTTAAATAATACTGCCCTCACTGATACTAGACCAATAGCGGCAATAATTGAAAATTTTCAGACTAAGCAAGGAACGGTAAAAATTCCAAAAGCTTTATGGCCTTATATGAACGGGATAACTGAAATTAAAAAAAAGTGATTCTTTTTTATCAAATTAATTATTTGTTTAATATCGTGCCTGTTAAGTGAGGTCAAGCGATAGCGAGAAGTATAACGTCCCGACGAACAATAAAGATGTGAGAATAGTAAAAATGGGTAGCGTAAGTTTTTTGTCAAATGGGGAGCTGAAAAATTATTTCCAATTTTCTTTAAAACCATTTTCAAAGGTGCTGTAATCATCAGTAATTTCTTCACCTTTCTGTATATCCTGTATTGCTTTTGTTACAACTTCATCTTCATAATAAGTACTTAAAGAATTTGGTTTTTTAGAAGGATTGAAGTATTTTCCATTGTCGGACGAAAAGCAATACTTGCTACTTTTTTTGCTGAGCCAACAATAGGTTTCTAGATATTATTGTTCCTTTTGGAATAAATTCATCAGCAAATAAACCCAACCCCTGAATTTTACTTGGAAGCACCTTTGTTTTTATAAATAGCATAAAATTAATTAAAATGAAGTAATTAAAAAAGTTTTCTTTTTCAGCCTCAATAAGCGACTCATTTTTATTACACTTAACATCGGAACTTGCTGTTAGTTTCCATGACCTACGGAGTGGGGAGGATGTAGAGTGAAACGGAGCAAGTTTTCTGTCGCTGGCAAGCATAACATTTGACACCAATAAACTTTCAGTAAAGGTTTTCTAGGGCGGGGCATTTAAAACCGAAAAATTTATATATTAACTATCAGTTAACAACTATTAACAAAATGGGAACAAATAAAAGATTAATGTTAGTATTGTTGAAAGATTTTACTATAAAACAGACTATTACTTCTATTGCTAAAGAATTGAAGTTAAGTAGGGTTGGAATCTGGAAAATTCTAAAAAAATTAGAGGCAGAGAAATATATCTTAATAGAATCAGTTGGATCTGGAAAGACCAGTACATCCATTATTAAAATAAATTGGGACAATTTGTTAGTTGAGAAAGCTCTTGCTTTTTATCTAACAGAAGAATCAATCAAACAAAGAAGATGGAGAGTAAATTTTGCAGAATTAGAAAATGAAGTAGATTTTCTTCTTTTGTATGGAAGTATTGTTACTTCTACTCAGCAAGCTGATGATATTGATATTGTAGGAATAGCTAAAAAGAATAAATTTGTGAAAATCCAGAAAATTCTTGATAAAATTCAGAAAACAGAAAGCAAGAAAATCCATTTAATAGATTTTATTGTTTCTGAATTTAGAAAAGAACTTCAAAATAACAACAAAGCTTTTATAGATGCAATCAAGAAAGGAGTTATATTATTTGGGCAGGAAAACTTTGTCAAATTTATGAAAGAAATGTCAAAATGACAGGTAAGCAATTTACTGCAAAGGAACTTGAAGTCGTGTATCAGATAGTTAAGGAATATAAAGAAAAGTCTCCTGAATCCGAAGATGAATATTATAATGATTACTATGATGAGTATGAAGAACCAATAAACAAGAAAATTATTTCTTCTGTTCTCAAAAAAGTTGCTCAGCAATTACCAAAAGAAATCAGAGAAGAAATTGATAAATGTTTTCTACGGAAAAGGTATCATACTTACAATAATTTTGTTGATGATAAAGTATATCGTACACTTAAAAAAGCTCTAAGTCAATTGAAGACTGTTGAAATCAGCTACTTCAATAGGGAAAGTGCAAAGTTAAAGAAAAGAAATATAGATGTTTATTATACATCAGCAAAATATACAATTGGTTATTGTCATCTTAGAAAAGACATGAGGAAATTCAGAACTAATAGAATTGCTTCTGCTAAACTGACAGATCAAACTTATAACATCCCTCAGGATTTTAATAAAAATGATTATTGAGGTAGACAAAAATGTTACAAAATGAAGAAAATATTGGAGAAGATAGTTTATGGGCAGAAGGTTCTTTTGCTGAAACTATGAGTTCAACTGACTGGGAAAAGAAAAAGAGGACTTTTCATATGAAGCATGATGAGGAGATGAATTACAACTGTGTAAAGTGCAATAGTAAAATCTCTGCGCATAACAAAGATTGGCATGTAGGGATGTGTGATAACTGCTTTGATACAATGAAGTGATGCAAATGGACAAAACAAAAGATTGCTTTTCAAGTACTAGAAAAGCTGAGGAGAAAGGAAAAAAGCACAAAGGATTGTTAATTGTAAAGCCAGATGATAAAGAAGCTGAGCAATACATTGCCAAAGCTAAAACTAATCTAAGAACTTGTGAGTTGTTTAAAGAGAAAAGATTAGATTACAAAATTCCGGAAGAATGGTTTTACACGATGTATTATTGTGCTTTAGCAATTCTAACAAAATTTGGAGTTGAAAGCAGAAGTCAAAAATGTACTGCTTTATTTTTGAGATTTATTAAAGATAAATGTTTGATTGATTATGATAATGAATTTATTGATAGGATTACAGTTTATAGTGAGAAAGAAGAGAAAACTGATGTTGATTTAAGAGAAGAAGCAAGGTACGGAGCTTCTGTTCACAGCAGAGGAATTATTGAAAAATATGATTTTATGATGGATGTTTGCAAAAGATGTATTTCTCAAGCAGAAAAAATCGTTTATTTAGATAAAGAGTTCCAAGTTCCGGAAGAGTTGTTAGAGTAATTAATTGTCATCATCAAAAGCGCCAATGTTAAAAGAGTAGAGTTATGCGTAAACATTGTAAAGATTCTAAGCGACAGAAAAATTGAAACTAACATCGGAATTCCCGTTAGTTTCGTCCTAATACTTGGAGGACTTGATTTTTAGTGCAACGATGCCGAAGGCAAAAAATCAGAGTTGTGTTTAAGTTCCTATTAATTCGACCGAAGGGAGACTAATTGTCCGGAAGACTGGGGGAGTTCCGTTCTATCATTTGAGCGTTAGCATTACTTCAAGAACAAATATTAAGGGGACAATTTCGTTCAAAAACGTAACATTTATATATTATTCATAATTATTGAATGGTTATTCACTTATATTGAAAATGATACCAAAGAACACAGCAAGAATAATTATGTACTTATTGAGAAATATTGATGAGTTTGGCTACAATATTAATCAGATTGCTAAGTTGAATAAGATTAGTGTAGGTAGTGCATTCAAAATTCTCAAAGAACTTGAGAAAGATAAAATAATTTTAAAGAAGGAAATCAGTAATGCATCTCATTATAAGCTTAATTTAGATAACTCTGAGGCTACCAAATTATGTGAACTTCTTCTTTTAACAGAAAAGAGAAATCTCAAAGGACATGCGAAGTTATATGCGGATGAAGTTATAAAATTTAAAGATGCTGAGATGATTATAATTTTTGGTTCTGTTTTAAGAGGCAAAGAGTTTAATGATGTTGATGTTCTTTTTCTAACCAATCAAACTAAGAAAGTGAATGACTTTTGTTTGGAAATATCTAAAATCAGAACTAAGCCAGTTGTTCCACTAATTTTAAAGCAAGAAGATTTAATAAAAGCAATGAAACAAAGAAAAGAAGCTATTTTGGGCATGATGAAAGAAGGAATTGTGCTTAAGGGCGAGTCAATATTTGTGGAAGTCATAAAAAATGTCAATTCATAAGAAAAAGCTTGATTGGTGCTTGGCAAGAGAGACAAGAATGAAGAAGATTGAGCCAAATGATAAACTGTCAGAAGAACACATCAACAAAGCAAAACATAATCTTCATGCAGCCGACTATAATATTAAAGGTGGTTTTAGTGATTGGGGAGTTTCGCAAGTTTATTATTCTATGTATCATTCGTTACTTGCAGTGCTTTTCAAGCTGGGTTATGAATCAAAGAATCATGAGTGTACGATTAATGCTGTTGAATATTTAATAGAAGAAGGAAAGATTAATCTTGATCTAAAAGATATTGCCTTTATCAGAACAACAGAACAAATGACTTCTAAAGATGCAAAGTCACTTAGAGAGGAATTTCAATATGGAACAGAAACGACTGTCAATGAAAAACTCTTGAAGGAATTATTAGAGAATGCGAAAAGAGTGGTTGAAAAGATTGAAATTGCATTGAGTGAATTGTAAAATCTGATTTTTATCTATAAATCAAGTTTAGACTCAGGTCCATTCATATCTCTATATGCACAACCATCTGGTTGGAAGTTCATGTAAGTAATTTCATCTTCTTTTTCAGTTCCAACAACTAATGTTCCAAAAGAAATTCTAGTACCCAAATGGTCAAAAATATAAGTTCTACCATTTTCTCTATGTCTGTTAAGAGTTTCATTAAATTGCATATTTGGGATGAGCTTTATTTCCGAAACTAATGTGTCAAAATCTACTCTTTGAGAATCCGTAAAAGCAAGTTTTGCTTTATTTGCGTGTGCGCATGATCTATCTCTGTTTGCTAAATGGAATAAATCTCTGAAATAAATATCTTGAACTCCAAGGCTTCTTGCATAATCTACATATTTCATAACTTCTTGAGCATTTCCTATATAATCTTTCATTAAAGTACAATTAAGTCTAATATTTAGATCAAGTTCTTTAGCTTCTTCTACTATACTCTCTAGGTCACATACTTTTTGAGAAGTAAGTTCTTGTCTTTTATGAAGCTCATAATGATGAACAGAGAGATTATAATCTTTAAGACCCTCACCCGAAAGAGCCTGCAAAAGAGTTACTTCTTGACTATTGTGGGTATAGGGAGTTAAGAGATTTACTCCGCTGGTATAGATTACTACTAAATCTAATGGATAATTACTGATAAGTTTTAACATCCCAATTAATTTATCTGGTCTGTTTGTTGGCTCTCCACCAGTAAATAGAACTTTTCTTCCACCCGCGTTGAAATAATCTTCAAACGCTTTTTTGAAATTTGAAAGATACTTCTCAGTAGGTGCTTCAGTATTTTTCCATCTAAGATCAGTCATGCAAAAATGACAATTGCTTTTGCATTCGTTAGTCGGATATACTTTCATATCCACATTTGTTAAATCTCCTAATGTGTCGGCCATGTCACTTAACTCAAAAGTAGTAATCCGCAGAAGAATATTTAAAGATAATCCCCCACTCAGTGTAGAGTAATAGAAATATTTTTATATTGGAGCCACATTAAATATGTAATGGACACAAAAACTCTTGAAAGAATCGGATTAACAAGAAATGAAAGTATTGTCTATTTAACATTACTTAAATTAGGTACATCAAAAACAGGAGATATTTTAAAAAATTCAGGTCTAAATTCTGGAAAGATATATGAAATTTTGGAGAGTTTAAAGGTAAAAGGATTAGTAAGTGAATCCATAATAAATAATACAAAATCTTTCAGTGCAGCTCCACCATCTCAAATACTAAAATACTTGAATTTAAAAAAAGAGGAAATCATTAACGAAGAAGAAATCATCAGAAAAGATCTACCTCAATTAGAAATGCTGAGAAAAGAAGGAGTTAAGCAAGTTAAATCAGTTACTTATATGGGATTTAAAGGTTTCAAGACTGCTGTTGAAGAAGCATTTAGTTCTCTTAAAAAAAATGAAGAAATCCTAGGCATGGGTATAACTAGTAAAAAAGACAAGAAATTTAATGATTTTTGGCTTAAATTTGGAGAGCAAAGAATAAAAAAGAAGATCAAAGCAAAGAATCTGTTCTCAGAAAGAAGTGATTTTATGAAAAGTTATGAAAAAATTAAATTTACTGAGAATAGGCTTTTGAAAAATATAACTCCAGTTACAGTAGATATTTTCGGTGACGATAAAGTTTTGATTTTTAATTATGCAGAACCAACATCTTGTATTTTAATTTATGATCAGAACACTGCAACATCTTTTAGAAATTTTTTTTATCAAATGTGGAAAGTAGCTAAGAAATAGAAATTGTCCCTCCATTGTTTTTTAGTTTTAGGAACTCCCCCATTTTATTTTAGAACTTAAACACAATTGAAACTAACATCGGAAATTCCTGTTAGTTTCGTTTTCCGTTACGAAGTCCGGAAAACCTGTGTCCGCAGAGTTGTGTTTAAGTTTCAATTAATCCGAGGCAAAGCCGAGACATACTGTCCGAAGGACTAGGGGAGTTCTATGCCATAAAAAGAGCTTTAGCGATACAGCGAGAATAAGGATCAAATGGGAGTTCCTCTTTTGTTTTCACGTTCCAAAGGCGGGGCGTTTCTTTCAAAACCACTTCACAGTGATAAAAAGCGAAAGCTTTATAAATAACCACTTATTTTAACTCTTAAAATGGCATTAGAAAACGTTACAGGAAATTTATTGGCATACAAAGAATTAGAGCCTGGCACATTTCAGCATGTTGATCAGCTCACCACTGAGCGAATTACAAACCGTGGATTAAGAAGCCAATGGTTTTATACTGCTGATGGTGAATTGTATACTGTCCAAAAGAAAGGGCATTTGTGGGCGATTACACGAGAACCACAAAACTTAGTTTTACAGAATATTGATGAAGCATACCGACAACTAACTGATCAAGATAATTATTTTCCTGAAGCTGAGGCAGGTCTGGCTTCTTTAAAGCATAAAGACACTGTTGTTGTTGATCTGAAAGGATTGGAACTTATAAAAGACAACGATCAATATGGTCATTTTGTAGTTGATCCCAAAAAGACTAAAAAATTGAATTCTGAGCAAAGAAAAGCTGCTCAACGTATTTATGGTCCAGATGAGGAAAATTTTGGCTGGAACATGGAAATGTTCGCAGAAGCAGGAAAAACTCCCTACGTTATCGTACTTATGCCCGATTACGTGCAAGGAACATTAGGAAGCAATAATGAAGAGTTTCTTGGGCGGGCTTCTTGGCTGGATAATTTCAATAGCATTTCGTACTTCAATGCCATTGATCGTATCGTGAACGGTGTTAGCGCCCTGCGTGGGGTACGTCGTGTAATCGCCGAAGGCGACGCGCCTGAAAATGAAGTTCCACGTGCTCCACAGGAAATTGAGAGTGTTGGAAGTTTACCACTTGAGGTTATCTTAGCTTGTTTGGGCGATGATGTTGCTCAATCTGTAAGACCAGCTATTGAAGCAAGAATCACAGAAGTTTACAGAAAAGCATATAAACAATAATTTTTTATTCATTCTTGTCTCGGCATTACTCTACGTAATGTGGAGTAGAGCTGGACTACACGCTCTTATGCCATAGCGTTTGGCGACAACGTTATGAAATGTTCAGTTTAGACTTGCTCTAATGCTGATAAGACAACCGTGACACGATACTTCTGAGTATTATGGTTGAAACGGTGGTGAAAAATGGGCATCAAGAGCTATGACGTTGGGCGGGCTTCTTGGCTGAATAATTTCAATAACAATTCAAACTTCAATGCCAATGATCGTAACGTAAACAATGATAACGCCCTGCGTGGAATAGCCCACCATAATGCTGAGACACTTCTTTTGAAACCTCGTAATCTCTGGAAAGTATTATGTAGTACTAAAAATTTGGAATTAGCTTATAAGAATGCACGAAAACATAAGACGTTAAGACCATGCATTCTTGAATTTGAAGAAAATCTTACTGAAAATCTGGATTTATTGAGAACTGAACTTCTTTTCCATTCATATAAGCCAAGACCATTAAAGACGTTTATTCTGCGAGATCCGAAGACAAGAAAGATAAGCA
This sequence comes from Nanobdellota archaeon, assembly GCA_018824365.1. Taxonomy (GTDB): domain Archaea; phylum Nanobdellota; class Nanobdellia; order Woesearchaeales; family GW2011-AR9; genus JAHJGQ01. The sequence goes on along the minus strand of JAHJGQ010000061.1, from coordinate 1,119 downwards.
AGTCAGATTTTCGTGATAGAGTTATTCATCATGCATTATGCAATATTATTGAACCATTATTTGAAAAGAGGTTTATCCATGATTCTTATGCCAACCGCAAAGGAAAAGGAACACTCAAAGCAATCCAACGCTTTGAACATTTCCGCAAAAAGCTTTCTCATAACAATACTTATCAAGTATTTATCTTGAAATCAGACATTCGCCATTATTTTGATGAAGTTGACCATTCCATTCTGTTAAAAATCATCAGGAAAAGGATTAATGATCCTAAAGTTTTGTGGTTAATAAGAAGAATTCTGAGTAATTATTCCACAAGCAAAAGAAAAGGCATGCCATTAGGTAATCTTACTTCACAATTTTTTGCCAATGTTTATCTGAATGAGTTAGATCAATTTGTGAAGCACAAGTTGAAAGCTAAAAATTACGTTCGCTATGTGGATGATTTTGTACTCTTGCATAATTCAGAGGAAAAATTAACAGAATGGAAAGAAATTATTGCTCAATTCCTACAAGAAGAATTGTTTTTGGACTTGCATCCGGAAAAGACGAGGATAATATTGTCTGATCATGGTGTAGATTTTCTGGGATTGAATGTTTCTCCATTTCACAAAATAATGAAGAAGAGGAATGTTCGTTCATTTAAGAGAAAGTTAAAACTTATTTGTGAGAAATTTGATAATGGTGAGATAACATATGATGATGTTTATGATTTTCTGGAAGGTTGGATAGCGTATGCAAAGTATGCAGATACATATAATTTGAGAAGGAAGATAATTAGTACTATTGAGGATAAGTTTCAAAGTGAAGTGTCTTTAAAAGAATACAATAGGCTTCGTAAGAAGTAGAACGCCCCGCCTCATTTGTTTTTAGTATTATTTTTAGGAACTCCCCTATCAGAATAATTAAATTCTTTTACAAAGTAAAAACTAACTTTTAGAACTCCCCCATTTTATTTTAGAACTTAAACACAATTGAAACTAACATTATTTAATAGTATTAAAAACACAAAAACAATATAAATGATTCTTGGTTCTTCAGGATTATGTCTCTCTTTAAAGATATGCTTAGAAGCGGTGAAACATTATTTAGAGACACCGTTGTTTTGGATTTTGATTTTCA
>JAHJGQ010000060.1 GCA_018824365.1 Nanobdellota archaeon | reverse complement strand
TGGGAAAGGACGTTTAAAAAATATTGAGGCTAAGCGAAGAACCTATTTCTTTCTAATCCTTGGCGGCGGTGGTAAAGGCAATTCTTTCTCCAATTCTAAATCTTCACCGTTAAAAGTGGTTTCCTCTTCAGAAATTTCGGCAGACGGAGAAAACAGCATTAAATGTTTAACTTCTTTCTCTTCTTTGATAATGGGAACTTCTTTTTCTGTTTCAACAACACCGATTTCCTGGACAAGCAATTCAGGATGTTTTTCATAGAAATCATTTAATTTTTCATTTATGAATTCAATCTTAGACTTGATTATTTCCAGTTCTTCTGAACTTTTTGTCTCCAGTTCTGTATGGATTGCAAGTTCATGTTTAAGAGCTTCCAATCTTTCACGTAAAGTATTGGCTTTTTTAATCGTCTCAGAATCAAGCTTTTTAACTTTCACTTCAATAGACTTAGCTTGTTCAGCTCTAGACTCTTTCAAAACCTTTCCACTTAAAGCAATCTCTTTACTGGTTTCTTTCTTGGCCAGATGTTCACCAAGAAGATGAGACAGTTTCTCTACTTTTTTACTCAATTCTTTATTTTCAGAAACTTCAAGCTTATTCTTAAGCGTGTTAATTTGTTGTTTAAGTGAATTCACCTTCACCGATTCTTTATTTTTTTCACGAATAAGCTTTTTTTCTAATTCGATTACTCCCTGCAACTTATCTTCTAGATGGATTATTTCTTTTCTCAATGTTAATTTAGGAACTTTTTTTTGAGCACTAAGATATTTAATCTCATTAATTTTTTTGACGATTTCTTCTCTGGAAAAAGTCTCTCTTTCTTTCTGAGATATATATGCCAGGTTAGACAAAAATTGTTTTGCTCTTAAAGAACTCATTGGCAATACCTACGATTTATTTGAACAGGCCAACACGCGATTTCTTTGCACCACCATTTGCATTAGGAGGAGGTGGCGGAAAATTCATTTCACCCATCATCATTGGAGGAGATTCCATCGCCTGTTCGGGTCTTGGTGCCACTCTTCCAGGTCCAGACATTGAAGGCATTCCTATAGTGTGCTGAGCAGGAGCTATCGGCCTTTGCATCATTCCTCCAGCAGTAGTAGATTGTTTCTGCATAAAATCTTCAAGTTTATCTGAGATGGCAATCATGCCTTTAGCGATGATTTCATTCTGACTTACTACTGTTTCAAGCCTTTCATTCAATGTACGCACAATCTTAGATACATCTTCTTCTTTAGTCTCTTCTAAAGCCTTCTCAAAAACAACGTTTAACTCATGTATTGAATCTTTCATACTTTCAATCTCAAGAATTAGTTCGTTGATTTTAGTATCTGGTTGAGTTAATTTTTTTTTCAGCGCTTCTACATCATACTTCAAATCTGATAGCAGTTGATGCGGAAGGATTTCATATTCATCCCCAGCCATAAACATCACCTTGTTTTTATATGGCTTGTTAAAGTAATTTTGTTTATAAAAGTTTCTAAATAATGGGTCATATATACATTGGCGAGATGGTTTTATGTTGGTCTTTAAACCAGGAAAATTTATAAAGAACCTCTCCGATAGGTATATAAAAATTAAATAGGTGGTTATAATGACAATTGTAAAAATAAATGTACATAAAGTTAATGCAGAGAGAAATCTTAAAGCGAAGAGCGGACAGGTTAAGATTAACAATAATGTTTCTATTAAGAATGTTGAAGATTTGGAATTTAATGTTGAAAATAAAAAAGGCTTAAAATTTACGTTTGAATTTGTCTGTAATTACGAACCTGATCTAGGAAAAATAGCTGTTGAAGGGCAGGTGCTTTTTGTGGATGAGAAAAGCAAAGTTGATGAAGTTAAGAAATCATGGGATAAAGATAAAAAAATCACTATGGAAATCATGGAACAGATTGTGAATGCAGCTTTACATAAAGGTAATATTCAGGCAATCAAGATAAGTGAAGATGTAAGCCTGCCAAGTCCTTTGCCACTACCTAAAGTCAAAGCTGGTCCGACTTCAGTTCCTGTTTCAGAAAAGAAGAAGAAATAAAATTTTTTTTATCTTTATTTTTTAATGATTTTTTTGATGATTTTATTTTGTTCTACCATAAATTTTAAAAAGTAAACACACTAGGAAAATGAAGTTTGCTTAGAATCAAAAGTCACTGCAAACAATTGAGTTTAATGGAATATTAGTTCCGCCATAAACAGATAAAGTGTTAAAATGTCAGAAATTAAGCTGAAAGTTATGGAAGCAGTACAGGATGATGTAAATAAAGGCATCGTCAAGATAGATTCAAATTTCATGAAACAGATAGATGTAAATCCGGGCGATGTTGTTGAAATTAAAGGAGAGAGGATTACTGCTGCAGTTATCGATCGTGCTTATCCTGGAGATATTGGCCTGAATATTATCAGGATGGATGGTGATTTAAGAAAAAATGCTAGAACATCCATCGGAGAATTGGTTACTGTTAAGAAAGCTGAAGTAAAACCTGCTAAAAAGATCTCTATCGCTCCGGTAAGTAAAGAAGTTATGGTTAAGGCATCTCCTGAGTTGTTTAAGCAAGGATTATTAGGAAAAGCTTTGCTGAAAGGAGACATAGTATCACTAGGAAGATCAAAAAGAAGAACTTCTTTTCAAGGTCGGGATATAAGTAACATTTTTTCAATGATGGAATCTCAATTTGCGGGGTTTGGTTTCGGCTCATTAAAATTCATTGTAGTAGATACTAATCCAAAGAAAGAAATAGTTGTAATAACCCCGGATACAGAAGTAGAGTTCAATCCAAGAGCAGTAGAAATTAAGGATGAAGAAGCGATTAGTCTGGGCGTTAATTATGAAGATATCGGTGGATTGAGTGAAGAGATTAAAAAAGTCAGAGAGATGATTGAGCTTCCTTTAAAACACCCTGAAATATTTGAAAAACTAGGCATTGAACCTCCAAAAGGTGTTCTGCTGCATGGTCCTCCTGGAACTGGGAAAACTTTATTGGCAAAGGCTGTTGCTTCTGAAACCAACTCTCATTTCATTTTGATTAATGGTCCTGAAGTTATTTCTAAGTTTTATGGTGAATCTGAAGCTAACCTAAGAAAAAAATTTGAAGAAGCTGAACAGAATGCACCTTCAATAATTTTCTTTGACGAGATTGATGCTATTGCGACTAAAAGGGAAGAGACTAAAGGTGATGTTGAGAAAAGGGTAGTAGCACAGTTGCTTGGTCTGATGGATGGATTGAAGAGCAGGGGAAAAGTAATTGTCATTGCTGCTACTAACATGCCTAACCTCGTAGATATGGCTCTGCGAAGACCGGGCAGGTTTGATAGAGAGATTGAAATTGGCGTTCCTGACAAGGCTGGCAGGGAAGAAATATTAAAAATTCATACACGTAACATGCCTTTGGAAGGGACTCTCTATGGAGAAAACATTAAAAAAATCATACCCGAATTAATTAAAGAAAAAAACAAACAACTTGAAAATGAGTTAAATAATAAAAATTTAGATATAAATAAATTAATGTCTAATCTTGAAATACTTAAAAATTCTATTAAAGAAAAACAGAGAGAACTGGAAAAGAGTAAAGAAGAATTATTAGAACTAGAGAAAAGAAAACAAAAAGCGGATGAAAATCTATTGTATAAGCTTTTAGAAAGTATTAGAGGTCTAAATAAAAAAATCAAGAATCTCAATGAAGAGATTCCTCTTGGTGAAGAAGAATTGGTAAAGTTAGAAGATAAAATTAAAACTTTTAATAATAAACTAAAACAGATCAAAGTTGATATCAAGGAAATTTCTGATGTTAAAGATAATCTAAAGAAAAGTAGAACTATTCTTAATAATTTAGTAGAAGAAATGATTAAATTTGATGAAATGAAATCAAAACAAGTTTTAAATAATCTGGGAACAAAAATCATTGAAACTAATTTAAGTGAACTTTACCAAAAATTGCAGAAATTTAATCTTATTGAAAGTATTGTTGCTAAAGCAAAAAGAGAAGGGATTGATCAAGACCAAAAAGAAATTGCTAAAGTAACTCACGGTTTTGTTGGTGCAGATTTAAACGCTTTAGCAAAAGAAGCAGCCATGATAGTTTTAAGACGGATACTTCCTGACCTTAAACAGAAAGGTGTTGAGGAAGGACAGCCAATCCCTTCAGAAATACTGGAAAAATTACAAGTTACCCAGAAGGACTTCTTAGAATCTTTAAAAGTTGTCAGACCTTCTGCTATGAGGGAAGTTCTAGTAGAAACTCCTGATGTCAGCTGGGATGATATAGGTGGTCTTGAAGATATCAAAGAGAAGCTGAAAGAAGCTGTGGAATGGCCGCTGAATAAGCCAGAAGTGTTCAAGAAGATGGGTATCAGACCGCCGAAAGGTATTCTCTTATACGGTCCTCCAGGAACCGGAAAGACACTTTTAGCGAAAGCAGTAGCTAAAGAAAGTGAAGCTAATTTTATTTTAGTTAACGGTCCCAGCTTGTTAAGCAAATGGGTCGGCGAGTCAGAAAAAGCACTCAGGCACATATTCAGAAAAGCACGCCAGACCTCGCCAACAATACTCTTCTTTGATGAAATAGATGCTCTGGTTCCAAGAAGAGGAAGCAGTAATGATGGCTCTAAAGTCAATGATAAAATGGTCAACCAGATGTTAACTGAAATGGACGGTCTGGAAAGCCTTAATGATGTAGTCATAATCGGAGCTACAAACAGGCCGGACATAGTAGACCCTGCCCTTCTGAGACAGGGAAGGTTTGACAGGATAATTATGACTTATATTCCTGAAGAAGAAGGAAGGAAGAGGATTTTTAATATTTATACAGAAAAGATGCCTATCGCTAAAGATGTTGACATTGACAAACTTGCCAATAAGAGTAAGGGTTACGTAGGGGCAGATATTGAAGGTATTTGCAGGGAAGCTGCAATGATCGCCTTAAGGGAAGATATAAAGAGCAAGGAAATTAAGATGGAACATTTCTTAAAAGCTTTAGACGTTGTTAAACCTTCTGTTGACAAAGAAATAGAAGATGCCTATAAACAGTTAGAAGATTATTTCAGTTCTGCCAGGGCTAAACAGATCAAAGAAGTTAAAGAGAGTTATTTTGGATGAGGCATATTGTTAAAATATTAATTAGTGCTATTTCTACGCTAAAAATTATATTGTCCACATTTTGGGAAAACATTGTTATTTTGTGGACAATTGATTAATTATAAATAATTTTTTCAAATAATTCTATCAAAACATTGCAACATGGATTACTAATAAAGTCAAATAAAACAATAATAAAGCAACTCCTTCATATCTTGTCAATGATTCTTCTCGATAAAAATAACCTTTAAAGATGAATGCGATTAAAAGGATGTTCATAATGATCATCCAAGTTAAATCAAAATAAAAAACACTTCCCTGAATAGTAAAAGGTGATAAAGTAATGATTATCCCTAATGTTATCAACAAAGTAAAAATGTTTGAACCAAAAGTTTCTGTGATGGCTGCATCTTTGTAACCCTTTAAAGTTCCCTGCCATGCTGCAGCGATATTAGGTATTCCAGTTCCTATCGCTCCAAAGATCAATCCGATAAGTATCCCTGGCAATTGAAGAGCTTCATCCAGCTTGATCAATGAGAATGAAAACAGATATGAGCCAGCGATAAGTACTAAAGCGCTGATGATAAATGTTAACAAGGAAGGTTTAAGTTTAAATTTAGATGAGCCGATAAGACTCAAACTTCTTTTTACTTGCTTGACTTTTTGTTTCTGGCTTTTTTTAGGCCGCCATTTTTCAAAAGCCCAGACGTTGATAGCATAAGGTATGAATAGCAAAAATAAAACTAATCCTTCTGATCTTGAATATTGCAGATCAGAACCAAAAAGCAGAACTATTCCTGCAGCAACAACCATGAAGATGCCGTCTCTAATGACTACAGATTTTTCTACTGTAAGCGGCTTAATGATAGCCGATGTGCCTACAATCAATCCAATATTGGCCATCACTGAACCAATCACAACGCCTAAACCAATGTCAAGATGTCCCAGTAGATAAGAATAAACAGACGAGAATATCTCTGGAAGGCTTAATATGAAAGAAACGATCAAAGTTGTGATTGCAATATAACTTGTTCCTAATCTATTGGCGACAGGAACTAATGAATCTGTGAGCCAGTCAGAGCTTTTCCAAATAATTACTATCGACAAAGCTATCAGCAGAATAATAATGCTTATGATCATCTTTTTTCTCTATACATTTATTCTAATTAATTTCATCTATTTCAATTCATTTTTTTATCAATTTGTTTTTCAAAAAGTGTGTAATCTTATTAAGCACAAACAATAAAATTGCTCCTAAAATAATCACGCCCCAGTCTATCAATCCCAATTTGATTGTTCCAAATATACTGCTAAGTGGAGTGTAAATAGTTATTAACTGCATAGATAATGATATCAATACTGCTGCAATCAACCATCTGTTGCTAAATATTCCTATCTTGTAATGGCTTCTGACTAGATGCAATCTTACTATCTCAAATACCACTAATGTTGTAAAGACGATAGTTTGTGCTTTGACTAATCCTGATTGAAGATATAACCAGAATAGTATTAAAGTAATTATACCAATATAACATCCTGAGCTGATGATGTCAAACGCTAACTCTTTAGAAAGAATATTTTCTCTTGAAGGGATGGGTTTTCTTTCCATTATTCTATTTTCATGTGGATCTAAACTAAGAGCAGTCGCTGGTAATCCGTCAGTAACCAAATTAATCCATAAGATCTGGATAACTGTCAATGGTAAAATAGCACCGTATTGCGGGAATAATAATGGAGTTAAGACTGAAGCTAAGAAAATTACCATTATTTCTCCTAGATTACTTGATAATAGATAATTGACAAATTTTCTGATGTTGTCAAATATGCCTCTGCCTTCTTCAATAGCATTTACGATAGAAGTAAAATTATCGTCAGTAAGAATCATGTCGGAAGCTTCTTTAGCTACATCCGTACCTGTAATTCCCATAGAAACACCGATGTCTGCTTTCTTTAATGCCGGAGCATCATTCACTCCATCTCCAGTCATGGCAACAATCTTTCCTTTCTTTTTAAGCGCTTTAATTATTCTTAATTTGTGTTCTGGATTAACTCTGGCAAAAATACCTATATCAGAAATTTCTTTTTCAAGATTGATCTTTTCCAATTCTTGTCCACTGACAGCTTTTCCAGAAATACCTAATTCTTCCGCGATAGCTTTAGCAGTATTTATCTGGTCTCCTGTAATCATGATCACCCTGATTCCAGCATTTTGACATTTTTTTATTGCATCTTTAACTTCTTCCCTTGGTGGATCGATCATTGCTTGTAATCCAACAAAGATCATTTCTTTTTCAGCATCTTCTTTTTTAGAAAAATTATCATTATATGCAAATCCTAATACTCTTAGTGCATCTCCTGCAAAAGATTCATTGTGTTGAAGAATTTCTTTTTTCTTATGACGATCCAAGCGGTATACTTTTCCATCGATGAGTGCTCTATTACAAAAGTTAATTATGATGTCTGGAGCACCTTTAGTAAATGACACGGTCTTATTGTCTATCTTATGTAGTGTAGTCATCATCTTCCTTTCTGAAGTGAAAGGAATTTCATCTATACGTGTTATTTTATCAAGTTCTTTTTTTGTAAAACTTGCTTTTTCTGCAGAAACTATCAGAGCGGCTTCCGTAGGATCACCGATCACTTCTCTCTTATTGTCTTTTCCTTCTAATTTTGCATCATTGCATAAAGCTCCTATCTTTAATAGCTGATGTAATGGTTCAGGATTAGCTAACTTTTTATCTATGATAAAAGTTCCCTGAGAAGTATAACCAGAACCGGTGATATCATATATGACATCATTAGCAAAGATCTTGGTCACTGTCATCTCATTATGCGTTAATGTTCCAGTCTTATCTGTACAGATTACATTGACACTGCCTAAGGTTTCTACTGAAGGAAGTTTTCTTACCAAAGCGTTCTTTTTGATCATGCGCTGCACTCCTAAAGCTAAAGAAATTGTGATTACTGCCGGTAAACCTTCAGGAATAGCTGCTACAGCCAAAGCAATGGCAGCCAAAAGCATCACTGAAGCTTCTTTACCTGTTAAGATTCCTGTAAGAAATATTATGGCAGCTACAACGACTACAGCAATAGTAAGATATTTTCCCAGATCACGTAATTTTTTTTGTAATGGAGTCAGTTTATTATCTGCTTCTTGAATCAAAGTAGCGATCTTTCCTACTTCTGTATTCATTCCAGTGTTTGTTACAATAGCTTTACCTCTTCCTACCGAGATTATTGTAGAAGAATATACCATGTTTTTTCTGTCAGCAAGAGGAGTTTTTTCAGCTAATATTTTCAGTTCTTTAGTGACCGGCAGTGATTCTCCTGTTAAAGGCCCTTCTTGTGTTTGAAGAGAATGAATTTCAAAGAGACGTGCATCTGCGGGAACTTTATCTCCAGATTCAAGAATTATGATATCTCCCGGAACAAGAAGTTTACTGTCAATCTTTACTTCTTTTCCATTGCGTAATACTTTAGCTTTCAATGAAGCCATTCTTTTCAATGCTTCGATCGCCCTTTCAGCACGATATTCCTGTACAAAGCCGAGAACAGCATTTATTATAATGATAATACTGATAACAATCGCATCTATTTTTTCATCAAGGAAGAAGGAAATGCCTAAAGCTGCAATAAGTATCCATACTAAAGGGGATGAGAACTGCTGTAAGAAAATTTTGAATGGATGTATTCCCTCTTCAGCTTTTAATTCATTAAATCCATATCTATGTAATCTTTGTTCTGCTTCATGGGAAGTAAGACCTTTTTCAGAAGTTTTAAGGGTTTTGAAGACTTCTTCTTCTGTCAGAACGTGCGGACTTTTATCAAATTTAATTTGCTGTTTAGAATTTTCTGTCATCTTATCCCCTTTTTTGATTACAATATTATTTTATATAAAAAAGTTTGTGTTTGGTTTTGAGTAATGAGTATCCATAACTCATAACCAATTCTTTCGGAATCCATATACATAAAACCAATAAATGGCTTTTCACCGAATTTTAAATATGGCGATTGATAAAATTTTAACGACAAATCATCTGCTCAACTAATATCTGGTTGAGGTTGGCAGGCATCTTCTTGATAATTTATTTCATAATAATATTTTTCTTTATTAACGTAAACTGGTTATTATAAACATTATAATA
>JAHJGQ010000059.1 GCA_018824365.1 Nanobdellota archaeon | reverse complement strand
GACATAACTCTATATAAGCCTAAGTGTTTGGATTTAGGGCTTATGTGGACTGAAAGTCCAACATTTTAATGCTCATAAAAACATAATTTTATACCATCACTCAGTGAGTTCGCTTATAAAATCCCACTAGACCACTGGACAACCCTGGACAAAATATATAAATCAGTAAGGCTCCTAGCTCTTGATGATGGATGTTGGTAACTTAGTTAGGAATGAAGGATTGCGTAGAGGAACACGACCTGAAACGATTAAAACATATATCTATTGTCTGAATAAATTTTTCAGGGTCTGTCATAAAAATCCGCTTGAAATTACAAAAAGGGATATCACTGATTATGTTGATTATTTACATCAATGGAATAGATCGGATAATACAATAAATGTTTACATTAATGCTCTAAAGTTTTTTTATGAAAATGTTCTTAACAAAAAATTAACATTAAAAATTGAACATAAAAGAGTTCGTAAACAATTACCTACATTCTTGACTAAAGAAGAAACACAGAAATTGTTCGATGCGATAGGTAACTTTAAACACAAATTGATGGTTAAGATGCTATATGCAACGGGAATGAGAGTTTCTGAATTAGTTTCCTTAAAAGTTAAGGATTTTGAGTTCAACGAAAATTATGGTTGGGTGAGAGAAGGAAAGGGAGGCAAGGATAGATTGTTTGTTATTGCCGTTAAGCTGAAGAAAGAATTGTTAGAATGGATCGCTGCAAACAAACTTAATGCTGACGATTGGTTATTTCCTGGGCAAGGAAATACTCATGTTTCAATACAAACAATACAACTAATTATTAAAATTGCTAGGAAGAAAGCAAAGATAACTAAGAATGTTCATCCGCATACGCTTCGTCATTCTTTTGCAACTCATCTTATCGAAAACGGCTATGCAGTTACGGAAGTTCAGCCGTTGTTAGGACATAATTCATTGAATACAACGATGATTTACCTGCATATGGCTTCTCCAGAATTGTTGAAAGTGAAAAGCCCTTATGATAGTCTTGATAAGAAAGGAGTTTAGACAAAATATTTATGATTAATAAAACTAAAACAAAGAATAATGAAATCAAGCTTAGCAATGACTACAGCAAGGTAAAGTCAAGTTCCCTGTGTTAGCAAAAGCACTACCGCCAAAAGAGGCGCATTTTTGTTAGGTTCAACTAATTAATGAACTCAATTAACATTATCTGAACAAAAATTTCTGGCGCCGTGCGTAGTGCTTTTGCGACTTACTCACATAACTTGACATTATCCTACAGCAATTAATTTTATAAAGAATACTACTAAATAATTATTAAGATGGGTGTTTTCTTTTAGATAGTTGAATAAGAGGATTAGATAAAATGAATATTAAATATTATTACTAAACATTATTACTAGATAAGATGATCAAAGAACTTACTCAACCATATGAACCTGTACATATCAAATCAATCCTTCACCCTCTTGTAAATAAGTGGTTTTCTCAAAAGTTTAAAGATTTCTCCTTGCCGCAGCTTTATGGAGTAATGGAAATTCATTCTCGGAAGAATGTATTGATCTCCGCTCCTACAGGAAGCGGGAAAACTCTTACCGCTTTTCTTTCTATCATTAATGAATTGATTGATTCTGCAGAGAAAGGGATTCTTGAAGACAAAGTTTATTGTGTTTATGTCTCTCCACTAAAAGCTTTAGGAAATGATATTCAGTTCAACTTGCTTAAACCACTTGATGAGATTAATAAAATTGCAGGTAAAGACTTGGGAATCAGAGTGGGAATAAGAACTGGAGATACAACTTCTTATGAAAAATCAAAAATGTTGAAGAAAGCCCCTCATATTTTGATAACAACTCCAGAATCTTTAGCGATTATGATTAACTCTCCTAAATTTAAAGAGAAATTAAAAGATGCACAATGGATAATCATTGACGAAATCCATTCTCTTGCCGAGAACAAACGAGGAGTACATCTTAGTATTACATTAGAAAGACTGCAAAGGATGTCTCCTGGAATTACCAGGGTGGGATTAAGTGCAACTATTGCTCCATTAGAAGAGATTGCTAGGTTTCTTGTTGGTTATAATGGAGAGGAAGAACGTGACTGCGGTATAGTTGATATCCGTTTCCTTAAAGAGATGAATCTTAAAGTACTTAGTCCTGTAAAAAGTTTAGTAGAAACAGATTATATGCTTAAACATAACAAGATGTATTCTCTTATGGACGAATTGATGCAAGAGCATAAGACTACACTTGTCTTTACCAATACTAGAGCTGCAACAGAAAGAGTTGTACATACTTTAAAAGAATCATTCCCTAAAAATTACAATAATGAGAATATTGCTGCACATCACGGCAGTTTGAGTAAAGACAATCGCTTTAAGACAGAACAGGATTTAAGAGACGGAAAATTAAAAGTTGTCGTGTCATCAACTTCTCTTGAACTTGGGATTGATATTGGTTATATAGATTTGGTGATCTGTCTGGGAAGTCCAAAATCAGTAGCAAGGTTTTTGCAAAGATCAGGAAGGGCTGGACATCAGTTGCATTCTACTGTTAAAGCCAGGATAATTGTAATGGACAGAGATGATTTGATAGAATGCTCATTACTGCTTAAATCTGCTCTGGAAAAGAAGATTGACCTTGTACATATTCCTACAAATGCACTTGATGTTCTTGCCCAACAAATTTATGGTATTGCGATTGATAGTGTGATCAACATCTACGAATTATTTCATATGATTAAGAAAAGTTACTGCTACCATCATCTGCAGTGGGATGATTTTTTTTCTGTGATTAAATATTTATGCGGCGATTATGTTGGTTTAGAAGAACGTCATGTCTATGCAAGAATTTGGTATGATTCAGAAACGGGAGATATCGGCAAGAAAGGCAAGATGGCCAGAATAATTTATATGACTAATATAGGTACAATACCTGAAGAGAGTTACATCACCGTAAAAGTCGGCGAGCAGATTGTCGGAAAAATAGATGAAGCTTTCTTAGAACGATTAAGACCAGGAGATGTTTTTGTCTTAGGCGGAAATGTTTATCTGTTTAAATTTTCCAGAGGAATGACTGCACAGGTTAGCACTTCTGTCAATAGGCCGCCTACCGTGCCCAGTTGGTTTTCAGAGATGCTGCCATTATCATACGACTTAGCGATGGAAATCAACCGTTTCAGAAGATTGATGGAAGATAAGCTTGATGGCAGGTTTTATAGTAAGAAAATAGATGGTAAGAAAATAGATGATAAAAAAACAGATGATAAGGAAAAAGATAGTAAGGTTTCCGAGCAGGAGACACTTAAATTTATTCATGATTATCTTTATGTAGATGAGAAAGCTGCTTTTAGCATTTACAGGTATTTCTACGAACAATACCATTTTAGCAAAATTCCTTCAGATAAGAAGATAGTCATTGAAACTTACACTGATAGGGGAAGAACTTATGTCATTTTCCATACATTATTTGGCAGAAGGGTTAATGATTGTCTTTCAAGATCTTTGGCTTACATCATCGGCAGATCACAACACAGAGATGTAGAAGTAGGCATTACTGATAATGGATTTTATCTTTCTGCAGAAAAGAATTTCAATGCCCTGCGTGCTTTTGAACTGCTTAAACAAGAAGATTTTAGGGGTGTTCTAGAGAATGCCATCGAAAAAAGCGAAGTTCTTAGCAGGAGGTTCAGACACTGTGCAGCCCGTTCATTGATGATTCTTAGGCAGTATTTAGGAAGGACAAAGAAAGCAGGAATGATGCAGGTAGGAAGTAAAATATTATTTAATGCAGTCAAAAGGATTGACAATAATTTTCCCGTCCTGAAAGAAGCACGCCGTGAAGTATTGGAAGATCTGATGGACTGTAATCATGCACAGGAGATTATAGCTAAGATTAACTCTGGAAAGATTGAAGTCGTAGAATCTAATACAGAAACACCTAGCCCTTTTGCTTTTGGCTTGATTGCGGGCGGTTACAGCGATGTCATCAAGATTGAAGATAAACAGGAATTCCTTAAAAGGATGCATCAGATGGTCATGGCTAAGATTGCCTTAAAAGAAGGTAAGAAGATCTTGAAAGAGAAAAGTGAACTTAATTTTTCTTATTCTACATTATGGGAAGATCAGCAGAAGAAAAAAGATGAACACAAACATGGGCATAAAGAAAAGTTAAAGATGCAGGTGTGGATGCTTAAACGTGTTCCGGTTTATGTAAAAGAAGAGTTGATAAAATTGATTGAGTTTGGAAACATGAGGAAAGATGTTATGGATGAATGTAAGAAGTATAGAAAAGAGATTGAAAGAGAATGGCCGGTAGAGTTGAAAGAATTTATCCAAAATAAAATGATCAAAATAACATGAATCTCTAACGCTTAATCTATCGCCTAATCTTCAGGTCGGAATTTATGATAGGCTTCTTCTGGGTCAAGATCTGGATAAGCATCTGCTGCCATCTCTCTTAAATCTATTTCAATATCAGATGCACAAGGCTTAATTTTAGCTTTTAGATAATAACTGTGATCTTTGATAAAAGAAAATTCGGCTGCCGGTTCTATCGTTCTTGTCTCTTGAGGGATTTTATAATCAATAGATATATGATTTTTAACAAAAACGTATGATTGGTCATTAGAGCTAAGATGGCTGTAATCAAGTTCAACTTCCTCTAAGTAGAATTCTCTTAATGATTCTTGTAATCTTTCTGTTTGAGGTTGAAAGTAGATAATCTCTTTTCCAAAATATTCAATTACTTTTTTCTCAATTCCTCTTAAATGAAGCATCCGGTTGATTTCTTGTGGTGTATATTTTTTGAGGCTTTTATCTTTCCTCCATGAAATATTTCTTTCCACCATCCTTACAAATGCAGTTTTACCGTCTTTGTAAAGAACTGAAGCAGTATATTTATTATTATGGCTGTTGTTTTTTAACCTGTCAGTAAAGTTTTTTATATTACCTAAAAAATTAGGAATGATTACTTCGATGTCTCTTGGTTTTTCATAGAGATTGGCTCTTTGTGTTACAGAAACATGTTCGTGATCTTTATTTAGGATAACATAAAGTCCAGAATCTTCCAATCTTTCACAGATAAATTGTGTTGCTTTTAATTTCTGTTTTGTTGAAGCCATTTTAATAATCTCCTCTTAATTCAGGAGACAGATATCTGGTTGAATTTAAGATTTTTGCCATATTATTAAAAGTTATCCCTTCTGGATTTTTTCCGACTATTTTTGCCACTGTTTGTAGGAACTCAATATACGATTCTGATACATTAAACCCAGAGATTGTTGGATAAAAATGATGTTTTGTTGAACCATCGCTCACCCTTCTGTAATTAACCGGGAAAAATTCTGGACGATCCATAGTAGGGATACATTCAACACTAACTGAATCTGTTTTTCTTTCTTCGATTAATTTTTGATATTCTTTATTAAAAGGGATCTTTTTACTTCTTCTTAAACCTTCATCAACAATACCAAAAGGAAAATAGTTAATTAATCTTGCTTGTTCTTCCCTCATCCTTTGCTTAACCTCTCCCGTTAATATCGAACGGATTTGCTCATCGCTCCCATATTTTAAAAATGGTTTCATCATCTCTTCAGAAGCTTTTTCTTGTATTGCTGCCTGTGCTTGCTTGTAAACCCTTAACATTGAACTTCCACTAATAACTTCATCAATTGATACTATTTTTATCGGTTCAAGAGAATAATTTTCATCTAAGAAATTTTTGAACCAGTTACGCATAACTCTTTTTACTGATTTTATCTTATTTGAAGCAGGAATATATTCAACTTTCTCATTCTCAAATTTATCATCTATGATACAAAGAACATCAATAAAAGGTACAGCTCCAATCATTGGGGCTATGATATGATCAGGATCAAACTGTCTGATCTTTTCGCTAAGATTGGTCATCCCTTCTACAAAATTTTCGATATGATTGTATTGATTTGGATCCATACATGTTATTTAAGTTTACCATTTATAAACTTTTCGTTATTTTACGACTAAATAGTGACAATAACAAACGCAGTAAAAATATGGTAAAAATGGACTAAATGATTGAGTATAATATTAAATCTGGTTTTGAATATATCTTTGAATGTAAACTCAAATATAAACTCGAATATATAAGTTAATCACAATAATTTTCCAGCAAAGATATTATGCTTGTCTCTTATTATCTTAATCTTTACTTTTTTTTCATTTTTTTCCGATTTAAACGGACAGCCTAAAACAGAGATATTTCTCTCCTGAGCTACAGCAATAGAAGTGTTAGGAAACCTATCCGGGCATTTCAAAGCAGCAGTAATTACCTCTTCTTCTTGAAAAGGCTTAGGTAAAAGTTTTGTTTTTCTGACATTGAAAAATTCCTTGTTTAACTTTAGCTTAATGTTATATTTCTTTTCTAATTCTTCCAGCCAGGCGTAAAACTTTTCAAATGAAATTCCCTTGCTCGGATTTCTTCCAGTCTTATAACGTAAAAAATTTTGAATTCCCAATATTGGCTGTTTTTTTAATGATTTGACAAAGATTATGATATCTTCAATATCTTCTTTGTTCAGTTCTTCTACGAATACTGGAGCTACGATAATTTCTCGCCTGAATTTTTCAGAAGCATAAGAGATTATTTCTTTGATCTGATTGACATCATATCCTTTTGTTCCTGCAATCAATCTTGCTTTTTTCTTATCTAATGAATCAAGAGAAAAATTGATATGCAGCTTTTTATTCTTTGCCAGATTGTCAATGATTTTTTTGTTAAGCAGAGTTCCATTAGTGTCGATAGAGATAGAATGAACATTTTCCATAGTTTCTATCTCAGCAATCAATTCTTCGATGTCTGCATAAAGGAAAGGTTCTCCCTGCATGCCGATATGTACCTCAACTTTCTCATCGACAAAACTGATTAGCTTCTTTAGTTCTTCAATAAGATAATCTTTCTCAACTACAAAATCATGCTTTTTGCTTGATAGTCCTTCTGAGATTGAGCAGTAAACACAATCTAGATTACATGATGTGATTGGTTTTATCTCGATGATTGAAGAGTTTCTGTAGACAATCCCAAAAGAAACATTACCTATTAATGGTATTTCTGAATTTTGATGAATATATGTTGCAGGATTATCTGTTAGTTTATTCTTTAGATTGGCAAAATACTTTGCTAATAGAAAAGAAAATTTTTTTTCTGCTTTCTCTTGATTGATATCAATAAATTCTATCGTATGGGCATCGATTATCTTAAATGGGCTTATCTTTTCTACTTCTTCAAATGGAATCATTGTATAGAACAATCTAAGCAGATTCACTTGCAATTCTTTAACTTGTGATTCTTTAAATTGTAATCCTTTTCCCGTTTTTCTCTCTAATTCTCTTCTTTTATCTGAATTTTTATGTTCTTCAAAAGAGAGTGTTTTAAAACTTAATTTGGCCATAAAATAATCCTCAGGTTTTACTTTATAAATCTTTCTTAATTAGTTACCTCTCGGTGATTACTCACAAACCATTGATAATAATTTACAAACTCTTGATAATTACTCATGAACTCTTAATAATTACTTATGAAAATAAGATTGTCTTTGATGGGGGGAGCTGGGATTTCTCGGGGCAAATGTTAATTAGGGCAAATCTTAATAAATGGTGTCATCATTTCTTAACCAATGTTGGAAATAATTTATTTATTGTTGATAGTTCTTGTAAGTCTTTCTGTACTAATTAAAAGTGCAGATTACCTTGTTGATGGTGCAGCAGATCTTGCTACTTTCCTTAGGATATCTCCAATTTTAGTAGGATTAACTGTTGTCGCTTTTGGTACCTCACTTCCAGAATTCATCGTCAGTTTATTTTCTATAATTAGTGGAAAAGCAGACATCTCTATCGGTAATATCGTCGGCAGTAATATAGCTAACATCGCTTTGATTATTGGTGTATGTAGTCTGTTAACAATACTAAAAGTAAAATCAAAAACTTTGATCTACGAATTTCATTTTCTTATCGTTTCCAGTTTCTTATTCCTGCTTTTAGCAGACAATAATTTCATCTTCGGAAAAGATTCCTTTTCATTAGATAGGATAGATGGAATCATTTTCATTATCATCTTTATCTTTTTCTTATATTATGTCTTTAAGTCGATGAATAAAGAGCAGAAATCAACCAAAAAAGAGTTTAAAGAAGAATTTAAGCATAAGAATCCTTTATGGAAAAACCTTTTACTTATTGTTGGAGGAATTCTAGGTGTTATTATTGGAGGAAAATTATTTATTGACTTTGCTTCAAGGTTTGCTTTGATCGTTGGTTTTAGTGATGCTTTTGTTGGTTTGGCAATTGCTGCTTTAGGAACTTCTCTGCCTGAACTTGCCACATCAGGGATTGCTGCCTGGAAAAAGCATGGAGATATTGCTATAGGAAATATTGTCGGCAGTAATATTTTCAACATCCTTTTTGTCTTAGGTACTATAAGCTTATTCAAACCGATTGAAGTAAGCAGACAGATAATTGCGGTTGATAGTATGATCATGATTTTTGTAACTTTATTATTCCTTGTTTTCGCAACAAAAAGAAAAGGTATAAGTAAAAAAGAAGGGGCAGTTTTATTGGGGATTTATCTTCTTTACATGGGCTTCTTAATTTGGAGATTATAAGTGAAATTCAAAACATTTACATTAGACACTTTTCAGGAAGATGCTATTAAGGCAATTGAGAATAATTATTCAGTAGTTGTTTCTGCTCCTACTGGTAGCGGTAAGACTTTGATTGCAGATTACATTATTGAGAAGCATAATAACGATAATAAGAGGATAATCTATACTGCGCCGATAAAAGCGCTTTCAAACCAGAAGTTCAGGGATTTTTCAAAAGAATATGGTGAAAATAAGATAGGTTTGATGACTGGAGATATCGTCATCAATCCTCATGCTAAAGTTCTGATCATGACTACAGAAATTTATCGGAACATGGTCGTAAGTAAAGATAAAGAGATTGAAGATATCGCTTATGTTATTTTTGATGAGATACATTACATAAATGATATCGAAAGAGGTTATGTATGGGAAGAATCAATAATTTACAGTCCTAAAAGTGTACGTTTTCTTTGTCTTTCAGCTACGATTCCTAATGCACCTGAGTTTAGCAGTTGGATACAGGCAATCAAGAAGCATTCTGTAAAGACGATTATCTCTACAAAAAGGAACGTACCTTTAGAGCATCAATTTTTTGATAATGAACTAGGTATTACAACTTTAGAAAAGATAAAAAGTGCTAAGGAAATCCCTTCATATCATCAGGTAATCAGGGGCAGAAAACATAGGGAAAAAAATAGAGAGAAGCCTTCCCCTCCTAATCATCTAGAACTGATAAAAGAATTAGGGAAAGAGAAGCTTCCAGCCCTCTTCTTCAGTTTTTCAAGAAAAGATTGCCAATTAAAAGCAAAAGAATTGGCTAAAGAAAATATTTTTCAGAAAAATCCAAAATTATTAAGTTTCATGAATAAGAAATTGGATAATGCACCTAATGAGATAAACAAGCTTAAATCTACTACTACTTTAAAAGAGATTATTTCTCAGGGAATCGCTTTTCATCATGCAGGTTTACTGCCGATAATTAAAGAGGTGGTTGAAGAACTATTCGCTCAAGGAAAGATCAATGTTCTTTATACTACCGAAACTTTTGCAGTTGGTATTAACATGCCTGCAAAAACAGTCTGTTTTAACAGCCTAAGAAAATTTGATGGTTATAATTTCAGATATCTGAATACAAAAGAATATTTTCAGATTGCCGGCAGGGCTGGAAGGAGAGGAATTGATGATATTGGTTATGTAGTTAGCATGATTTACCGTCCTACTTTTAATTATAATGAGATAAAGAGGATTACTTATAAAGATGTTGAGCCGATAAAATCACAGTTTAGATTATCGATAAATACTGTCCTTAACCTTATCAATCTGCATACTCCTAAAGATATTGAATATATACTTCGCTTAAGTTTTTTTTCCTATCAAAAGTTCGGCGAGAATTATTCTAAAGTGCCTACAAAGCTTCTTCTTTCAAGATATAATAGCATTGTACGTAAGTTGGATAAATTTGGTTATTTAGAGGAAGGGAAGTTAACTGATAAAGGGATTTTCTCATCACAAGTCTTTGCTGACGAGATTACCTTGGGAGAAATTTTTGCAACAGGGTTTGCCGATAATTTAGATGAATATCAAATCTTGTTAATCTTGGCTAGTTTGGTTTATGAACCAAGGGCAAATCATCAGTTCAAAGGGAATTTTAAGAATGAACAGTTACAAAATTTAAAAATGATGATCTATAATGATGCTTATTTATCTAAAGAAAAAAAGTTTGAAAATCTTAATATTATGACTGTGCTGATTCACCCAATATATCATGGCGAAAATTTCTTTGATGTAATCAAGTCAACTAATCTGTTAGAAGGCGATGTTATCAGGATTTATGCCCAAATAGTTGATAGGATTGGACAGATAAAAAAAGCCGGTACTAATTTCAAATTATTAAACAAGATTGATAATTGTAAAGGGATTATAGATAAAGCATTAGAAGGCATTTATTTGGTTTAATCAATTTATTTTAATTAAATTGTTAGTAATATTAATTT
>JAHJGQ010000058.1 GCA_018824365.1 Nanobdellota archaeon | reverse complement strand
CTTACAAAATTGAATATGATGAACGATTCAATTGTCTTGATGAATTTGTAAACTTTTATAACGAAGTAAGAATTCATCAAGGAATATACTACGCAAGACCACTCGATAGATACAAAAGTGCCATTAATGCGGTTTAGCTCAGGTTTTGTTTGGTTTTGTTTGGAATAGGGATTAAGATAAATCAATCTTAAGGAATTCTTCTTAAAGATTTTAACAAGTAGTTCTTTTCATCTTCTTTTTGCATCTTCATCAATGTCTTTTCATCTTTAACTACCACTTCTTCAACTTCTTTAACTTTTCCTTTCTTTCCATCTTTACTTTTAACAATTTTACCAACTTCTTCTTTAAGCATTTGGTAAACAAGCTCAACTTCATCTTCTGCCAATTCTTTAGGCTGCCATTGAAAATTAAGATTATCTCCGTCCCTTCTGGGAATTACTTCAAGAGCAAAATGTGGAACTTTTTGTCCGGCACTTAACCCGTTCTGAACAATGATGTTTGTCCCTTGACATTCAAGACTATCGAAGATTGCTGCACCTACTTTATTCGCAAGGATAAAACATTTTTCTAATATGTTCTCGGGAACCATTTCCATAATCGTAAAATGTTGTCTGGGAAAAATGGTAACCTGTCCAGGAGTAAGAACCGTATCTTTTACTGCTACAATTAAATCGTTATCTTCGTAAAGTATTTGTAATCTGCTTTTCCGGTCAACGATGTCACAATATTCGCATTTCATTTTTTTATTTTTTTTAGTGAGTTAGATTGTTATTCTAATTATAATTTATATCTTGATTATAATTTATCAACATCATTTAAACAAATTAGCAATATCATCTAAGCTTACTTCTTTCTCACCTTTACTTTTCTTTCTTTCATGTTTTTTTTCAGGTTCTTCACTTTTTTCTTTTCTTTCTTCCACTTCTTCTTTATCTTCTACTTCGTCTGCTTCATCCGTATCATCTGCATTTTCTTCTAATTCTTCTTCAGAAACTTTATCAACATTATTTTCAGTTACAACCTCTTTTTTAATACCTAATACATGATTTAACCTATTTTCAACTGCTAATTTGATTTTTTTCAACATCTCTTGATCAAGAAGTTTTTCTTCAATTTTTAACAGACCGTCTTCTGCCTTACGAGGGATAAGATGAATCATAAAATGTTGTGATCTCTGCCCGGCAGCCAAACCATTAGCGACAAAAATATTTGTCCCATCAACTCTTAAAACTTTCAATAGCACTTGAGAAAGGTTTCTTGCAACCAAAAACATTCGACTAACAATTTTATCAGGAATCTGTGGCATGACAATATAATGTTCTTTAGGTAAAATAAACATATGCCCCTTTGCTGCAGGATTTATATCTAATACTGCAACACACGATTCATCCTCATAAATCTTTTTTGAAGGGACTTTATCAGAAATAATTTGACAGAAAATACATTGCTGCTTCTGAAAATCTCTCAACTCCTCAGGAGACATGTTTTTAAGTTTCTCTTCCAATTGCTTACGTTGTTCTTCACTTAGCTCCTGCATGATTAAAAAAATCTTTTTGGATTATATAAATATTACCTAAAAAGAGAAAACTTACTTAAAAAATAGTCTAATCTCATAAGAATTCTTTAACATTGTTAAAATCTAATTTGACAAACTTCCTGAAGTTCATCTTTCGTTCTTTCAATACCTCTAAAGCAAACTTAACATGCGTACTTCCTTTGGGTATACGGAAACCTGCCTGTGCACTTAAATAATTGAGTTGTTGTAGAGCGGTAGATCTTGCTAACACAGATGCAGCTGCAACCTCAATATATTTAGATTCTGCTTTAATTGTCTGTATATCACCAACAGTACAGCCGGGATACTTATCTACGACGTGTTTTCCTGGAAAAAGATATTCTGCACATTCTTTATGTAATCTATTCAACATAGCAGTGATTTTTCCATGATGATTATATTCTTCAGGTAATATACTTTTAATTTCACAAGGAACGTTACTTTTTATCTTTTCTGCCATAACTAGAATTTCTTTGTCATTTAATCTCTTACTGTCTGCTACACCTAATTCCTGCAGATAAGATCTTAGTTTATCATCCGCTTTAACTCCCGCCACAACCAAACCACCAAAAGTATCTCCTTTCAAAGATTCATCTGTTCCTATCACCCAACCAGTTTCTTTACGAAATTTTTCTGGTTTGATGAGTTTACCTATCTTTTTTCTTTCAAGCAACTCAGCAATACCATCTACTGCTTCTGCTTTTCCCTGTAATAATAACTTACCAGATTCATAAAGAACTACCATAATTCCATTTTTTTGATATCTAATCACTTCATAAGCCGTCTTTGGAGCAAGCGGCGTGAATTTCAAACTTTTAAGTTTTTCAGCATCCTCTTTTTTAACATCCTCAAAAACTACCATCAAAGAAAAGAAAGAATTGGGTGTTTAAAAAATTATCTTCTTCTTTTTATTTTTTCAGCTTATTTTTCTATTTATTTAGTGTTTATTTATTGTTTGGTGTTATTTTTCTTGCTTATCTTTTATTTGTTTCTGTTTATTTTTCTTTTTATGATTTTTTCTTTCTTTTTACAAACTTATTGACCCCTCTTTCAAAAAAAGAACCGCTTTTCTTCATATAAAAAAAACCAAGAGTTGCAACAACTAATGAACCTAAAGTGTTAACTATCAAATCCCACATTGTATCTATTAAACCTGACTTCTGCATGTTAAAAGCAAAAAAACTATCCATGGAAAATTCAAAAATTTCCCAAATTACGCCAATCATGTTAGCAAAAGCAAAAGAGAATAAAAATACAAAGAAAGGTTTAAGATTTACATGAACCTTTTTCTCTTCATTTAAGATATAGACTAGAAAAAATCCTGCAAATCCAAATAATATTCCAGAACTAGTATGTAAAAGAACATCCCACCACCAAAACCTCGTATAATAACCACGAACTTCACCTAAAAACAGAGAAGCGAAAACAAAAATAATTACAATCAAATCTAGCTCTAGAGGTAAATGTACTTTATAACTATGTCTTATAATGGCCGGTAGTAATGTTATGAATAAAATTCCAGTAATGGTGAAGACATTCAACCAGTTCTGTCTGTATAAAGAAAAAATTATCGCTAAAATTAAAATTAATTGTAGAAGATAAGATATAAATAGTTGTATTTTATCGGTTTTATTTAATTTTTTATCTTTAATAAAGAGTTCCATCAAAATAAAAAGAAATCTTTTTTATTAATAAATCTTGCTTATTATAACAATCATTAAAATCACATCAAAAATCTCCCAATTTTCTTTGTTTCTTCTGTTCTTCAACATTCTTAAACGACTGCCAGCGTCTTCTGAACAGATGAGGATATTTGTCATGATAATTTTCCAAAAAGTCTTTAGTTTTAGGATCAGACATGTAACCGGAACCAAAATCAATCCCAATATCTAATTTTAAACGCTCAATTTGTCTGTCTCGAATAACTTTTGCTACAACTGATGCTGCTGCTACAACAATGTGATTCATATCAGCTTTATGTTCTACAACCAATTTTGCTTTTTCTTTTACTCCCGAACTTAAGCGGGAAGAGAAATAATTTTTATATGCTTCAATATTCACACTTGGACAGTCTACTATAATTATATCAGGATTCAACTCTGAGACTAACCTTGCAGAAGTTTCTGCTTCCAACCAGTTTAAGTTTGATTCAACTTCTTTCAAAGTAAGATCTATCGCATCTGGTTCAATAACTTCTATCCGAAAATCGTGAACAATTTCTCTAATCCTATCAAACAACTCTTCCCTTACCTGGGAAGTGAGAAGTTTTGAATCTTTCACACCTAACCATTCTAATTTCTTTTTATCTTCTTCTTTAACAGCTAAAGCTACCATTACTAATGGACCGAGAACGGGACCCCTTCCGGCCTCATCAATACCAACAATAATTTTATTCATTTTTATATTAAATTAGAACAAATTGGAATTTTATGTTTATTAAGATTGTGTATTAGTTATTCGGGAACAAAAATATTGATTTATAATTAGGATGACTAATTATAATCAATAAAATCAAATTAAAATAAACTACAACCCAAATGCATCCGTAAACTCTCTCATCCTTCTAAACTCAGCTAAGAAACCTAAGCCTTTTTCTGTTATTCTTACAATTTTGGATGGTCGCTTCTTTTTCTTAACAGGCTCTTCTTCAATAACAACTAACTCTTTTTCTATAAGCTCTTCCAAATAACTGTTTAATAATTTATGGGACAAGTTTGATTTATACATCAAATGGGTTGGTTTAATCTTACCGCCTTTATTTTGTATTGCTAAAAGTACATCAAATACTAATTCCAATCTTGACCTTCTTGAACCCATTTTGATTATTTTACCTTTTTACAATTTTACGATAAGTATACAAAAGCAGCAAAAAGCCGCACAATATCAACACTTCCCCAATAACATAAAGAGGATTATATAAATATACGAAAATTAAAAATATATTACCAAACAAGATTAGTAAAAATGAAAACATCACTAAAAATGCATTGTTTTTTCCAGTATTTAAATAATTCTTATAATAATTTAAGACAATTAATCCCAGCAAAACTGCACTTGTTAAGTAAAAAACAACATACTTAAAATTGCTAATAACTGAAATTAACAATACAAGATAGACAAACAAAGCAATCTGGCTAAGCTCAAAATATTTTTTTAACCTTTCTCTTGTTTTCTGAGATATTAAAAATATTAACAACCAAGCACCTAACATTGAAGCCATCTGTATAAAGAAGCCAGCTCTATAAAACAGATCAGCATACTCTAAACCATTTCCTACTGCCGGTCTTAATACCTGTGCTACAGTTTCCCTTACCGGAAAGAAATAAAGGACTCCCTGAGTAAACATCTTAAAGATTAAACTTAAAGAAACCAATATGAAAGCTAAAGAGAAATAAGCAAACTTATTATCTTTATTAAGACTATAAACACGCCAGCTATAAACTGCAATTAGCATAGCCACAACTAAAGCAATGCTTTCAAATAACAAATCATAGCCATTAAACCAGCCTGGCGTTAAAAACAAACGAAACATTTACAATCCAACCCCCAAGTCTTACTCAGAAGTAATAAAATTATAACTTCATTTAAAAAGTTTATGGAGTTTTTTTACGGATAGACCTTCTTTATTAGTTATTCACGCTGTTTATATAGATAGTCAGTTTATCATGTTAATATAGGTGATTAAGATGTTCAAAGAGCTTAAGAACTTCGTTTCCGAATTGACAGATGAAGAGATTGTTTACCTCTTTTACAAAGAATACCTCCCAACAAATCATAGGATCCCAATAAAGCGTTACATCTCAACCTAAAGGTTGAGGTATTACGTCTTCGTATTTAGGATAAAAACAAATTTAGACACCTCTAACCTCTAAGAACCTTCTTTCCGGGCTTTGTCCCGGTTTTTCTTATTATTTTTATCTTATCTAAACTTACTCTAAAGGTACACCGCTCCATAAGGTCCATTCTTCCGAAGGAGAATAAGCTCCAAAAACGAAATAAGGTGATTGGCCCATTCCAAGATGATTATAACTGACATTACTCCAACTTCTGCTAGATATTCCAGGACCTGATCCAGCACCATAAACAGGACTGCCAAAGAGCTTCCAAGTTTTCATGACACTATGAAACCCAGAAACGTCAGTGGTCCAATCAGCTCCAGGTTCAACTATCAACTCACCTTTATAACCATTATCTTTCAAAGCTTTGACAATTTCTTTAATAGGGGTATTTCCTTCTCCAGGAGCTAGATGATCATCCTGATATCCATAATTATCAACTAGATGAATATGGCCTATAACTCCTGCTTTAGCCATCTGGCTAACTTTTTTGACCGCCCATTTATCAAAATCATGGTCATTTTCCTCAATTGTTTTATTAGGGCTACCCTGCCAATATTTTCGCCACATATTTAGATGGCCAGTATCAAAAGTAGCAGTGATATGATCATTAGCTTTTTTCTGTGCTTCTTTTTCAGATAAACCACGATTCTTAAGCAGTTCAGCCATTCTCTTCCTACTATTTTGAACAAGATTAATCAATTCATCTGGATGAGATCCATAACTCTCAGGGAAAAGATTTTCCATTGCCACAGCAATAGGCCTTTTCAATTTCTTTTGTTTTTCTAGTTTCTGGCTTTCAATCATTGCTTTTATTCCTGCATCAGCATAAGCATCGTAAGCTTCTTTAAGTGCATATGTTTCAGCACTTTCAACATGACGGATAGTTTCCATTGATTCTTCTGCTTGTGTCCATTGTGATGCTGATGCTTCTTGTGAATGTTTAAGACTATGCCGGCGTTCACGCAAGATTTTATCAATAATTTCAGTTGGAAATTTTTCTTCTGGAGAAATAAACTCAAACTCTTTTGTTTTTTCTTTTAATTTCCATCTTTCTTCAGGATCCGTTTCTTCTTCTAATTTTTTATATAATTCTCTTGCTTTCTCCAATTTTTTAATCATTTTTATGTTTTCGTTGAAATTTCCACCATACTGTAATGCCCAACCCCTACTATTACCAGCATTAGTTTCTAATGTTGCAATGATATAAGTTTCCTCTGGACGAACTTCAATTTGATCTGATTTCAAACCATTTTTTTTTGCGTTTATAATACGTTCTCTCCAGATTGAATTGTCCTTTTCTTTCTTAGACATGTTATCCCAACTCTTAAATTCATCTCTAACACGTTGTGTCATCTCTTTAGCTTCAACAACCAAATCATTCCAATCCATCTGTTTTACTTTAAACATTCCTGCTTTTTCATCATATTGTGGAACTTTGTTAGCAGAATCAACCTTATTGCCAAAATAATCAATATAATCACCTTTCTTAATTCCTTTATCAGAATCATCTTGATCTGCTCTTAACCATTCTGGCCGGGATACTTTTCTACTCTTTCTTGCCTCAGAAATAAGACTGCCAGTTCTTGAATCCACTACTCTAAAAGAAGATCTTTCCTCTTCTCCTTCAAACATTTTAAACTTGTCTTTAAATTCACCCTCTTTATTCCATGAAGAATCCGCAAGTGGTCTTTGAAACTCTCCTGTATGAACGACAACAGGACCACCTTTTGCAACATCAGCTGCAAATTCTATTGCTCTTTTAATTTCCTGGACTGAAAAGTTTTTGCTTGCTTTAGAGAAGTTACCTTGCTGATCCATTCCAGCTAAACCAGAGATGCCAACAGAAGCGTGAGTGGTGAAATTAACTTCATTAGCTTTTCTGAGTTCTTCTAAAGCCGTCCGTTGAACTTTTCCATAATACTCTGGAGTTTGCTGCTGACCAGAACCTTTACCCGCACCCATAAAACCAATCTCTAATGTTTTCATACCTGCTCTTAATTTAGCTCCTACTGCCGGTACGTTAGGAACAGGACCCAAAGCTAGGCTCATACCAATATCTTTTATCCCCACCCCCAAATCATTTGTAGATTTATTGTTAGGACTAGAAGCTTGAGAATCATGAGCAATTTCCATATGCCCATATTCCCTATCCATAGGCATATAATAACCAGTACCAAACTGAACCATAATTAAATAGTAGTTGTTCTATGTATATAAAATTATCTTTCAATTCAGATTTGTAGAAATGTTGTTCACATGATATTGAGGATAAAGCAGACGATTATCAAACTTGATAATTTCTATTAGGTTTGTCTTTATACAAATCTTTTGATAGAAGCTGAGCACCTAACTGTTGCGTGAGGTTAGCTCTCATAGCTGTTTTTTCAGTAAAAGAATAAGTTCCGGATTCTTCAGCTTCAAACTTCTTTTCTATACCAGCAAGAGTATATTCAACACGCCTTTCTTCTTCTCTTGTCATATAACCTCTTTTCTCAACTCTTTGTCCAATCTCTCTTACTTCTTGATACAGATCATTAACAGGCTTTTGACCAAGTTGCATTGCATATTCAGAATTGATTATCTCTTGAGGCAAATCTATCTGCTCTCTAGCCAACATCTCTAAATCTTGGTTAGATCTACTTTTAATTGTTTTTCTTTTCTTTTCTCCATCTTCTGAATTCTCTTCTGATTTCTCTTCAGAATCTTCTTTTTTTATTTTATCTTTAAATCCTCTCTGTGACCTAAGAATCTCTTTCGCTTCTTCACTTAACCCCTGCAAATCTTCGCTAGCAAATTCAGGAAGGGGAACTTTATCTTCCCATTTTCTTCTTTCTGTTAATTCTTCTTCACTCTCTTTAATTAGGTTTTGTGCTTCTTCAATCTCTTTCTTTCTCTTATTTTCCAACTCTTTAAGTCTCTTGATCCTTTCTTCAGGAGGAAGATTCTTTAGTTCTTCATCAGCCATTTAATAAGAAAAATAATCCAACTATATAAAAAATACTATAAAAAAATGATATTTAAACCCCATGTAAAATATCATTAAAAAAAAACGGCAAAAGATATCAAAAAGATGAAATTACCAAGCGATCATCCGATGTGCTTTTTTGAAGATATGTAAAGCATTCCACGTATGAAAATTTACGTGACCTTTAAATTCTTCAATGGCTTTGTTTCTCGCAGCCGCTTCCTGCTTAAGCTCTTTTGCAGACTTTCCAGAATCAAACCCTTTCTTTTTAGGAGTATAAAAATCGCCAAAGAACTTTTCCATGAAAGATTTCTGAACAGTTTTTTCTTCTTTTTTACTCCCCTTATGTTCCATATCTCCCCTAGCTTCAGCTAAATAATTATCCAACTCTTCACCTAAAGCCTCCATTGCTTTCTGAACAGAAGCAGAAACTTCCCCCATCAACAATAAAGTTTCTTTTTCTTTAAGCTTTTTATAATTATCAAATTGTTTTTTTGTCCAAGCATATGCGCGAGTATGGACTACCATTTTTCCAATGTGTACAGGACCGCGCTGATAACCATCTTGAACAACTTTCATCTCGGGCCTTGTCCGATAATTAAAAGTTACCAAAACACAACCATAAGCATCATCTTTCTTTTTATAAGCTAAAAATTCTATATCTAACATGCTTCCTTCAAAAGCTGAAACAATGTCTGCTGAACTTATGCTTTTTTCTTTCATTGTAAGTCTGGCAACATGTCTCAAATAAGGCTTGATCCAGTTTAAATACATCTTAATAATCTCAAAATGCTGCCATAAATACTGCAGCTGAAAACGTCTCCTATTCTTATGTTCCTGGTGTGTTCTTCTTTTCCATTCCATAAATTGACGAAGATGACGCTGTAAAACTCTAATTACATTACGATTGAAATTCTCACTAAGAGCTTTGATATGCTCATCTAGTTCATGTTCGTTCTTAAACGGCGGTGCATCAAAGAATAAATCCGGTAAGGTAATAAATTCCAGTTCCCTTGCCATGCCATATACTGAAGCTGCACTTTTTCCACCGCCTTGAACAAGATCTACAAACAATCCTTTCAAAGTTATTTCAG
The DNA here is from genome assembly GCA_018824365.1 of Nanobdellota archaeon. Lineage (GTDB taxonomy): Archaea > Nanobdellota > Nanobdellia > Woesearchaeales > GW2011-AR9 > JAHJGQ01. The sequence continues at coordinate 2,714 of JAHJGQ010000058.1, read as the reverse complement.
AACTTTTACTTCTTTGATAGACTGGCTTATCTAATTGTTTTTCAGCTTCATCATAATAAGTTAATCTCTCATCAATAATCCTTAATTCCCTGACCATCTGAAATAGTTCTTTGATCATCTTTCCCATGGCAGCTAGAAATTGAGAAACTTTATCTTGTTGTGCTCCTAAACGCTGTTGTGTTACTCCAAAGAAAGCAGAATTTTCAGCAGCAGCAAAAGTATCTTCTATCTTTTCAATGAAATGAAAATTTTCCTTAAAATAATCTAACATCCAAAAATAAGGTTCTTCCAAACTCAAATCATAGACTTCCCAAGAAAGACGATGAACTCTTATTGGAACAGGAAAACCGGTTTTTTCAAAACCTTTAATAATTATTTCCCCTACTTCCTCTTCAAATCCAAATTCTTTTAACAGTTCAGAACGATAATCTTCAGACATCTCATCACCTAAACCAATGATTATTTCTTTATTTAATAAGTTTTTTGTTTAATTAGATAAATCCAATTTATGATTTACTTATTATTTATCCTAAATAAAGGCGCAATACCTCAACCTTTAGGTTGAGGATGTAGCGTTTTATTGGGATTCTATGATTTATTTTTGCATCTAAAAAACCAAAATTTTTCTTTCTCATAAGATTCTACAGAAAAACCAGTTTTTTGCAAAATACATCTCCATTCACTAAAAACATAATTGTTTACTACTTTTTGATTTTGCCAGTTATTGATAGTTCCTGAGTATAATACTGCAACAAAGATTCCTTTTTCTTTTAACACCCTTCTTATCTCTAACAACAACTGTTGATGATTTTTAACATAATTTAAAACAAAAACTGCTGTTACAGAATCAAAAAGATTGTCTTTAAAAGGTAAATCTTCCTCTAAACTGCCAATAATCTTTTCTTTGCAATTATCATTAAATAATAACATCTTTTCTGAAATATCAAAACCTACAGAAGGGATATAGCTATAAGCCCCACAACCTAAATCCAAATTCTTCCCTCGGCCCTCTTGTAAGAAAGCTAATTCTTCAGTAATTAATTTTCTTTTAATTTTGTCTATCTTATAATTCCACATGAATGCCTCTGCGTTCCAAAAAGATTTATTATTTTCCGGCCAGCCTTTAGCCCAATCAATTTTTTCAGCTATCTTTTTCAGCTGATCTTCTACATCTTGCCCATAACCTAATTCTATAAGACCAGAAAAGAATTCTGTTTCCAGATCAATCTTCAGATCAGTTTTCATATGATTTTTCATATCATTTTTCATAAATTCCCTTATCTGTTTCCAGATCAATCTTCAAATTCATTCTAGAAAAGAAGAGCCATCAGGTTAGCAAATCCATGGAAGATTAAACCTCCGGTAAGACTATCAGTAATCAAAACGAAACATAACAACAAAATTCTACCTAAACAAATAAAAATTTCTCTGCTTACAAAATAAGGAGTTACATTTCTTTTAGCGTTATCATATTCCAATGCACCTATGGGTGTTTCAAAGATTCCATAAACTACTGCACCTAAAATAGTTATAGAAAATACTTGAGAGATAGTAGTTACCAACGCCCTTATCAACCAAGATAAAGATTCAAAGCCGGTAATCCAACGAATAATTTTTCTTTTTTCAATATGATCACTATATTTTCCCATCAACCAAATTAAAACTGCACTGATACCAGAGAATATAGATCCGATAAAACCTAAAGCTAAATAATCATTTAAAATAAAAAAAATAAATAGCGGCCAAATTACTCCTGCAACAATATCATAAGTTCCACGAGAAATAAAAAATAAAGAATTTCGCCAATATTTTTTATCAAATAATAACTTTATTGAAAAGTGGTATCTAATATGATTATCTTTACTTAAAAAGAGAAAAAATGCAGATACAAACAACAAGACTGAAGATAAGATAAAAACACTATAAAACCCAAAGAATTCGATTAAAGTTCCGCCAATAACCGGTCCTAGCATCGTACCGATAATAGAAAAGCTTGCTCTTTTGCCATATTCTTCTCCCCTATGTTTATGATCACTATCATGATAAAAAACAAGATGAAAACCCATCCAGTAAAAAGAGACATAAGCTCCCAAGAAGAAACCAATAATGAACAAAGGTGTATGGATTGTCGGAAGAAGATACATTAAGATTATAAAAACCAGAAAAAAAGGGATGCTAAAGAGAATTGAATGTTTCATGCCAAAACGAGCTGAAAATTTTGCTGCTAAAGGCGTAGTAACAGCAAATGCTATTGAATAAAAAATAAAGAAAAGCAAAGTCTCATTCAAAGTATAACCAATTTCTTTGTATAGATATAAAGGAATAAACAAACTAATCAAAGATATAGCAAAAGATCTTATCATTACCGATAAATATATCTGGTTAAGTTTTTTTTTTGGAAAAAACCTCCACCACAAACTATGATGGTTATGTAACATAGAAAAAGAAAATTTATAAAAGAATATAAGCTTTTTCTTTTTATCTCTTCCTTTAATATAATATACTCCAGTCTTATTGGGGATAATTTATTATCAGGAAAGATTAAAAATACAACGCTATTTTGTAGTGATTGGGATTTTTATATGGGCTTGTAGTCTAGTAGCTATGACGTCCGCCTGACTAACATTTTGTTTAGAACGCGGGAGGTCCCCGGTGCAAGATTGAGCAATCTGCTTCAAAGCAAATCCGGGCAGGCCCATTTTTATGTTTAAATT
>JAHJGQ010000057.1 GCA_018824365.1 Nanobdellota archaeon | reverse complement strand
ATCCATTTGTTTGTCTCCGCAAACAAAGCTCACGCTACTTTTGGTTTAGTAGAATACAGCGTAACTTCGTCCGCAGTTTTTACTGCGGCGGAGCCGCTACAAAAAATTTTCTAGAAAAACAACCTAAAGGTTGGGGAATTAGACCCCTAACTCGCTACGCTCGCATTAAGAAACCAGTTATTCATCTTATTAACAATGTAAATCATATTTTTTCATGTAAAAGATAATTCCTTCCAACCCCAAAATAATCAAAACCGTTTCTATTTGCCGCTTCCGGCAGCCATCTGTTTCTTAAATCGAATAGTTGTCTCCCTTTCATCTGTGTTTTAAGACGACTAAAATCAGGAGAATCAAATTGCCTCCATTCTGTCAATAAAATTAATGCATCGGCATTTTTAACTGCTTCATATTGATCATTAAAAAAAGTAACTTTATTACCAAAAATCCCTCTAGCTTTATTATCCTGTGGATCATAAACATTAACATTTATCCCTTCATTTATTAACCTAGTAATGATTGGAATCGATGCCGCATCCCTCATGTCATCTGTTTGAGGTTTAAAAGTAACTCCCCATACAGCAACAGTAGTAGTATTCTGACAATTAATTAAACCTGCTACTCTCTCACCCATGTAGTTTTTATGAACTTCATTAGATTCGTGAATCACACTTAATAATTTTGGATTATAACCATATATCTTGGCCTGAGCCACTAATCCTTGAATATCTTTAGGAAAACAACTTCCCCCATATCCCGGGCTAGGAAACATAAATTTATAACCAATCCTTGAATCTTCACAAACCATCCTTCTGACTACATCCATATCAGCTCCAGGAGTTATATCTGCAACTCTTGCCATTTCATTAATCATTGCAACTCTTGTTGCTAAAGCAGTATTTGAAAACAGTTTAGCTAACTCAGCATCAGCCGGAGAACCCCGCATGATTCTATCCCTTTTGATGATAAATGGATAATACAACTCTTTCATTATTAAAAAAGCTTTATCTGAGTCAGTTCCAATTATAATTCTATCTGGACTTTGGAAATCTTTCACAGCAGTTCCCTCTGCTAAAGTTTCAGGATTAGAAACATAAGCCCATTCCACTAAAGAACCATCTCCTAATTCTTGATTGATAATTCCAGATAAAATTTTATAGCTTCCCTGAGGAACTGTACTTTTTACAACAACTACTTTAAATCCTAAAGAATTTCTCAACGCTCTTCCAATATCTTTAGCTGCTTCTTTGATATAACTTAAATTAAATGATCCATCACCATTTGAAGGAGTTCCCACAGCTAAGAAAATAACATCTGAATTTTGAACAGCTTCTTCAACTTTATCAATGAATGATAAGTTCCCTCTTTTTACGCTTTCTTGGACTAACTTTCCTAAACCAGGTTCAAAAATATGAATTTTTCCTGAATTTAAAGCATTAACTATTTTAGGATTATTATCAACACAAATAACTTTATTACCACGATCAGCAAACAATGCTCCTGTAACTAAACCCACATACCCACAACCACATATTGTAATTTTCATATTTTACCACTTTTTATTTTATATTTCCCTAAACTAATTATTTCTAATTTATTTTGCTTTTTTAGAGAAGAAACTAATTTTCGAGATCTAGTTGAAACATTATATTGATATTTGTAAAGCTTTCTTATTTGGCTGAGCGATATTCCCTTGTTTTTATATTTATTTAAAACAATTCTTTTAACTTCTTCTGCATCAGATCGTAAATTTAATTTGTACAAGTTTTTCTTAGCAATTTTAACTTTTTTGTCAAACACCTCTTGCCTATGAAGCAAAGAAAGATTAAACTTGTTTAATGAGTTGAATAAAGAGTTTAATCCTATTACACTTTCGTTATTAAACCTGATGCACCACTTATTACCCTTTGAATTTCTAGAAAATTTAATATTTAATTTATTCAACAATTGTTCAAAATTTTCAAGTAATTTCAAATTTCCTTCCTGATGTAAAGTTATTTCAGATGAATTTCTAGTTCTCATACCTGCTTCATCTAAAAAGAATGCCATTAATAGTGCAATTTCGTATTCTCTACCTAATTCTGCAGAAAATTTGAATATATTTTTGTTTATCTCTTCCTGATTAGATAATCCCGTTACATAACTGCCAACTTTTCTAATTAGTTGAGGAATGACTATTCCTTGTTTACATGTTTTAATACTTGGTTTGTAATCAAACCCTAAAGAATTTATCTTTTCAACCAGCTTTATTAATCCTTCTGGCTTTTGGTACCAAGACAAACTTTTTTTTCTTCCTTTTCTTAAATAACCATCTCCAATTGATAAACAAAATATAAAATGCCAACTTGGAGAATATTCTATTGGGAATGAACCTCTAAAGTCTATTGAAGAACTTCCTTTATCATCATTAAATTTAATTATATTTATTTCTGATAAATTGACGTTTTCTGAGATTGATTTAAGAACTGTTGATCTTATTTTTTTACTTTTGGAAAAATTATAAAACCAGTACTTTGGAACATTTATTAATTTAGATATATCTTTATTATTTTTAACTTTACTGAATAGTTGGTTAATGATAAGTTTTCTATCTTTATCTGAAATTTCAATATAACCTTTTATGTCCCAAGGATAAACGACTTTTTTAAATTTTATTTGATTTTTCATGCCCAAAATGCCTATTTATCGGAAAAGCACAGTAAATATTTAAAATTTTTAACTTGGTTTCTAAGAAACATACTAATCTTCATTTTAATTTAACCTTCTCTTCATAAAAAACTCCCAAAGCAAACTTCTCTTCTTCAAAAGCTTTCTCCATAGCATTCAACCTATTAAATGAATCATAATCTTCACCCAAATAACAAATTTTATCATTATAATAACTATAACTATGATTAAAACTAACACAAGGTTGAATGACATCTACAAAAGCAAAGCCTTTATGTTGAACTGCTTTCTTGATTATTTCCACCATCTCTTTAAGATTCCCGGCATAAGCACGGGCAACAAAAGTTGCTCCTGCTGCAATAGCTAATGATAAAGGATTAATTGCTTTCTCAAAAGAACCTAAAGGGCTTGATTTACTTTTTCTTCCTTTTTCAGAGGTAGGAGAGTATTGCCCTGTAGTCAAACCAAAAACACCATTATTATGAACAATATAAGTTATATCTACATTCCTTCTACAAGCATGAATAAAATGATTGCCGCCTTCTCCATAACCATCACCATCTCCACCAAAAGCAATTACATTAAGTTTGGGATTAGCTAACTTAATCCCTTGTGCAACTGGAAGAGATCTACCATGCAATCCAACAAAACCATTAGATTTTACCCAATATGGAAGTTTAGCAAAACAACCAACTCCTGAAACAAGAACTACATTATGAGATTGTATCTCTAATTCAACTAAAGATTTTTTAATTCCAGCAATGATAGAAAAGTCCCCACAACCAGGACACCAATTAGGTTGTTCTTTCCTGTTATAATCATTTAATTCTGCCATCTTTAATTTTCTACTACATTTAAACTCTCTTTTTTAATTCATTATAGATATCATCTACTGTAAAAGCCCGACCATCATATCGT
>JAHJGQ010000056.1 GCA_018824365.1 Nanobdellota archaeon | reverse complement strand
TATATAATTTAATTATTATAATTAAGATAATTGTTAAGATGGAACGAATGATATTGGGAATTTTCAAATGATTAATGATTATTCTAATAAGGAAAAGGAAGCTTTGTTGTTGGATATTAGAAAAGATATATATCTTGCCATCGAGAGATTTCCTGGTTTGCACTTCAGAGAGTTACAGAGAAAAATTAGGATTGGGGTAGGCAATCTGAATCATCATTTGACTTACCTAGAAAAAATAAATTTAATCAAAGTGGAGAAATCAAAAGGAAACAAAAGATTTTATCCTATGGGATTAAACGCTTATGAGAGAAATATTTTAGGTATATTAAGACAAAAAAATTTTAGAAAAATAATCTTGAAGTTGTTGAAAGAGAAAAATATTACTCACAAACTAGTTATCGATTACCTGAATGTTTCTCCTTCTTCTGTAACTTGGTATCTTAATCAATTGATTGACAGAAATATCCTAAGTGTGTTTGAAAAACAAAAACAAAAATATTATACTTTAAAGAATAAGGATGAGATCATTAAAATTCTTATCACTTATAAAAAAAGTTTTGTTGATAAATTGGTAGATAGTTTTGTTGAAGCTTTTGAAAAATAGTTGTTCTATAATTGTTCCAATAGGTATATAAGTTAAATCTTTACAACTCTTGAGTACGTTAATTGATTGTAATTAATCATGATTAAATAGAAGAGGATAATAAAAATGAAAATATCTCATCTAGATCAAGAAGAATATACTGACAAAGAAGATAAAATTTATTCTGATCATGAAAATAACGAAAAAATATTATCTAATCCAGAAGATTATAACCAAGAGAAACAACATAATAATTTAGAAGATCATAACCAAGAGAAACAACAACAAAAAAAGCAACATAAACTAAAAAAATTAGGCTTCTGGCAAATCACTTCTATAGTTTTAGGAATTTTGTTAATAATTTCTGTTTTTGCAGGAAATTTTTCATGGACAAAAAAAGATAATCTGACTGGGGATACAGTAGCAGATGATAGTCTGACTGGGGATACAGTAGCAGATAATACTATTAATTTTATCAATCAGAATATTCTGCAAGGAGAGGGAACCGCAACTTTAAAAGAAGTTAAAGAATCAAATGGTCTTTATAATCTTAAATTAAATATTAATGGACAGGAGATGGACTCTTATGTTACTATAGATGGAAAACTTTTGTTTCCACAAGCGATAGATTTAACTAAAAAACCACAAGCGGCTTCACCCACTCAGCAAGCATCTTCAGAGATTCCTAATTCCGATAAGCCTAAAGTAGAATTATTTGTCATGTCTTATTGTCCATATGGTACACAGATAGAAAAAGGAATTATTCCAGTCGTGAATGAATTAGGAGATAAAATTGATTTTGAAATTAAGTTTGTGAATTATGCAATGCATGGAAAGAAAGAGCTTGATGAAGAATTAATGGAATATTGTATACAAAAAGAGTATAATAATAAATTTATTAAATATCTAAGTAAATTTCTTGAGAATGGTGATTCAAAAGAGGCGCTGAACTATGCTGGACTTACAGAAGCGGACATTAGCAGTTGCATTAAAGAAACTGACGAGAAATATAAAATAACGGCTCTTTTTGAAGATCCACAGAAAAGTGAATGGAGCGGTAGTTTCCCTCCATTTAAAGTGTATGATGAAGATAATAAGAAATATGGTGTACAAGGTTCTCCTACATTAGTCATAAATGGTCAACAAGCACAATCAGGAAGAGATGCTCAAAGTATCTTAAACTTAATCTGTGGAGCTTTTACAAACAGTCCAGAAGAATGCAGTACTGATATGGCTTCTTTTGGCAATCCTGCACCTGGTTTTGGTTTTAATACACAAGGGGGTTCAGCAACCTCTGCTGGTTGTGGTGTTTAATTTGTAAATTCTCTTATTTTTCCACTAGTTCATTTGATGACTAGTGGTAGTCAAATTCTTTGACTCAGATTTGTATTATGGATTATTTAAGCTCCTATTGTGGAGATTTCTTTCTAAATCAATCAAAAGTTTTTATAAGCAGAATAAGAATTCTTTACAAACATGAAAAATGTATTGCTTGTCTATCTTCCATTTTGTACTCCAGCCAGTCCTCCTTATTCCATCACTAATTTGTATTCTTTCCTAAAAAATAATTCTCAACATAATATTGATGTGCTTGATCTTAATCTGGAATTTCATAAATTGAAGTTTCCAAAATTTCAAGATTATTACCGTGATATCAACAATTGGGCAGATTATGATAAAGTTACAGAAGATTATCGTAGATTGACAGCTAAAATATATTCAGAAAACAATAAAAAAGTGATCAGTGGTGAAAGACCAGAATTTTTTGAGATATTTTTGGATAAAATAAAAGAAAAAAATCCAGATATTGTTGCATTTAGTATTGTCTATTCGAGCCAGGCATTTTATGCTTATTCTTTTATCAAAGAATTTGCTAGATTAAGCGGGGTTAAGTGTGTTTTAGGAGGACCTGCTGTAAATGAAAAACTGATTGAAGTTGCAGATGTTGTATTTGATAAGGAGTTGGATTTTCTTGAATATATCTCTTCTAAGAAAGTGAACCACGATAAATTAAATCTTGATTATGCTCTTGATTTTTCCAGATATGATCTGGATGAATATTTCACACCAAAACCGGTAATCCCTTTGAAGACTACAAGCACTTGTTATTACAAAAAATGTACTTTCTGTACACATTTTAAAGATGTTCCTTACATGGAATATTCTTTAGATATGATCAAGAACACCATAATTGATTCTAAACAAAAGAATTTCTTTTTGATTGATGATATGATTCCAGTAAAAATGCTTTTGAAGATTGCAAAGACAGTGAAACCTCTTGGAATACGCTGGGCGTGTCAACTAAAGCCAATGAAAGAATTTAATAAGATTGTCTTGAAAAAGTTAAGAGAGTCAGGTTTGATTTTTGTCATGTGGGGTGTCGAGTCTGGAAATAATAGGATATTAAATCTGATAAATAAGGGAACGAATAAAGATGATATTGAATATGTTCTTGAGAATTCGCATAGTGTTGGAATAAAAAATATTGTATATGTGATGTTTGGATTTCCAACAGAGACTAGGCAAGAATTAGAGGAGACGATCAATTTTCTTAAGAAAAATGAGAATCATATCAATCTAATCTCTTCTTCAATATTTGGTTTACAGAAGAATACTTTCATCTATAATTATCCTGAAAAGTTTGGAATTAAAAAAATAATTGAGAAGAAAAGGACCGTGCTTGAACCTAGTATAAGTTATGAAACCTCAAAAGGTCTTTCACAACAAGATGCAAATAAGATGCGAAATAGTTATAAGAAGACTATTGAGAAGATAAACAAATATCCTAAAAGCATGAATTTTTTCAGGGAGCATATGTTTTGTATGATGAAAAATAAAAATTTAATCAAGTTAAATTATTGAATATATCTGGATTCTTTATTGCAGCTCTACCAATCATAACGCCTCTTACTCCTATGGATTTCAGATATTCTATCTGTTTCTTTGTCTTGATGTCTCCATTAGCTATGATGATCTTACTTGTCTTAACACATTCTTTGTAAATGTCGAAGTCCGCAGGATCTTTGTAAGTTTCTTTACCATGTCTTGCATGCACTATAAAGAAGTCAGCATCTACTTCGTTTATAAGATTAAGATATACTTTCTTTTCTTTTTCATATTTATTCATACCTAATCTTAACTTTATTGATACGGGATAGCCATAATCTCGTATTATCTGGATTAATTTTTTGACTTTACTTATCCGTTTAATCAGTGCGCAACCTAATCCCTTTTGGACCATCTCTGGGCTTGGGCAGCCTAAATTAAGATTGAATCCTAAAAATCCTATCTGCGGTTTAAAGTTCTGTAGAAATTTATCTAAATCTTTTTCATTCGATCCGATCAATTGAATATAAGTTGGAATAGAGTCTGAAATCTTAATTTTTTCTAAAGTGCTTTTGTTGCCTCTGGCTAATGCAGATATTCTTGCCATTTCAGTAAATGTTGAAGAAGCCCCTTTATTGTAGCATAGCTCTCTGAATTCTGGGTTGGTGTGATTCTCCATCGGTGCTAGCATCACTTCAAAGTCTTTCATAGAAAAAGTAATTGAAAAAGAATTTAATAAATGTATGTGTTTTTTAATGCGAGCGTAGCGAGTTAGGGGTTTAATTCCCCAACCTTTAGGTTGTTTTTCTAGAAAATTTTTTGTAGCGGCTCCGCCGCAGTAAAAACTGCGGACGAAGTTACGCTGTATTCTACTAAACCAAAAGTAGCGTGAGCTTTGTTTGCGGAGACAAACAAATGGAT
>JAHJGQ010000055.1 GCA_018824365.1 Nanobdellota archaeon | reverse complement strand
TTCTTTTTCCACCAGTGTTTCACTGGTGGCCTACATCCATTAGCACAATGATTGGAAAAAGAAGGGTCAGAAATTCGACCGAGCCGTAGGCGAGCATGCCCCTAGTCTGTGACTAGGGGTGTCGGATTTCTTTGACTTGAAGAATTGATTAATTCGTTGGAAATATATTCAAAAAAAATAAATTTGATGTTAAGTAGATTAAGAACTGCAAAAATTTGGCAGAGTAAAAATTAAGAATAGAGCATCTGCCAATTAATTTCCAATGATTTTTAATCTGTTTACGTTTTCATCAGCAAAACAGGAAATTTTAAGAAAATAAATTTTATTTAATGTAAACTTAGAGGAATAAACTCATGAAAATAAGAACAATGCAAAAGAATGATTTGAAAACAGTTTATCAATTAGGCAAATCAATTAAAGAATTGAGATTTACTGAAAAAATTGGGTTTTGGAGAAAAAAAAACCTGCATAAATGGGTAAAAAGTTCAAATGACATACTTTTGGTTGCAGAAGATAAAACTCAGATAATTGGTTTTTTATTAAGCATGGTTCACAAACATTCTAAAAGTGCCATAATAGAAAATTTATATGTGAAGAAGGAATATAGGAAAATTGGAATGGGTCGAAATTTAGTTGAAGAGTGCTTATCGAGATTAAAAAAAAAGGGAATTAATGACGTCTGGGCTGAGATTAACCAAAGAAACAGAAATGCAATCAATTTCTTTAAGACCATAGGATTTATCAAAGGCTATACTTTTGTTGTTGTAGAGAAAATTATCGATTAAGATAGCTCCTGCATCTTTCCAATAATGTAATTTTAAGTTAGTTTCTACTTCTATAATGAGAGATATCATGGTTAAAAATTGACACCAACCATTTTTTTTGTAATAAATAAGTAAACAAGTAAATAAGTTTTAGTTAAGGATCATAAAAATTTATGTGCAATCATAAAATAAGCTAACATAACTGGCACAATATTCAATAAGAACATCACACTTTGACTAGGAGCGAACCATGTAGCAACTGTTTCATTTAAAAATTTTAAAAATGACTTCTATGCTCAAGAAGTGAGAACTAATTACATAATTATACAGATACTGGAACACAAAGAAAACTTTATATAACCAGCAATTATCCATTTAGTATAAAAGGTGATATGATGAAACTTAGGGAGCAGGATAAGCATTTTCTTTGGTCGTTATATGCAGCTGTAAGCATCATCTTTATCTGGAAAGGTATCTGGGAAGGAATATATAAAATCCCTTATATCGGCAATCCTTGGGTTTTTTTATTCATAGGTTTTACAATGCTTACTTTTTCAGGAATTATCTTTAAAGAATTTGATCCTTTGGGAGGGATGGAAAAAGCAATAGGCAAGAAAATTCTTTCTTTCCGTGATCATCCTGATAAGAAACATTTCAAAATAAAATATTATGATAAAAAAATGAAGAAAGATATTGTCATTAGTGCAGATATGTTAAAAAGTGTTGAAAAGAAATTTTTAGTCTTTAAACATTCTAAAAAACAGCAGGAAGTTTTCATTCCTTTTGATAGATTGAAAGAAGTTGAATATAAAGGTAAAACTGATTGGAGATTGTAAAGAGTCAAATATGGTTAGTAAAGAACAAATCAGACGTTATTCGTGGTATCTATTTGGATTGATAGGTATTGTTTTCTTTTGGGCAGGGGTTTGGGATGGAATCGGTTCGCTTCCTTATCTTCATAATCCGTTGATTAGTTTAGTTGTTGGTCTATTAATGATACTTTTTTCAAAAAAATTAGTTTCTAAAGTGATGTCGTTAGGTATGGGTTTCGAGGAAAGAGCTGATATTGCTTTGAATAAAGTACATTATCATCCAAAAAAACATCTATTTCATATAAAATATAAAGACAAAATAAAGAAGAAAGAAATTTTAATCAAAGCAAATAAGATCAAAAGTATTGAAGAAGGATTTTTAGTATTTCTAGAAGATCAAAAAGAGGTTTTTATACCAATTCACCGAGTTACAGAGATTTTACATAAAGGCAAGAGGCATTGGAAGGCTTAAGATGAATTTTGACAAAAAAGCAATAACTCCTATAATGGCAACATTCTTGTTGATTTCCTTTGCTGTAGCGTTAGGTGTAGTGATAATGAATTTTGGAAGAGCACAAGTAGAGTTGGAAGCCCAATGTCCGGTAGATATTGGATTAAAGTTTTCTGTAATCGGTGGTAATGAAGAAGTGTGTTATGATAATACTCAGAAAGATTTATCATTTACTATTGAGAATGGAATTAATATTAATGTTGAAGGTTTGATTGTTAATATTATTGGAACACAGAAAGCAGAGACTTTTGAGATCAATGAAGCTAAAATGGGCAGGGCTGCTGTTTATTTGGGACATGTTAATTATGATAGTTCAGAAGTAGGAGAAATAAGACAGATTAAAATTTCTCCTAAGATTATGTTGCAGGATGAAGAACAGGTCTGTGTGGATAAAGCTTTAATTATCGAAGAGATTAAATCTTGTTGATAGGTAATATAAACATTATTGTCTAGTTAAATTTGAGTACGCTAATAAGTTGCGCTTTAGTCCAGAAATCAAAAAATTATTTAAAGATTAAAAATAATGTTTTTTCTATGGGATGGGAATCTATTTTTAAAAAAGAAGGCAAAGTTTTCTACAAGCCTCATGAAGATATGGATAAAGTTGTCAAATTGATGAAAAAAGAGGGTATAAAAAGAGTTCTTGATCTTGGTTGTGGAAGTGGCAGACATGTTGTTTTGCTTTCTAAGGAAAGTTTTGATGTTTATGGTATGGATAATGCTGAATCCGGATTAAAGCAAGGTAGAAAATGGTTAAAAGATTTAAAACTAAAAGCAAAACTCAAGAACTCAAGTTGTTATAATAGATTTCCATTCAAAGATAATTTTTTTGAAGCTATTCTTTCTGTTCAAGTAATTCATCATGCTAGATTAAAAGATGTCAATTTATGTATTAAAGAAATTGAAAGAGTATTGAAACCTAATGGATTGATTTTTATAACAGTTACAAAAAACAAGATGAAAGGAAGAGCATCAAAAGTAAGGATAATTGAGCCGAGAACATATGTTATGTTAGATGGTCCTGAAAAAGGAGTACCTCATTATATTTATACAAAATCACTTTTGAAAAAATATTTTTCTAATTTTAAGATTTTAGAATTATATGCTGATAGGCATAATCATTATTGTCTTCTGGCTAAACTTAAATAAACTTAACTATACAGCAAAAACATTTTAATACAGGGATAGATTCTTACTAAGTTATGGAAATAGAATTTGATTTGAACAAATCAGTAGATGAAAATTCAGGTAACTTTTTTGATAAAGCTAAAAAGGCTAAGAAAAAGCTGGAAGGAGCTAAAGCTGCTCTGAAAGACAGCATAAAAAAATTAGAAAAATTACAGAAAGAGGAATCTAAATTTCTAGAAGGGGAAGAGAAGAAACGTGAGAAAAAAGAAAAAAAAAGGGAATGGTATGAAAAATTTCACTGGTTTATCTCTTCTGAAGAGTTTCTCTGTGTTGGTGGAAAGGATGCAACTTCAAACGAAATTGTTGTAAAAAAACATCTAGATAAAGAAGATTTGGTTTTTCATACCGATATGGCCGGTTCTCCTTTCTTTGTTATCAAGAATGGACAAGAAGCTGGTGAACTAACCTTAAATGAAGTTGCGCAGGCAGTTGCAGTTTATTCAAAAGCATGGAAACTAGGCCATGGTACTGCCGATGTTTTTTATGTCAAGCCTGAACAAGTTACCAAAGAGGCTAAAGCCGGCGAGCATCTAGCTAAAGGAAGTTTTATGGTTTATGGAAAGACAAAATATCTTCATCCAAGACTTGAATATTCAATAGGTTTAGTCGGAGAAGATATCATTGGCGGTCCGCTTTCAGCTGTTGAGAAAAAAACTAATAATTATGTTGTAATAATTCTTGGCAGAGAAAAGAAAAGCAGTTTAGCAAAAAAAATCAAAGCTAAGTTGAAAGGCGGAGATTTAGATGATATTATTAAGTTTCTTCCTGCAGGTGGCGGAGAGATTAAGAAAGCTAAAGAAAGATAAAGAAAAATAAATGTTTCTTACACAAATTTATTAAGTTAATCATATTTTGAGATTTAAGGGTTTTTTTCATGGAATCAAATGAAGATAATAGAAGAATTTTGGTAGTCTCTAATAGTTTTAATAAGCTTTCATTGTATATCTCGAGCTTAAGATGGATTGGTTATCATGAGGTTGGTAAAGCAGGAAACTTAAGTGAAGCATTAGAACAAGTAAGAAAATTTGAGCCTAATTTGGTTTTAGTTGATAGTACTCGTTCAAGTAATGTAGGGTTGGGAATTTGCAGAGATATTCGTCAGTCTTGTTCTTCAGATATAATCATTGCAGGAGTCTATTCTAAGTTTGAGCATGGTGATCTAAGCAAATCGTATCAAAAGGTTGGCGCTGATGGTTCAATTGAGGAATCAATAATAACTTCAGATAAGCAAAGTTTTAAGAAAGAACTGGAGAAGATAATTCAGGGTGCTTACCTGAAAAGAAGCGGTGGAAATCCTGTTGAAAGGCAATATTAAGAAGATTTTTAAAGAATTGTTAGTTTTTTTTCTATAATGCTCCTGTCGTCTAGCCTGGTTCGACTTGTTCATGAATTAAAAAATATTTTGAACAAGAGATGGTAAATAGGATGCAAGCTTGCGGAATGTGAAACAACATTTCACTTTGTGATTAGCTTGAAACCGGGGTTCAAATCCTCGCAGGGGCATTACTATAATTTTTAAATAGTTGGGTATATTCTAACTAGACTCAGAGCAATTTCACCCTGTATCTAATACTTAAACAACTGAAGAAAGTAAGATCAGACAATTTATGAACAAATATTTATATATTATTAAGAAATAGAATTTTTGATGAATAAAAAACAGTTTAAATCTGTATTTTTAATTTTGGTGTTAATAATCGTAGGACTAATTATTCTAAGTTTAGGTTTGTTTAATATGAATGGGAAACTAAAACTTCAAATTTATAATTTAAATTCTGAAATGGAATTGTTGAACAAAAATATAACTTCTGCAATTAAAGAAATAAGTAAAAAAAATAATGAAATTAGTAAGAATAATGAAGAAATAAGTAAGAATATAGACATGTTAAAATCTCAAGATGAAGAAATTAATAATCTCAATAAAGAAAAAGAAATGATCAGTTTAAAAGTAGAATCTATTAAAGAAGAAATTGACGATTTTAAATATGAGATAGATAATGCTAATTCTTGGTTTAAATCTAATTCAAATATTGCTAATTATGATGTTTATAAATCAGTAAAGTCATATATTCTTAAATGTTTAACAACAGATTCAGATAGTAATTGTATTTTAAAAGTTGGATGTCTTAGTTGGGTACATAGTATACTTAAAGAATTTGAATATAAAAATGATATAACAACAAGTGAGGCTGAAGATAAATTACAAAGCCTTGAAGATTTTTACAATAATGGTGGTGGTGACTGTGAAGATTATTCTTTAGTTGTTAATGCAGAGATAAATTATTTGCGAGATTATTGTAGTGAACATAATAGAGGTAATCTAACTTTCGAAGCTATTAAAGAGGGTAAAGGGAATTATTATTTTACTAAAAAAGAAACTTGGTATTATCCAAATTCTGCACCATTTTTTATTCCAAATAATTATGTGTTTAGCTATGTTGTTTGCGGTAATTTTCCTGCTGAACTTGATCCTAATAGCGAACTTTCTGGAGAAATAGTTGGACATTGTGTTATTGCTTTTACTGATAAAGAGATAATTAATAGTGAAGATGTTCATAGTTCTTTAGTTAATGCTATTTTGATTGAGCCCCAATCGGGATTTATTAGCTACGATTTAAGAAATGATAATACTATGTATATTTCAAAGAATGGAAAGAGTTCACAAGGCAAATCTTATTATATTTATTCAGTTATAACTTATGATGATTATTATTTATTTGACGATTTTGACACTTATTCTTGGCGAGGATATAAAGATTTTAGTAAAGAAGCAGAAGAATTAAAAAATAAATTCTCTATTTAATCAAAATATTGTAATTCAATTTATCAATCATAAACTTTTTATCATCTCTTTAATGTGTAGAAATTAAGTTTATCTATTTTTTAATTTATTTAACAATGTCTTTAAGGGGATGAATCCTTCAGGTTTTCTTTTTATCTTTCTGGGAGTTTCAGTAATGATTACATCTTGTTTTCTTTTTGATCTCTTTAATTGTTTTATTAATGTATCAAAAGAAATATAACCACGCAATTTAGTTGATTTCTTATTTAATTTTTGATTTGGCTTTTTTTCTGATGCTTTTTCTGTTTTAGAAAGATTCTTTTGCAATCTTTTTTTATTTTTTTTTTGCGTAATTATTTTTTTAGTATTTCTTTTAATCTTTTTAGAAGAAGATTTCTGTATTTTTTTAATATTTTTCTTTTGAAGAGTTTTTTTCTTAATACTTTTCGTAACTTTGCTGGACGACGATTTGTTTTTAATTTTTTTTCTAATTTTCACTGTTTTTTTTACATCTCTTTTTTTTTGCATGAAAAAAGTAATTTTTTAGTGATTATAAATGTTTTCCTTAAGATTTAAAGCTAAATTAGTCATTGTAAGATACTATTTGCAAGTGACTAACATCATAAGATTTATAAACAAATACATTTATAACATATACATTGAAAATGGTTGATTCAAATACTGATAATGAACAACATAATGGAAAAAATGGTTCTAAACCTAGAACTATGCAGCTAGTCTCTAAAGGGGAAGCAGTTATCACTAGTGATGATGCTGGTAGTATATATTTAGC
Source organism: Nanobdellota archaeon (assembly GCA_018824365.1). Lineage (GTDB taxonomy): Archaea > Nanobdellota > Nanobdellia > Woesearchaeales > GW2011-AR9 > JAHJGQ01. Next base: position 4,841 of record JAHJGQ010000055.1, on the reverse strand, counting down.
TGCAGCAGATGAACAGTTAAAAAAGATGACAAAACATGATTCTGACAAAGCACCGCGTTTGAGAAATCTTGGTAACTTATCTACTATTCTGGCACTTACTCCTGATTCTACTGTCTCATGTTCTCCTGAAATGAATGATCTTGATTGGGGGCTTGATCCTGAACCGGCTTCTCAACCGGCTTATGAAACTGTTTCTAACTCAATAGATGAGCTGAAAATTGTTGTAAACGCTCCTTATTCTGCTCAAGTTGCAGCTTTTGCAGATTTATGTTATATCCTTCAGGAAGCAATTCGTAAAAGACCAAATTCAAATCAAACTAGAAAAATAACTCAAGATGAATTAAGAATCATTAATCATTGCCGTGCTAATATCAATGAAAGATGGAATGTTAATATCACTGAAGAAGATACAAAAATACTTACTAATTATTTACTTAAAAGGCAAGAAGAAGATAAAAATTATCTTACTTCAGCAAAAGGAATGCCTGAACTTATACAATTGATAAATGGCGAATTTAATTTTCCTTGTGATGATGTCCAGCCACAATTAAGAGGATATTTGGAGTTTTTTGAGAGTTATCTGAATGTTATGGATGCAGATAATCATCATAGGGCTTCTGTTGAGGATAAACTTAGAAAAACAAGTTCAGATTCTTTTCATTTCAATGAATTAGTAAAAGAGCTGGATCAAATTGAAAATGATGGTAAGAGACATCTGAAATTATTTTATAGATTCAGCCAATATTTTAATATTAGATCTTTAGCTGATATTGATTTTAGGAATCTTGAAAAGCTTGTTGGAGAAAATGTCCCCGCTAAAATGTTTAGTAGTTTGACTAACTGGGAAACATTTATTGACAAGGATCATCCTGCGGCTGAACATCTTATCAGACAATTCTTTTTTGAAGCAAAAGACGATGATGGAAAGATAGATGAAATTGATTACCTGATGGGTCAACAGCTTGGAGGAGTGATTGCTGGACTTAATCATATTGAAATCAAAGCAATCTCTGCTGATGTAGATGTAAACTATGAATGTACAGTCAGTCTTGCTAACGTAATTAAAGAAATTGAGGGGGATTATTTTCCTCAAAAAGTTTCAACAGAAGAAATCAGAAAATCATTATTTAATTTAAACTTTTCAAATGTTTCTAATGCATATAGCGATGGAGATGTGCAAAGCAAATGCAAGTATAATCAAGCAGTTATTGAACGTTGTGTTGATAACATAGTTGCTGTGCGTAATGCTATCTATGAAGCGTATAGTGATAAGAAAGTTTCTTCAGAAGAATTTGAGTTACTTGCCACTTATGCACGAATTAGAGAAGTTCCAAGGAAAGCTTTTATGGACTTAGTTTCTGGCTTTGAACGAGATTATACTGTTATTTTCTGTTCAGGAGACAAGGAAGAATTGAGATCATACGAAAAGATGGTTGGAAGTGATTCCAGGTTTAGGCTATTATGTGTTTCTGGTCCAGAATTGATGGAGTTTATTGATAATTCTGCACTTGTTATTGTTTCTCATCCGGAAGATTTTATCGCTTTAGATAATTATTCTAAACATCTCAATATACATGGTATGAAACAATCAATTTCTATACGGATGTACGAAAAAAGCTTAGAAAATCCAGAGACTGTTTATACAGCACTTGATTCCATAAAAAAATCTTTAAAGTAAATTGAAAGTTTTTAATCTTGGTATATCTTCATTACAATAAGGGCATGTTCTCGGACTTTTTCTAAAAGGATCATATTTGAATGAGAATTTGCAATTATTACATTTGCATCTTACTTGTTCCGTGCCAGGAATTTTGGTGAACTGAGCCTTTTCTTTTTCTTCTTTATTACGTAATCGAACCATCTTTTGTAAGTATTCATCTTCCTGATCCCATCCTGGCGGTTTTGCTGGTGTTTCTACTCTTTTTTTTTCCTCAGCTTTTTCTGTCTTGCCGCTGAAACAATTTGGACAGACCATCTTCTTATATTTATAATGAAGCTTGAATTGATCCACTGGGACAAAAATACCACAAACCTTACATTGAGCTTTAATTGCCTGATTCATTTTTTTCAGAAAAGGTCAGCTATTTTTATATTTTTGGATTGTTGAGAATTAATTTTAAACACCACTTGTTAGATAATACAACATTTTTTATAATTCCTTATTATTATAATCATCGTTACAATACTCTTACAATGGAAGAAGAACAAAGTAAAAGAGATTTGAAAAGGATTGGTGCACTTTTAGCTATTTTCTTAAGTATTGTCATAATGGGAATAGTGGTTTTTAGTCAAAAATTTACTGATGCTATCACTGGTGCAGTAGTTATTACGGAACTTCAGCCTCTAACTGCAAATACATGGGTTGTTGCTGCCGTGGCTGCTTTAATTCTTATCATTGCAGCGATAATCTTATCTAGATTAAATAGTCATAGAGGTTATTATTGATGATATTTGTTGAGAATAAGGTTACTTTTATTTTTTAACTCCATAGATGAAGATTTCTTCTTTAAATGGTTTTTTCTTTTTAATATAATTAACTTCAAGGTTTTCTTTTTTGAATAAATTAATTATCTTATTTTTATCAGAAATTTCTATAGAATTTGGTGCAATTTTAAAGAAATAACTCTTCACATAAAAACAAAATTTACCCTTCTTCTTTAGTATTGTTTTGACGTCATGGACAAAACGAGGAATGTCTTTTACATAACCAAGAGAATTGAATGAGATAAAAACATCTATTTTTTTAACTTTAGGTATTTTTAATGTTCTCAATAAATGTGTTGTTACATTCTTCCTTTTATCTTTAGAAACATCTTCTTCAAAAGCATCTATCTCTTCTTTAGAGATGTTAGCAAGATAAATGTGATGAAAAGGAATATTTTTCTTTAGAATCATCTGAGTGAAAGCTCCTAAAGGAAAATTGTCGGCAAGTATAGTAGTATTCTTTCTAATGTGGCCGGTTAAAGAAATTATTTTGTTGAGGGTTGGTTTAGGTAGAGGAATTCTATGGTAATGGTGAGTTACTTTAGCTGTTAAAGACCTTCTCAACTTAACATATTTCTGTTCGTAGAATAATTCAATAGCAAAGTATGCGGGAATTCCAAATATAATCAAAGATCCTGAAATTCTTAGGATATCCAAAGCACCATGTGTTTCTTTAATGAACATTATCAAAAGGAAAATCATGAATAAGATGGTAGCAAATGGACCTACTTTTCCAAAAACAACTTTATATGGTCGGGGATAATCTGGCATTTTGAAACGTAAAATCACCACACTCAAAAGAACTGCAGAGTAAACAACCAATATTAAAGGAATTAACATGTGCAGTAAGGTTTCGTATGATCCTGCTCCCATTATTACTAAAGTTGAGACCACCAATACCTGGAAAAGTATGGAAACGTAAGGGCTTTTATGTTTTGGATGGATTTTAGCAAATTGTACAAAGAAGAGCTTATCTTCTGCTATGGACATTAAGAGTCTTGGTGCAGTTACAATCCAACCAGCTGTAGCACCTATGACAGAAACAAATATTAAAATTGTAAAAATGAGCCTTCCTGTAAGGCCGAAATGTACTTCTCCTAAATCGCGTAATGGAGCGACTGATTCTGAATACTGTTGCCAAGGAATTGTTCCCATGGCTGTAAAGGCAAGTAAGAATGAAAGTAATGCAATAACAAGTGTTCCATAAATTAAAGCTTTGGGCATAATCTTGGAAGGGTTCTTTGTTTCTGCTGATAAGAAGATAGCACTTTCCCAACCAAAAAAAGTTTCTGCAATGAAGAATATGGCTAAAATAATTGACATTGTTGGAAAGACAAAGAAGGGTGTAAGGTTGCTTGATTTCAAATTAATAAATCCAGGAATGATGATTGCAGTAACTGCTGTTAAAGTTATCAGAGCAAATGTAACTAATACTATCGTAGATGTTTGCATACCTCTAAAAGCTACGTAACTAAAAATAATTATTAAGAAGATAGCTATGGGAATGTAAGTAAATGAATATTTTATGGGAATAAGATATTGTAGTGATCCTAACAAAAGCATAGCGATAGTAACACTTCCTGCTATAGAAGTCGTCCAGCCAATCACAAATGACCAAAATCTTCCGTAAGTCTGTTTAGCAAATTCATAGACCCCTCCAGCTTTAGGAAACATAGAGACTAGTTCACCAAAACACATAGCAATATAGATAGAAATTAATGAGAGTACTCCCCAGGAGATTAATGATGCTGGACCGGCATGTTTGGCTCCAGCTGAAGTAAGAAACCATATTCCTGTTCCCATTATCGAGTTAATGGTGATTAATAAGATCACTTTAAAACTTAACACCCCTTTCATCTTTTTTTCATGGGGTTGTACTTTTCTTATTTTTCCTTTTTTAACGTATTTTCTGAAACGTAAGAACCGGGGAGATCTTGCTCCAAATCTTAATAGCCTTAATAATCTTCCATAACGTGCAAGCCTAACGAATCTTCCTGCTCTAGAAATTATACGTACTCCTCTTAGGGCTTTGATTAGTGTGAGACCCTCGATTCCCCAAAAAATTAAATTGAACGGAATTGTTGCTATAATATCAAGAATATGTTTTTTCACATAAGGAATAAAGTGAGGCGTATCTTGCCAACGATAATAAAGATCTGCAGCAAAAATAATAATAACATAGATATCAAAAATGTCGATGAAAAGTTTAAGCTTTCCTATACCATAAAAAACTTCAATAATAGTTACAACAAGAAGAAGTATTAATGAAGGTGGAATTAAATACTGAATTACATTATCTAATTTACTTCTAGACACATTACACCTCTTTTTTAATATGATAACTATATATAATTATT
>JAHJGQ010000013.1 GCA_018824365.1 Nanobdellota archaeon | reverse complement strand
GAAATCCGACACCCCTAGTCACAGACTAGGGGCATGCTCGCCTACGGCTCGGTCGAATTTCTGACCCTTCTTTTTCCAATCATTGTGCTAATGGATGTAGGCCACCAGTGAAACACTGGTGGAAAAAGAAGATTTTAATTTACTTCCCATAAAGGTTGGAGTATTAAACACTCCCAAAAAATTCCTGTTGAAATTTTTTAGTATAAAATAGAGTAGTTTATTTATCGATTAATTACCCAACAAATAATAACTTAAAACCCTAACTCCTGAACCGGTTGCTCCTTTCCTCAGATAATCTCCATCCACAGCCCAATAAGCAGAGCCAGCTATGTCTATATGTACCCATTTAGCTTTCTCGACAAATTTGCTCAAGAATACTCCTCCAGTAATTGATCCAGCTTCATACCCTTTACCTTTCGCAGAAATATTGTTCAAATCAGAGATGGAACCATCCATCCAATCTTGATATTCATCAAAAAAAGGCAACTCCCAAACTTTATCGCCAGATTCCAATCCAGCAAATTTTAATTCATTCAAAAGTTTCTCGTCTTTACCAACCATTCCCGCAGCATAATATCCTAAAGCGATTACACAAGCTCCTGTAAGTGTAGCTAAATCAATCATCACTTCTGGTTTATACTTCGCTTCCGTATAAGCTAAAGCATCGGCAAGTATCAATCTTCCTTCCGCATCAGTATTGCCTATTTCTATTGTCTTTCCATTATAAGCTTTAACAATATCTCCTGGACGTTGTGCTGAACCGCTAACCATATTTTCACAAACAGGAACTACACCAAGCAGATTTTTTTTCAGTCCTAATTCTGCTGCTGCTTTTATAGTTCCAAGAACTACAGCACCGCCAGCCATATCTGTCTTCATATCTTCTATATACTTAGTAGGTTTTAGGTTATATCCTCCACTATCAAAAGTTATACCTTTTCCAACTAAAGCAGTATAACCATTTTTATCTGAACCATTGTATTCAAGAATCAACAATTTAGGAGAATTATCACTTCCCAAATTTACCCCTAACAAAGCATTCAGCCCTTCCTTCTGCAATTCCATCTTATCCAAAACTTTTAATTTAATTTTATCAGAATCAGCAGCAATTTTTTGTGCTACTTTTTCTAAAAATAAAGAATTTACCACGTTTGCAGGTTCATCAACTAAGTTTCTGACAAAATTAGTACTTTCTGCAATTACTTTTCCTGTCTTAATCCCTTTGGTAAGTAAAGTTGAGGAGCTTTTCCATTGCAAAGAAACAGAATCTAACGGTTTTTTCTTTTCTTGTCTTTCTTTTGCCAGATATTTTGTAAAACTATAATCTGCCAATAAAATTCCTTCTGCTGCTGCCCTTCCTAATGATTCAGGATTGATTTTATTTAAAGAATTTGCTAAAAGAACAATATTTGTAGAGAAAGAAGTTAACTTATAGTTTTTTGTTTGGTTTACTGCTTTCCCTAAAGCTTGCCTAACTTTTTCAGCACTAAATTCATTTTCATTCCCTAATCCAAGAACTATAACCTTTTTAGAAGAAAGATTAGGTAATCTGGTTGAATAGATTTCTCCAAACTTCTTGGAAAAAGTTTTTTCTTTCAGGGCTTTCTGCAACTCATTAGCCAACTCTTTACTAAATTTTTGATAATTTTCTTTATCTTCTTCAAATATGCCTAAAAAAAGTACTTCTGAATTTTGATTTAAATCTTCTGAAACTTTTATTTTCATCTTTACACCCCCATCTTCATAATTAAGAATACCTTTCGAATTTTATATTCTTTGAGTCAACACCATTATCCAATAAATATTCTTTCACATCAATTACAAGTTCTTTTATTCCACAGATATAAAAAGTTTTGTTTTTAAGATTGTTAGGAAAATGTTTTTGCACCCTACCTGATTTACCTTCCCACTCTTCTCTTGTCAAAGTTGGAATATAAATAAAGTTGGCATTATTTTGTTCCATCTTTCTCAATTCGTCATGTAAGATTAGATCTTTTTTAGTTTTCACGCTGAAAACCAGATAAAACTTTTTTCCGGGAAACTTTTCAAGGTTAGCTGTAATCATACTATAAAGTGGAACCAAACCACAACTGCAACCAATAAACCAATTTTCCTTATTTTCACTTTTCTCATCAAAGATAAAATGACCTAATGGACCTTTTACTTCAAATTCATCTCCCACTTTCGTCTCTTTAAATACCTTTGAAGCAAATCCATTTTCTATTAATTTTATAACTAAATGAAATCGTTCTCCATCTGAACTGGAATCTAGGATAGAATAAGAACGTGGTTTCCTAACTCCATCTTTTTTTATCATTAAATTTACAAATTGTCCTGCTTTAAAAGAGAACCCAGTTGGAGAAGTAATGGTAAACCTAATAACGTCAGGTGTCAAATCTTCTTTTTCAAGTACTTTTCCTATAAATGATTGCATTATCATGGATTTTCCACTAAGAGTAATTCTTTATAAAATTTATGAGAAAACTTATTCGAAACACAAGTATCTCTAAATGGCTGTATCGAAATATTGTCTTTTAGTGCCTAAAGAAATTACTAAACAAAGATTACTTTTTCCATTTTTTCAAAAAATCTTTAATCCTATTCTCTCCTTTTGGCAATGCTGAATTTCCCAAAGTATAGTATTTTTTTTCAACAGTGCTTCCCCAAGAAAAATCTCCTTTCTCTTCTTCAATTTTATGTACTTGTATCTCTCTTGTTAAAACACCTTTACGAAGATGATAGTAGATACTACGTTGTGTCACCATCGGAAAAATCTCATTGTATATCTTAGCAATCTGATAACCATACCCTTTCTCTAAATAGTATAAAATTTCTACAACGTTTTGCCTTATTTGGCTTCTTACCGGTCTTCCTCTTACCATCAATAATTAAGTAACTGCTACAATTTATATTTCTTTTCATCAGATCTTTTGATAATATATATGTACACATATACTTTTAATGGAATGATTTTATATAGTCAGATACCATATAACTAAATGGTGGTGCAAAATGAAAGCATTTATCTTGATTTCTTTAAATGAAATATTTAGTAAAGGGATTATTGATGAACTACAAAAATATCCTCAAATAGAAAAAGCTAATTTTATTTTTGGAGAATGGGACATTATTGCTGAAGTCAACGTATCCAATTCTGAAGAGTTGTATACTTTTGTCATAGATAGCCTCAGATCCAGAGAAGACATAAAATTAACCAGTAGTTTGATTGTTGCTGGAATGAGCTAAACCGCATTAATGGCACTTTTGTATCTATCGAGTGGTCTTGCGTAGTATATTCCTTGATGAATTCTTACTTCGTTATAAAAGTTTACAAATTCATCAAGACAATTGAATCGTTCATCATATTCAATTTTGTAAG